>NZ_JAIZ01000190.1:63887-72030 GCF_000710465.2 Kitasatospora sp. MBT63 | reverse complement strand
AGTACCGCGCAGCCGGTGACGGTACGGCCCACCGGCACCCCGTCCACCCCGGCCGGGCCGGACACCGCCGACCCCGGCACCGGCCCCGAGATCGCCCTGGCCGACGCCTCCCCGAGCGCCTCCCCCGACGGCGCCCGGCCCGGCGGCGGCAGCGCGCAGCCGTCGCCCGGACCGACCGGGCTCGCGCCGGACCACGCCCTGCGCGGCACCGCGGAGGTCACCCCGCTCGGCCGTTCGGGCACCCGGCACACGGTGGCCCTCAGCGTCGCCGAGCCGCTGACCGCCCTTCAGGTGGAGCTGCGGCTGTCCCGGCCCGACGTGCTGCCCGGCACCGTGCCGTGGAGCGACCTGCCGGGCGCGGTCGCCACCGTCGCGCTCGACCACGACAGCCTGGTCTACCGGTTCACCCTGCCGCCCGGCGTCGACGTCGCGCCGGGCCGGTACAGCTTCACCGTGACCGGCGCCGCCCTCCCGGCGGCCGTCCTGCCCGGCCCGGTCCTGCCGAGCCCGGTGCCGTCCGGCGCCGGCCGCAGCGCCGATCCGCGCACCATGACCGTCCTGCCGCCGACCGACCGGCCCACCGCGACCGTACCGCCGACCGCCGGGCCGGCCGCGGAGAGCTGGAGCGCCTCCGCCTTCGCCCTGCGGCAGCCGCGCGCGCTCGCCGCCCGCGGCACCTTCGACAGCTACTGATCCGGACCGGTGGCGGGCCCGACGGCCCGCCACCGGCCGGTCAGCCGGCGGCCGCGGCGCGGACCCGGACGGCCCGGCGCAGGTCGTCCAGCTCGTCCGAGAGCGCCCGGCGCAGGCCCGGGGTCGGCTCCGGCCGGGCCAGGCAGTCCTCGGTCGCCGCGACCACCTCGGGCGTGGCCCGCTCCCGGGGGAACAGCGCGTGCCCGAGGACGGCCGCCACCCGGTCGCCGCGCTCCCCCACCGCCGGGACGGCCTCGAAGTAGCGCCGCACATAGGCCTCCTGGAGCTCCGGCGGACCGGACCGCCAGAAGCCCTCGGCGGTGGCGGCCAGCAGCCGGTTGGAGAGTCCGTCGCCGAACAGCGCCGCCCAGGCCCGTTCCTTGGCCGCCGGATCCGGCAGCGCCGCCCGGGCCCGGGCGGCGCCCTGTTCGGCGATGTCGCTGCGGTCGCGGGCCAGTTCGGCCTCGATCGCGGCCTCGTCCGCCGCGCCCTTCGCGGCCAGGGTGGCCAGCGCCGACCAGCGCAGGTCGGGGCTGAGGTCCAGGCCCTCGGGCAGCTGGGCGCCGTCCAGCCAGGACCGCAGCCGGGCCAGGTCGGCCGGCGAGTCGGCGCTCTCCACCCCCCCGCGCAGGGCGGCCAGCCGCAGGCCGTGGCCGGCGCCGGGCCGGGTCAGCAGGGCCTCGGCGGCGCCGCCGAGCACCGCCAGCGCGGCCGGGCGTTCGGCGGGCGGCAGGTAGCGGCCGACCGCGTCGGTGCGGGCGAAGGCGAGCACCGCCTCGACGGCGGCGACCGTGGTCTCGGCCGGCAGGTGCCCGGCCACCAGCCGCAGGTACGCGCCGGGCGCCAGCTCGCCGTCGCGGACCAGGTCGCGGGCGTGTTCCCAGAGCACGGCGCGGGTCAGGCCGTCGTCGATGCCGGAGAGCCAACCGGTGACCGTCCGCCAGGAGTCCGGGTCCAGCCGGATCTTGGTCCAGCTGAGGTCGCCGTCGTTGGGCAGCAGCAGGGCGGGGCGGGCGGCGCCGGCCAGCCCGGGCACCTCGGTGCGGCCGCCGGGAGCCACGTCGAGGGGGATGCTCGCGCGCCGTACGACGGCCGGCCCGGCCAGGTCGTACACCCCGAGCCGGATCCGGTGTGGCCGGGTGCCCTCGTTGACCACCGCGGCGCCGGCCACCCGGTCGCCCTGGTACCGGACCTCGACCCGCAGGGTGTCGACGCCGCTGGTGCGCAGCCAGGCGTCGGCCCACGCCCGGACGTCCCGGCCGCCGGCCTCGGCCAGCGCGGCCAGGAAGTCCGCCAGCTCGGCGTTGCCGAAGGCGTGCTCGGCGAAGTAGGCGTTGATCCCCGCGAAGAAGGCCTCGTCGCCGAGCCAGACCACCAGCTGGCGCAGCGCCGAGGCGCCCTTGGCGTACGAGATGCCGTCGAAGTTGCCCATCGCCTCGGCGACGCTGCCGGTGCCGTTGCCGGCCACCGGGTGGGTGGAGGCCCGCTGGTCGGCGTCGTAGCCCCAGCCCTTGCGGCGGGCGGCGAAGCCGGTCCAGGCGTCGGTGAAGCGGGTGGACTCGGCGGCGACCCGGTAGCCGAGCATCTCGGCGAAGGACTCGTTCAGCCACAGGTCGTCCCACCAGCGCATGGTGACCAGGTCGCCGAACCACATGTGGGCCATCTCGTGGCAGACGATCATCGCGCGCAGCTCGCGGTCCGCGTCGGTCGGCGCGGAGCGGAACAGCAGTTCGTCGCGCAGCACCACGCAGCCCGGGTTCTCCATCGCACCCCAGTTGAACTCGGGGACGAAGGCCTGGTGGTACTGGCCGAACGGGTAGCGGCGGTCGAACAGTCCGTGCAGCCGGTCCAGCGAGTCGCGGGTCACCTCGAACAGCTCCCCGGCCTCCCGGTCCAGCTCCGCGGCGAGCGAGCGGCGGGCGTGCAGGGCGAGCCCGATGCCGTCGTGCTCGGCGTACACCGAGTGCAGCGGCCCCGCGACCACGGTGACCAGGTAGGTGCTGACCGGTTCGGTCGGGAGGAACTCCCAGCGGCCGTCGCGGGCCTCGGCGAGCGCGCCGTTGGCGACCACCTGCCAGTCCGCGGGGGCGGTGACGGTGACCGTGAACGGGGCCTTCAGGTCGGGCTGGTCGAAGCAGGCGAACAGCCGTGGCGCGAGATCGGGGCCGAGGGTGGCGTACACGTAGCCGGCGCCGTCCGCCGGATCGGTGAACCGGTGCAGGCCCTCGCCGGTGTTCGAGTAGCTCAGCTCGGCCTCGACCAGCAGCTCGTTCTCGGCGGCCAGGCCGGTCAGCCGGATCCGGTCGCCCTCGAACGCGGCCGGCTCCAGCGGGCGGCCGTTCAGCCGGGCCCGGCGCAGCTCGGCCGCCGCCAGGTCGACGAAGGTGTCGGCGCCGGGCTCGGCGCAGCCGAACCGGATCACGGTGGTGCTGCCGAAGACCTGCTCGCCCCGGGTCAGGTCGAGCTCGACGGTGTAGGAGCGGATGTCCAGCAGGCGGGCACGCAGGAGCGCCTCGGAGCGTTGTAGGGCTGACATTCCTGCATGCTGTCCCAGCGTGCCCGGGCGGGACAAGTCGTTCCGCTTCCAGCCGGGTCACGGCATGTCAGGACACCCGGGTGGTTAGGGTGGGGGCGGCCCGTGACCGGGCCCCGCCGGCCGTGCCCAGCCGGTGACGCCGAGCCGTCGAGGAGGATCATCGTGACCACGGTCCTGACCCAGGGCGGCAACGCGCCGCTCGCCGCCACCCGGGTGACGGTCGAGGTGACCGCGCCCAAGGCGCTCGACGTCTCCGGCCTGCTGGTGACCGAGGCGGGCAAGGTCCGCTCGGACGCGGACTTCGTCTTCTTCAACGCACCGAACGGGCCCGGCGTCACGCACCGCCCGGCGGCCGGCGGCAAGCCCGACGCCATCACGGTCGACACCTCGGCGGTCCCGGCCGGCATCGCCAAGGTGGTCGTCACGGCCAGCCTGGACCAGGCCGGCGCCACCTTCGCCGGAACCGAGCCGACCGCGACCCTGCGCGACACCGCCACCGGCCGGGTGCTCGCCACCTTCACCCCGCCCCGGCTCGGCCCGGAGACCGCCCTGGTGGTGGTCGAGGTGTACCGGCGCGGCAGCGAGTGGAAGGTCCGCGCGGTCGGCCAGGGCTACGCGAACGGCCTGGCGGGGATCGCCACCGACTTCGGGGTCAGCGTCGAGGACTCCCCCGCCCCGGCCGCGGCCACCGCGGCCGCGCCGCTGTCCGGGCCGGCCGGTGCGCCGCCGCGGCCGAGCGGCCCGCCGTCGGTCGGCAAGGTGACCCTCGACAAGGGCAAGGTCAACCTGGTCAAGGGCGGTTCGGTCTCGCTGGAGAAGGGCGGCAAGCCCTTCCTGTCCTCGGTCCGGATGGGCCTCGGCTGGGAGCCGGCCGGCGCCGGCCGCAACATCGACCTGGACGCCTCCTGCATCGCCTTCGACGCCCAGCGCAAGAAGATCGAGACCGCCTGGTTCATGAAGCTGTCGATCTTCGACGGGGCGATCGCGCACTCCGGCGACAACCTGACCGGCGAGGGCGCGGGCGACGACGAGGCGATCACCGTCCACCTGGAGGGCCTGCCCGCCGAGGTCTGCGGCCTGGTCTTCGTGGTCAACTCCTTCTCCGGCCAGAAGTTCACCGACATCAAGAACGCCTACTGCCGCCTGGTCGACGCCGGCAGCGGCCAGGAACTGGTCCGCTTCGAACTCGCCCAGACCGAGCCGCACACCGGCGTCGCGATGTGCAAGCTGGTGCGGCAGTTCTCCGGCGAGTGGGTGATGACCGCACTCGGCGAGTACGTGGACGCCAAGACCGCCCGCAGCATGGTCAAGCCCGCCGCCGCCATGCTCTGACCCGGCGGCCCGGCTCGCAAACCTGTCCGCCGCCACCCCTTCGAGCGAACCTCGGTCGGTACCCGGCCCATCGGCGCTGCCCTGCTCCGTAGCGTGACGCTCACCCAGAGGAGGGGCATCATGAGTG
Source organism: Kitasatospora sp. MBT63 (assembly GCF_000710465.2). GTDB lineage: Bacteria > Actinomycetota > Actinomycetes > Streptomycetales > Streptomycetaceae > Kitasatospora. The sequence goes on along the minus strand of NZ_JAIZ01000190.1, from coordinate 67,342 downwards.
CCATGGCACATGAGCGACCGGCCCAGGACTCCCCTACGCAGGAAGACCTCTTGCTGGAGGACTTCCTGGGCCTGCACACCCCCGAGGGCTTCCGGGCCGAGCTCATCGAGGGAGAGATCGTTGTGGCACCACCCACGGACGGGGACCACGAGGACTGCGTCAGCCATCTGGTCAAGCAGGTCATCCGGAAGTCCGCGGTCGACATGAGCGTCTCCGGCTACAAGGGCCTCAGACTCGTCAGCGGCGGTCTCTGCCCGAGGAACCACGTCATCCCCGACGCCACCTTCGCGCCGGAGGATCTCGGGCTCTTCCGGGGCGCCCCGCCCTGGATGGAGCCCGCCGGGGTGGCGCTGGTCGCCGAGGTCACCTCCAGCCGTCCCGACCAGGACCGGATCGCCAAGCGGCACTGCTACGCCCGCGCCGCCATCCCGCTGTACCTCCTGGTCGACCGGGAGAAGGCGCAAGTGAGCCTGTTCTCCCAGCCGTTGCGGGACGAGTACACCGTGGTCCACCTCGCCCCGTTCGGCGGGCCGCTGGTGCTGCCGGAGCCGTTCGGGTTCGAGCTGGACACCAAGCCGTTCCTGTGAGGGTGGCGGAAAAGGCCCGGCGGCCCGCGCCGGGGCTCTGCTAGCGTGAAAGGCATGAAGCGCGCTGCTGCCATCACGACGACGCCGGAGAGTGTCCCGGCGCGCTGACAGCTGTCTGTGTCCGAAGCCCCGGGGCGAGTGCCCCGGGGCTTCGCCGTGCGGTCACTCGCCTCGATTCCCCCGCGAGGAGACCACGATGCACGACCACCGCAGGCTCGGCCGCGAGCTGGACCTGTTCGACACCGACCCGCTGATCGGAGCCGGTCTGCCGTACTGGCTGCCGGACGGCGCGGCCGTCCGGCACGCGCTGGAGGAGTACGTCCGCGGCGCCGAGCGCCGGGCCGGCTACCGGCATGTGTACTCGCCGGTGCTGGGCAAGCGGGAGCTGTACGAGCTCTCCGGTCACTGGTCGCACTACAGCGAGGACATGTTCCCGCCGATGGACCTCGGCGCCGAGCAGGCGGTGCTGCGGCCGAGCCTGTGTCCGCACCATGCGCTGATCTACCGTTCCCGCTCCCACAGCTACCGCGAACTTCCGCTGCGGATGGCCGAGTTGGGTGACATGTACCGCAGCGAGCGCTCAGGGGTGCTGGGCGGACTGACCCGGGTCCGCTCGATCCGGCTGAACGACGCGCACATCTTCTGCACCGTGGAGCAGGCCGCGGACGAGGCGCTGGCGGCTCTGGAGCTGATCCGCCGCGCGTACGAGGCGCTCGGCATCCGCCCGGCCCGCTACCGGCTGTCCCTGCCGGGCGGGGGCGGGAAGTACGTCGCCGACCCGGCGCTGTGGGAGCGGGCGACCGCGCTGCTGGTCGAGGTGCTGGAGAAGGCGGGCGTGGCGTACGAGGCGGCGCCGGGGGAGGCGGCCTTCTACGGGCCCAAGATCGACGTGCAGATCGCCGATCCGGCGGGCCGGGAGGCCACCCTGTCGACCGTCCAGATCGACTTCCACCAGCCGGAGCGGTTCGACCTGCACTACATCGGGCCGGACGGCGGCAGGTACCGGCCGGTGATGGTGCACCGCAGTGTGATCGGCAGCGTGGAGCGGGCGGTCGCGCACCTGATCGAGGTCCACGGCGGCGCCTTCCCGGCCTGGCTGGCACCGGTCCAGCTGGTGGTGCTGCCGGTCTCCGAGGCCGAACTGCCGCAGGCCGAGGAGCTGGTGGCGCGCGGCCTGGAGCAGGGGCTGCGCGCGGAGCTCGCCGCGCCGTACCGCGGCTCGCTCGGTGCCCGGATCCGCGAGGCCCGGCTGGTCCCGTACCAGGCGGTGATCGGCCCCCGGGAGGCCGCGGCCGGGCAGGTCGCGCTGCGGCTGCGGGACGGCCGCCGCCCGGACCCGCTCCCCGCCGCCGAGGCACTGGCCCGGATCGGCGCCCTGGCCGCGGCGCACCGCACCGAACTGTGGGACCGGCCCTGACCGGGCCGCACTGTTGAGTTCCCACAGGAGGTTCGCACCGGAATCGGTCGCTTCTCGCACCTGATCTCCCGTCACTCACCTGACAGGGCGGCCCGAGTGCCACGGTCGCCCCGACACATCCGTCGGTGGCGGCTGTGGCACTCCTACAAAGGAAGGGCAGCCCATGACGGCACGTACCGACGAGGTGGTGGTCACCGGACTCGGGGCCACCACACCGCTGGGCGGGGACACCGCCTCGACCTGGTCCGGTCTGCTGGCCGGACGGTCGGGGATCGGCCCGATCGAGGAGGAGTGGGCGGCGGGCCTGCCGGTGCGGATCGCGGCCCGGCTCCGGGTCGAGCCGACCGAGGTGCTGGACCGGGTGCGGGCCCGCCGGCTGGACCGGTGCGAGCAGATCGCCCTGGTCGCCGCGCGGGAGGCCTGGGCGGACGCGGGCGCGCCCGAGGTCGCCCCGGAGCGGCTCGCCGTGGTGATCGGCACCGGCACCGGCGGCGCACTCACCATGCTCGGCCAGGACGACGTCCTCGAGGCCTCCGGCGTACGACGGGTGTCGCCGCACACCGTCCCGATGCTGATGGCCAACGGCCCGGCCGCCTGGGTCAGCATCGAGCTGGGGGCGCGCGGCGGCGCCCACACGCCGGTGAGCGCCTGCGCGTCGGGGGCCGAGGCGATCGCGACCGGCCTGGACCTGATCCGGCTCGGCCGGGCCGACGTGGTGGTCGCGGGCGGCACCGAGGCCTGCATCCAACCGCTGCCGCTGGCGGGCTTCGCCCAGGCCAGGGCCCACTCGACCCGCAACGACGATCCCGGGCGGGCGTCCCGGCCGTTCGACGCCGACCGCGACGGCTTCGGCATCGGCGAGGGCGCGGCCCTGGTCGTGCTGGAACGCGCCGGGTTCGCCGCCGCCCGGCGCGCCCGCGCCCACGCGGTCCTGGCCGGCGCGGGCGTCACCTCGGACGCCCACCACATCACCGCCGCCCACGCCGACGGCCAGGTGCGGGCGATGCGGATGGCGCTGGCCGCCGCCGGGCTGTCGCCGCTCGACATCGCCCTGGTGCACGCCCACGCGACCTCGACCCCGCTGGGCGACCTCACCGAGGCCGCTTCGATCACCGAGGCGGTCGGCACCCATCCGGCCGTCACCGCCGTCAAGTCGATGACCGGCCACCTGTTCGGTGCGGCGGGCGCGCTCGGGGCGCTGGCCGCGATCCTCTCGGTCCGCGACGGCGCCGTCCCCGCGACCCGCAACCTCGACACCCTCGACCCGGCCGTGAAGCTGGACGTGGTCGCCGGCCGCTCCCGGCACGTCCCCGTGACCGCCGCCCTGGCCAACTCCTTCGGCTTCGGCGGCCACAACGCGTCTCTGGTGTTCACCGCTGCCCCCTGACCGGCCGGCATCCGGGCACCGGAGGCGCGCCCGCGGCCGGGCCGTGCCCGGTGTCCGCCCGGAA
>NZ_JAIZ01000190.1:32350-63787 GCF_000710465.2 Kitasatospora sp. MBT63 | reverse complement strand
GGGGCCCCCCGCCCCCCCGCCGTGCGGCGCCGGAGCGCCGCCGGGTCAGCCCCGGGTGGCCATCGCCCGCAGGAAGAAGGTCAGGTTGGCCGGGCGCTCCGCGAGGCGCCGCATGAAGTAGCCGTACCACTCCTGCCCGTACGGCAGGTAGACCCGCATGGTGTTGCCGGCCTCGGCGAGCCGCAGCTGCTCCTCCGGGCGGATGCCGAACAGCATCTGGTACTCGAAGCTGTCGCGGGCGCGCCCGTTCCACTCGGCCAGCTGGCCGGCGATCTTGATCATGTTGGGGTCGTGGGAGGCGATCATCGGGTAGCCCTCGCCCGCCATCAGGACCTTGAGCGCCCGGACGTACGCCAGGTCGACCTCGTGCTTGCCCTGGAAGGCGACCGACTCGGGCTCCTTGTAGGCGCCCTTGCACAGCCGGACCCGGGAGCCGGCCGCCGCGAACTCGCGGCAGTCGGCCTCGGTGCGCCGCAGGTAGGCCTGGAGCACCACGCCGAGCCACGGGAAGTCCGCGCGCAGCTCGCGGGCGATGGCGAGGGTGGAGTCGGTGGTGGTGTGGTCCTCCATGTCCAGGGTGACCGTGGTGCCGACGGCCGCCGCCGCCTCGCAGATCCGCCGGGCGTTCTCCAGCGCGATCTTCTCGCCGTCCACCGGCAGGAACTGGCCGACCGCGGACAGCTTCACCGAGACCTCGGCGTCGGCCGCGAGGCCGGTCTCCCCGAGCGCGGCGAGCAGGTGCTCGTACGCCTCGGCGGTGCCGGCCGCCTGGTCGGCGTCCTTGGTGTCCTCGCCCAGGTGGTCGAGCGTCACCTTGCGGCCGGTGGCGACCAGTTCGTCGGTGGCGGAGATGCCCTGGTCGAGCAGCTCGCCGGCGACGAAGCGCTCGACTATGGCGTGGGTGGGCGGGAACTTCTCGACCAGGGTGCGCACCTGCGGGGAGCGGGACGCGGCGAGGAGGGCGGAACGGAGCATCGGTACTCCTGGAGACTGTTCAGACGTTCGACGGAGAGAAGGGGGTGGGCCGGCGGCTGAGGGTGGGCCGCCGGCCCGGGGAGGGAGGTCAGCCCATGTGCGGGTAGCGGTAGTCCGTCGGCGGGACGAACGTCTCCTTGATGGACCTGGTCGAGGTCCACCGCATCAGGTTCTGCTTGGCGCCGGCCTTGTCGTTGGTGCCGGAGGCCCGGCCGCCGCCGAAGGGCTGCTGGCCGACGACGGCGCCGGTCGGCTTGTCGTTGATGTAGAAGTTGCCGGCCGCGTGGCGCAGCACCTGCATGGCGTGCTCGATCGCCGCCCGGTCCTGGGCGATGATCGCGCCGGTCAGGCCGTAGCTGGAGACGGACTCCATCTGGGCCAGCATCCGGTCGTAGTCCTCGTCCTGGTAGACGTGCACGGCGAGGATCGGGCCGAAGTACTCGTCGCGGAAGTACTCGCTCGCCGGGTCCTCGCAGACCAGCACGGTCGGGCGGATGAAGTAGCCGACCGAGTCGTCGTAGCTGCCGCCGGCCAGGATCTCGACCTTCGGGTCGGCCTTGGCGCGGTCGATGGCGGCCTTGTTCTTGGCGAACGAGCGGTCGTCGATGACGGCGCTCATGAAGTTCGACAGGTCGGTGACGTCGCCCATGGTGAGCCACTCGACCTCGTCGCGGAAGTCGTCCTTGATCTCGGCCCAGATCGAGGCCGGGACGTAGGCGCGGGACAGCGCCGAGCACTTCTGGCCCTGGAACTCGAAGGCACCGCGGGTCATCGCGGTCTTCAGCACCGCCCGGTCGGCGGACGGGTGGGCGACCAGGAAGTCCTTGCCGCCGGTCTCGCCGACGATCCGCGGGTAGGTGCGGTAGCCGGCGATGTTGTTGCCGACCTCGCGCCACAGGTGCTGGAAGGTGGCGGTGGAGCCGGTGAAGTGGATGCCCGCCAGGTCCGGGTGGGTGAGGGCGACCTCGGAGACGGCCAGGCCGTCACCGGTGACCATGTTGATGACGCCCTTGGGCAGGCCGGCCGCCTCCAGCAGCTGCATCAGCAGGTGCGCGGAGTACTGCTGGGTCGGGGACGGCTTCCACAGCACCACGTTGCCCATCAGGGCCGGGGCGGTGGGCAGGTTGCCCGCGATGGCGGTGAAGTTGAAGGGCGTGATCGCGTAGACGAAGCCCTCCAGCGCGCGGTGGTCGCTGCGGTTCCACACGCCGTCCGAGGAGACCGGCTGCTCGGCGATGATCTGGCGGGCGAAGTGCACGTTGAAGCGCAGGAAGTCGATCAGCTCGCAGGAGGAGTCGATCTCCGCCTGCTGGGCCGTCTTCGACTGGTTGAGCATGGTGGCGGCGGCCAGCGTCTCGCGCCAGGGGCCGGCCAGCAGGTCCGCGGCCTTGAGGAAGATCGCGGCCCGCGAGTCGAAGGAGAGCGCCTGCCAGGCCGGGGCGGCGGCCAGGGCAGCGTCAATGGCGTCACGCGCGTCGTCCTGGGTGGCGTTGCGCAGCGTGCCGAGCCGTGCCGCGTGGTTGTGCGGCTGAACAACGTGGATCTCCGAGCCGCCGCCCATCCGGCGCTCCCCGTTGATCGTCATGGTCAGCTGGATCGGCTCCTGGCCGCCCAGCTCCTTCAGCTTGGCCTCCAGGCGGGCCCGTTCCGGGCTGCCGGGGGCGTAGCTGCGGACCGGCTCGTTCACCGGCGCGGGGACCTGGGTCACAGCATCCATGGTGGCGCGCTCTCCTTCGAGTCGTGGGCGGGGAGCCGACGCGGGTCACACGGCGGCCATGGACGAACGCTAAACCCGTGGACGGGGGCACTTGATTGGCCTGGCGGCTAAAGTCATCCGGACGGAGTTGTCCGACCGGATGAAGGAGGGCCCGATGACCGCGCCCGCCCCCGCCGGCGGCATCCCGCTGCGCCGTCTGCTGATGTCGCTGGGCGAGCCGCTGGTCGAGCTGCAGGCCGCCCCCGCGGGGCTGGACGTGCCGGTGCTGGACGTGGCGATCCTCGACCCGGAGGACACCGCCACCGCCTCCCCGGGCGAGCTGGTGCTGGCGATCGGCGCGCGCGGCCGGGCCGCGCTGCCCGCGCTGCGGGCCGCCGGACGGGCCGGGGCGGCGGCCGTGGCGGTGAAGCTGGACGCACCGGGCCAGGCGGACGCGCTGCGCGAGGCGGCCACCGAGGCGGGCGTGGCGCTGCTGTCGGTCCGCCGGGAGACCCGCTGGGAGCACCTGGACTCGCTGGCCCGGGCGATCATCGCCGGGCCGGACGCCCCCATCCCGTCCGAGCCGAACGCGGGCGACCTGTTCTCGCTGGCCCAGACGGTCGCGGTGCTGACCGGCGGCATCGTCTCGATCGAGGACACCTCCAGCCGGGTGCTCGCCTACTCCCGCTCCTCGGACACCGACGAGGTGGACGACCTGCGGCGGCTGTCCATCCTGGGCTGGCAGGGCCCCGAGCCGTACCTGTCCAAGCTGCGCGAGTGGGGCGTGTTCCAGCACCTTCGCGGCTCGGACGGCGTGATCGAGATCGACGCCCACCCGGAGCTCGGCATCCGCCGCCGGCTGGCGATCGGGATCCGGGCGGGCGCGCAGCCGCTCGGCACCATCTGGGTGCAGGAGGGGTCGCGGCCGCTGGCGCCGCTGGCCGAGCAGGCGCTGGTGGGGGCGGCCCGGGTGGCGGCGGCCCAGCTGATCCGGCGCCGGCGCGAGCTGTCGGCGGACGTCCGGCTGACCAGGACCCTGCTCACCGGCCTGCTGGAGGGCTCAACCGGCCCGCAGTCGCTCGCCACCCACCTGGGCCTGGGCCTGCGCCGCCCGGCCACCGTGCTGGCGTACGCGGCCGGGCAGGGCCCCGACCGGGAGCTGACCCGGGCCGAGGTGACCGGCCTGATCTCGGTGCACACTGCGGCCCGGCACCGCGGCGCGCAGCTCGCCCCGATCGAGGACCGGGTGTACGTGCTGCTGCCCGAACTGCCGCCGGCCCTGCCGATCGCGACCTTGCGCAGCTGGGCGCAGGAGGTGGTGGCGGCGGCCCGCGAGCACCTCGGCGTGGAGCTGCGGGCGGCGATCGGCCCGACGGTCGACGGCCTGGCGGCGGTCCCCGAGTCCCGGGCGCAGGCCGACCGGATCCTGGACGCGATGGGCCGCGGCGGGGTCGACCTGGAGGTGGCCGCGCTGAGCGACGTGCAGGCCGAGGTGCTGGTCAGCGAGGTGCTGGCGCTGCTGCAGGAGCGCGGCGGGCTGCGCGACCCGCGGCTGACCGAGCTGGCCGAGTACGACCGGCGGCACGGCACCCGGCTGGCCGAGTCGGTGCTGGCCTGGCTGGACGCGCTGGGCGAGGTGCGGGTGGCCGCCGACGCCCTGCACATCCACCCCAACACGCTGCGCTACCGGGTCCGCCGGGCCGAGCAGTTGACCGGGATCGACCTGGCGCAGCCGCAGCAGCGGCTGCTGGCGATGCTGCAACTGCGGCTGCCCGCCGAGGACGCCTGACGGGTCCTCGGCGGGCAGCCGCCGGAGCCGGGCCGGTTCGGGCTCAGTAGTCGTAGCCGTGGCCGCGGCGGTGCTGCAGGCGCCACCACGGGCCGGTGATCGCGACCATGATGCCGGGGACCTGGATGTTGGCGAACAGCGTCTCGCCGTCGTCCGAGAAGGTCACCCCGGTGAACTCGCTGAACTCGGGCTTCTCGGCGGTGCCGATGTTCAGGTCGTTGCGGGCGATCGGGTAGGTCCGGCCCTCCTCGGTGGTGCCGAACAGGTGGGACTGGCCCTCGCCGTCCTCGGCGATGACCAGGCCGCCGTAGGGGGAGACGGTGATGTTGTCCGGGCCGTCGAAGTTGCCGTGGTCGCCCATCACGTCGGTGTTGAGGCCGAGCAGCACCTTGAGGGTGATGGTGCGGCGGGCCGGGTTGTAGAACCAGACCTGGCCGTCGTGCTGCACCGGGCTCTCGGTACGGGCGAAGCTGGAGACGAAGTAGAAGCCGCCGTCACCCCACCACATGCCCTCCAGCTTGCGGGCGCGGGTGACCTGGCCGTCGGTGAACTGCTTGCGCACGGAGACCGTCTGCGCGTCCCGGTCGGGGACGTTCACCCAGTCCACGCCGTAGGTGGTGCCGACCTTGACGGCCCGGGAGAGGTCGTCGATGAAGGTGCCGTGCGAGTCGAAGACCTTGAAGGCCTCCAGCCTGCCCGCGTCGGCGGCCAGGGTGCGCAGCCTGCCCTTGCCGTGGCGGAAGCCGGCCGGCGGGGTCCAGCGGAACAGCAGGCCGTTCGGGTTGGAGGCATCCTCGGTCAGGTAGAGGTGGCCGCGCTTCTGGTCCACCACGACCGCCTCGTGGGCGTAGCGGCCCAGCGCCTTGATCGGCTGCGGGTCGCGGTTGGCCGCCTGGTCGTACGGGTCGACCTCGAAGATGTAGCCGTGGTCCTTGGTGAAGCCGTTCTTGCCGGCCTTGTCCTCGGTCTCCTCGCCGGACAGCCAGGTGCCCCACGGGGTGGCGCCACCCGCGCAGTTGGTCGCGGTGCCGGCGATGCCGACCCACTCGGTGACCTTCCTGCCGCCCTGGCGGACCTCGACCACGGTGCAGCCGCCGGCCGCGCCCGGGTCGTAGACGTGGCCCTCCAGCAGCGGCACCGGGTGCGGCCAGTTGCTGCGCGCGCCGGCCAGCTCGTGGTTGTTGACCAGCAGGGTGCCGCCGTGCTTGCCGGGGAAGGCGGCGGTGCCGTCGTGGTTGCTCGGGGTGGACTCGCCGGTGACCAGCTTGGTCTTCCCGGTGTAGGTGATGACCTGGTACTTGAAGCCGTGCGGCAGGGCCAGGATGCCGGCCGGGTCCTTGATCAGCTCGCCGTAGCCGGTGGCGCGGCGGGCGGCCTCGACCGACTCGGCCGCCGGGGCCTCGCCGCCGCTCGGGGCGGCGATCGCGCCGGGCGCGGTGGCCAGCACCTCGGCGCTGCCGGCCACCAGCACGCCGGCGCCGAGGAGGGTGGAACGGTTGACGAAGTCCCGACGGGACAGCGGCATATCGGTCACTCCTGTGGGATGGCCGCCGCCGGGTGCCCGGTGTGCGGCTGAGGGGTCTTCGACGGAGACCGCCGACGCCCAGCAGGCTGGGCCCGCGGGGTGAACCGCAGGTGAATCCGACACTTCGTCAGCGTGGTGATTTGCCAACCTTATGCAGACCCATGACCATCCCTTTACCGCGGCCGCCCGGACGGGTACGCTCCCGTACCGGGCCTCGCGCCGGCCGCCGCCGGCACGCCGTCAGTGCTGGATCCGCCCGAGCCGCCACTGCTCCCAGGCCGTCAGCCAGGCCTCCTCGGAGCCCGCCGGCTGCTCCGGCGCCCCGCCGCCCGACCAGAGCCGGTCCCAGGCGCGCTGGGCCGGCAGGCTGGGCACCTCACTGGCGAACACCGTGTACCGGATGACCTCCTCGACCGCCGCCTGCCCCTCCGCGGTACCCACCAGCCAGTCGGTGTTCTGCGCCAGCCTGGTCAGCTGGTTGACCATCGCGCTGACCGCCTCGGTGGCCTCGTCCCGGCTCTCCGAGGCCAGCCGCATCTGCTGGCGGACGGCCGCCTCCCAGCGCAGCGTGCCCGCCTCGCCGCGCAGCCGGCGCGGCAGCCGCGGCGCCCGCCGGGAGCGGATCTGCGCCTCCATCGCGACCACCTCGCTGACGCCGTGCTCGACCACCGCGCGGTGCGCCTCCAGACCCGAGACCGGCGCCAGCACCCGCTCCTCCAGCGGCACGTCCTCGACCCGCTGACGGACCGCCAGCCGCCGCAGCAGCGCGGTGCGGCCCAGCACGTAGCGGTCGAAGTCCTCGATCCGGCGCAGCTCGATGCCGCCGGGCGGCACGCCCCGGCCGGTGACCGTGACGGTGATGCCGTCCACCCGCAGCCGCCCGGCCCACACCGGCCTGGCCTCGGAGTCGGGGCGGCGGTCCTCGTGGATCTGCACCGCCCGCGGCTCGCCCTCGACGGTGATCCACTCGCGCATCGCCCGGACCCGGCCGGGGCCGTCGCCCTCGTCGATGTCCAGCTGTTCGTAGACCCGGTCGCGCTCGTCCTCGACCACGTCCTCCAGCTCGGGCAGCGACCGCTCGCGCTCGGCGCCGGGACGGTAGGTGCGCACGGTGACGTACGGGCCGTCGGCCGAGCTCCAGTCGCCGGAGCGGACCTCGATCCAGCCCACCCGGCCGTCGCAGACCTCGTACTCGGCGAGGGCGTCGCGGTCCGCGCCGGGGAGGGTGCGGGCCGCCTCCACGGCCGGGAGCAGCGTGCCGGACGCCCCGCCCGCGGGCTCACCGGCAGCACGCGGGGGCGTGCCGCCCGCCTCGCGCGCCGGGACGGTCTCGTTCACCCCCCGCTCCACGCCGTACACCGGGAAGTCCGCCTCACCCAGGACCCGGCGGTTGTACTCCTCGTGGTCCGCGTAGAAGTCCTCGGGATCCTGGGGTCCGCTCGTGCGCTGCCTCGTCATTCTCTGCCGCACCCCCGCGTACTAGCCTCGCCTGTGGTCCACCGGGCGGCGGCCGGGCCGTGGCCCGCCACCAGCGCCGCGTCCGCAACACCATACGGCCCAGCCCCCTGCTGGGCCATCAGCTTCCCCCGTACGGTTGCCAGATCTGACGGTCGGCCGCGCCGGGACCCGGATGTCAGTAGCCTTGCCTACGCTGTGCGCCATGACCGCACCCAGTGCCTTCCCCGCCCGGATCAGCATCGTCACCCTGGGCGTCGCCGACCTCGCCCGCAGCGCCGCCTTCTACGAGGCCCTGGGCTGGCAGCGGTCCACCGCCTCCAGCCCGGAGATCGTCTGGTTCCGCACCGCCGACTCCGCGCTCGGGCTGTTCCCGGCGGAGGAGCTGGCGGCCGACGCCGGGGTCCCCTCCGGCGGGGAGCCGAGCTTCCGCGGCGTCACCCTGGCGGTCAACCTGGAGTCCCCCGAGCTGGTGGACGCCGCGCTCGCCACCGCCGTGGAGGCCGGCGCGACGGTGGTCAAGCCGCCGGCCGCCACCGGCTGGGGCGGCTACTCCGGGTACTTCGAGGACCTGGACGGCCACCTCTGGGAGCTGGCCCACAACCCGTTCTTCCCGTTCACCGCGGCCGGCCAGCTCGACCTGCCCTGACCTGCCCCGGCCAACCCCGGCCCGGCCCCGGCTAGCGCTGCTGCGACCGCGCCCGGAAGGCGGCCTTCCGGGCCTCCTTGGCCACCGCCCGGTCCAGGTGCAGCTCCCCCACGATCTCCAGCACCTGCGCGGTGTAGGGGTGCTCGACCCGCCACAGCTCACCGAAGTAGCTGGCCGGGTTGTCGGTCACCGGCAGGCCCGCGACCAGCTCCCGCAGCCGGCCCGCGTCCCCCTCGCTGGTCAGCATCACGGCGGCGAACGAGTCCACCGCGGTCCACAGCGCCACCGGCCGCTCGGGCGCCGCGATCTCCACCCCCTGGGCCCGCAGCCAGGCCCGGGCGGCGCCGCCCAGCTCCGGGTCGTCCACCACCTCCAGCACGGCCGGCCGGGCCGGCTCCCCGAGCTCCTCCAGCGCCACCCCGCACAGCATCCGGCGCACCGGGCTCTGCGGGTCCTGGCCGCGCGCGGCGGCCAGCAGCTCCCGGGCGGCGGCGACGGGCTCGCGGCCGCTCAGCCAGGCCGCCAGCTCCCGGTCGGGCAGCACGTTGGCGGACTCCGTGATGCCGCGCAGCAGCGTCTCGGCGTCACCTTCGGCGAGGTCACCGACCAGCGGGGCGTCGTATCCCAGCTCCATCAGCCACTCGCGGACCGCGTACTGGCCGAGCGGGGTCAGCCGGACCGTGCCGAACCGGGCGGCCTCCGCCTCGTCCGGCTCCGCGCCCCCGGCGACCGCCGGCGCCGTCCCGGCCTCCTCGGCGTCCTCCTCCTCGAACAGCTCCGGGTCGATCGGCCGGTGCTCCAGCAGGCCGAGCTCGGCCAGGTCGCCCAGCATCGGGTCGAGCGCCACCATCACGTCGGTGATCTCGCCCAGCATCTCCTCGTCCGGCTCCTCGCCCTCCGGCACCACCAGCAGCGCGGCCAGCACGCCGAGCGGCACCGTCTCCTCGCCCGGGTCGGCGAAGGCGGTCATCTCGTAGAGCACCTGCAGCGCCTCGTCGAGCAGCTCGGCGGCGGCCTCGCGGGCCTGCTCCACGTCGGCGAGGCCGTCCTCGTCGGCGTCCTCCTCGTCGCCGTCGCCCTCCGGGGCCAGCGAGTCGGCCTCGGCGGCCAGCTCCCGCATGATCCCGGCGGCGTCAAGCCACAGACCCAGCACCACCGACGGATCGCCCTGCTCGACGGCGTCCAGGTCCGGGCCGGGGATGGCCGCGTGCTCGCCCTTGGCGGTGGTGCCGGTCTCCACCAGGTCGAGGTCGCAGGCCAGCGCCCAGGCCCGCATCGCCTCGACCACGGCCTCCTCCGCCACCTCGCCCTCGGCCGGCGCCAGTCCGAGCAGCCGGGCCGCGGCCTCCCGGTCGCCGTCGGCCAGGTCGCCGAACTCGTCCACCGGGCGGTGCGGCTGCGTCCAGCGGGCCAGCTTGACCGCGTACGAGATCAGCGGCACCGCCAGCGCGGCGGCCACCAGCTCGGCGTCCGGCGGCAGGCTGACCGGCGGCACCAGCACCGCGGAGTCGTCCAGGTCCTCGTCGTCGCTGCCGCGGGCCCCGTACAGGTCGGCCAGGTCGAAATCGGCGGGCAGCAGGCCCTCGCCTGGCTCGCCGCCCCCGGCGGCGGACGGGTGGTCAGGGGTGTTGCGGCTTCGTCCGGCCATCGTTGCGCGATCTCCCGTGGTGACGGTGGGCACTGCCGGACCGATCGCTGTGTGTCGGCCCGTCCACCCAGCGTATCGGCCTGGCACACCCGACGCCCGGCCTACCGGGGGCACGGCGCCGACCGGCTGCTGCGAGCACGTATCCTTCGCTGGGCACCTCGCACACCCCGCGCGGGCCCGACGGGCGACGAAGCCCACCTCCCCTTTTGCTCACCCCGCCCCAACCGGGCCGCCGAGCCGTGCCACCACCCCGGGCCGGACGGGTCCCGGTGGTGCCCGGCCACAGGAGACCCCTGCCATGGCGGACCTCTCCCCCGCCGGCTCCGGAACCGTCCGGTTCCCCGGCAGCCGACTGTCGGAGGCCCTCCTCCCCCCGGAGCTCGCGCCCCGCGCCCAGCTCCGGCTCTCCGCGATCAGCCGCTGGAACGCGCTGCGCGGCATCCGCGTCGGCCTGGTCGCCGCCGCCCTGCTGCTGATGCTGATCGGCGCCAACCTGGCCACCCCGGTCTACCCGGTGCTCGCCGCGCGGTTCGGCTTCGACCCGGTCGCCGTCACCGGGCTGTTCGCGGTCTACGTCTTCGCCCTGATCCCGGTGCTGGCCGCGGTCGGCCACTGGTCCGACCACCTCGGCCGGCGCGCGCTGATCCTGCCCGCCATCGCGCTGGCCGCCGCCGGCGACGTGCTCTTCGCCACCGCCGGCAGCTTCTGGCAGCTGGCCGCCGGGCGCGCCGTCCAGGGCATCGCGGTCGGCCTGTCCACCGGCGCGGCCGGCGCGGCCCTCGGCGACCTGCTGCCCGGCCACCCCACGCTGGCCGCCAAGCTGACCCTGGCGTGCTCGGCCGGCGGCGTGGCGATCGGCCCGATCATCGGCGCCGCGCTCTCCGGCGGGGAGCACCCCCTGCTCACCCCGTTCCTGCTGCACGCCGTCGCGCTGCTGGCGCTGTGCGTGCCGCTGGCGCTGGTGCACCCGCGGATGCCCGGGCGGGAGCGGCCGCCGGCCTCCCCGCCGCGGATCACCACCCCCGCGCACCTGCGCCCGCAGCGGCTGCGGCTGCCCCGGCAGGGCCGCCGGGAGTTCCTGCTGGCCGCCGGCGCCGGCTTCACCTCGTACGCCGTGTTCGGGGTCTACCTGAGCCTGGCCCCCGCGGTGTCGGCGACGCTGCTGCACACCCCCTCCCGGATGACCGGCGCGGTGGTGGCGGCACTGCTGCTCGGCTCCTCCGCGGCGGTCCAGCTGCTGGTGCCGCCGACCTCGGACCGACTGGTGATCGCGCTCGGGATGACCGGGCTGGCGGCCGGGCTCGGCCTGGTGGTCGCCGCGCTGTACACCGGGACCCCGGCGCTGCTGTTCATCGGCAGCGTGCTCGGCGGGGCCTGCCAGGGCGTGGCGTTCCGGTCCCTGTTCACCGGCGCGGTCGGGGCGATGAACCCCGAGCGCCGGGGCAGCGAGCTGTCGGCCCTGTGGGTGATCGTCTACCTGGGCAGCTCGCTGCCGGTGGTCGCGGTCGGCGCGCTGACCCGCCACTACGGCCTGCTGCCGGCGGTCAGCGGCTTCGCCGGCCTGGCCGCGCTGGCCTGCCTCGGCATGGCGGCGGCGGTCCGCCCGCCGCGCGTGGCGCGCGGCGACTGACACCCCCGCAACGCCCGACGGGCCCCGTCCTCCTCGCGGAGGGCGGGGCCCGTCGTGGTGCGTGCGGTGGTGGATCAGACGTTGAAGCCGAGCGCCCGCAGCTGGTCGCGGCCGTCGTCGGTGATCTTGTCCGGGCCCCACGGCGGCATCCAGACCCAGTTGATCCGCAGGTCCTGCACCAGACCCTCGGTGGCGGTCTTCGCCTGGTCCTCGATGACGTCGGTCAGCGGGCAGGCCGCCGAGGTGAGCGTCATGTCGATGGTGGCCACGTCGGACTCGTCGATGTGGATGCCGTAGATCAGGCCCAGGTTGACCACGTCGATCCCCAGCTCGGGGTCGACGACGTCCATCAGGGCCTCGGTGAGGTCCTCGACGGAGACGGTGCCCGCCGTGGTGCCGACGATGACCGTCGGGCCCTCGGCGGCGGCCTCGGGGGCGGTGGCCGCGGGGGCCTTCGCCTCCTCGGCCGCGGTGGTCTCGGTGTCGCTCATGTGTACGCCCTCCTCGGGCAGGTCAGTCGTTGATGGCGGGCTGCTCGGCCAGCGCCTTGGCGGTGGCGTCCTTCCAGGCCATCCAGCTGAGCAGGGCGCACTTGACCCGGGCCGGGTACTTGGAGACGCCGGCGAACGCGACCGCGTCCTCCAGCACCTCCTCGTCGCCCTCGCCCTGGCCCTTGCTCTGCATCAGCTCCAGGAAGGCCTCCTGCACAGCCTGGGCGTCGCCCACGGACTTGCCGACCACCAGGTCGTTCAGCACCGAGGCGCTGGCCTGGCTGATCGAGCAGCCCTGCGACTCGTAGGAGACGTCGGCCACGGTGGCACCCTCGAGCCGCACCCGCAGGGTGATCTCGTCACCGCAGGTCGGGTTGACGTGGTGCACCTCGGCGTCCCCGGCCCGCAGCCCCTTGCCGTGGGGGTTGCGGTAGTGGTCCAGGATGATCTCCTGGTACATCGAGTCGAGCTTCATCGCGGGCCCCGTCTCCTCAGCCGAAGAAGTTGCGGACGTGGTGCAGGCCGTCGATCAGGGCATCGACCTCGGCCGGCGTCGAGTACAGGTAGAACGACGCCCTGGTGGTCGCCGGAATTCCGTACCGCAGGCAGACCGGCCGCGCGCAGTGGTGGCCGACCCGGACCGCGATGCCCTGCTCGTCCAGCACCTGGCCCACATCGTGCGGGTGGATGTCGCCGAGCACGAAGGAGATCGCGGCGCCGCGGTCCACGGCCGTGCGCGGACCGATGATCCGCAGGTCGGGGACGTCCAGCAGCCGCTCCACCGCGTACTCGGTGATCGCGTGCTCATGGGCGGCGATCCTGTCCATGCCGATCGCCGTCAGGTAGTCCACGGCCGCGCCCAGCCCGACCGCCTGGGCGATCGGCGGGGTGCCGGCCTCGAACTTGTGCGGCGCCGGGGCGTAGGTGGACGCGCCCATGGTGACGGTCTCGATCATCTCGCCGCCGCCCAGGAACGGCGGGAGGTCCTCCAGCAGCTCCTGCCGGCCCCAGAGCACGCCGATGCCGGTCGGGCCCAGCATCTTGTGGCCGGTGAAGGCGACGAAGTCGGCCTCCAGCGCCTGCACGTCCAGCACCATGTGCGGGGCGGCCTGCGAGGCGTCGATCAGCACCAGGGCGCCGACCGACTGGGCCTTGCGGACGATCGCCTCGACCGGGTTGACCGTGCCCAGCAGGTTGGAGACCAGCGTGAAGGAGACGATCTTCGTCTTCTCGGTGATCAGCTCGTCGATGTTCGACAGGTCGAGCCGGCCGTCGTCGGTCAGCCCGAACCACTTCAGCTTCGCGCCGGTGCGCTGCGCCAGCAGCTGCCACGGCACGATGTTGGAGTGGTGCTCCATCTCGGTGATGACGATCTCCGAGTCCGCGTCCACGCGGTACGGCTCGTCGGCCCAGCCGAGCATGTTGGCGACCAGGTTGAGCGACTCCGAGGCGTTCTTGGTGAAGATCACCTCGTCCCGGCTCGGCGCGTTGACGAACGCCGCGACCTTGTCACGGGCGCCCTCGTACAGCGCCGTGGCCTCCTCGGCCAGCACGTGCACGCCGCGGTGCACGTTGGCGTTGTGCTGCTCGTAGTAGGCGTTCAGCGCCTCCAGCACCTGGCGGGGCTTCTGCGAGGTCGCCGCGTTGTCCAGGTACACCAGGGGCTTGTCGTCGTGCAGCAGCCGCTGCAGGACGGGGAAGTCCTTGCGGATCGCGTCGGTGTCGAGGAGCCCGGTCAGCGCCGAGCCGGGATGCAGTGTCACTCGGAAGCGCCGCCCTTCACGTAGGACTCGTAGCCCTCGTTCTCCAGCTTGTCGGCCAGCTCGGCGCCGCCGGACTCGACGATCCGGCCGGCCGCGAAGACGTGGACGTGGTCGGGCTTGATGTACCGCAGGATGCGGGTGTAGTGGGTGACCAGCAGGGTGCCGACCTCGCCGCTCTCGCGGACCCGGTTGATGCCCTCGGAGACCACCCGCAGGGCGTCGACGTCCAGGCCGGAGTCGGTCTCGTCGAGGATCGCGATCTTCGGCTTGAGCAGCTCCAGCTGGAGGATCTCGTGGCGCTTCTTCTCGCCGCCGGAGAAGCCCTCGTTCACGTTGCGCTCGGCGAACGCCGGGTCCATCTGCAGACCGGCCATCGCCTCCTTGACCTCCTTGACCCACAGCCGCAGCTTGGGGGCCTCGCCGCGGACGGCGGTGGCGGCGGTGCGCAGGAAGTTGGAGACCGAGACGCCGGGCACCTCGACCGGGTACTGCATGGCCAGGAAGACGCCGGCCCGGGCCCGCTCGTCGACCGACATGGCCAGCACGTCCTCGCCGTCCAGCAGCACCTCGCCACCGGTCACGGTGTACTTCGGGTGCCCGGCCAGCGAGTACGCCAGGGTGGACTTGCCGGAGCCGTTCGGACCCATGATCGCGTGGGTCTCGCCCTGCTTCACGGTCAGGTCGACGCCGCGGAGGATCTCGCGGGGGCCGTTCTCGGCCTCGACGGAGACGTGCAGGTCGCGGATTTCAAGGGTTGCCATGGGGACTCAGGACTCCTGGTTGACGGAGACGAGCACATCGTCCCCTTCGATCTTTACGGGGTAGACAGCGACCGGCTTGGTGGCGGGCAGTCCGGAGGGCTTGCCGGTCCGCAGGTCGAAGCTGGAGCCGTGCAGCCAGCACTCGATCATGCAGTCCTCGACCTCGCCCTCGGAGAGCGAGACGTTGGCGTGCGAGCAGGTGTCGTTGATCGCGTACACCTCGCCCTCGGTGCGGACCAGCGCGACCGGCACGCCGTTGAGGTCGACCCGCTTGGGCTCGTCCTCGGCGAGGTCGGTCAGCGCACAGGCGCGGAGAAAACTCATGCGACGGTCTCTTCCAGCTCCGCTTCGATCTTCTCCATCAGGCGGTCCTGGATCTCGGCGACGCCGATCTGCTGGACCAGCTCGGCGAAGAAGCCGCGCACCACCAGGCGGCGGGCCTCGTCCGCCGGGATGCCGCGGGCCTGCAGGTAGAAGAGCTGCTCGTCGTCGAAGCGGCCGGTGGCGGAGGCGTGGCCGGCGCCGGCGATCTCACCGGTCTCGATCTCCAGGTTCGGGATCGAGTCGACCCGGGCACCGTCGGTGAGCACCAGGTTGCGGTTGAGCTCGTAGGTGTCGGTGCCCTCGGCGGCGGCCCGGATCAGCACGTCGCCGACCCAGACCGCGTGCGCGTCCTGGCCCTGCAGCGCGCCCTTGTAGGCGACGTTCGAGCGGCAGTGCGGGGTGTCGTGGTCGATGACCAGCCGGTGCTCCAGGTGCTGGCCGGCGTCGGCGAAGTACAGGCCGAACAGCTCGGCCTCGCCGCCGGGGGCCGCGTAGGAGACCCGCGGATGGATCCGGACCAGGTCGCCGCCGAAGGTGACCACCACGGACTTGAAACTGGCGTCCCGGCCGACCAGGGCGGTGTGCTGGGAGGCGTGCACCGCGTCCCGGTCCCAGTCCTGGACCGACACGAAGGTCAGCTTGGCGCCGTCGCCGACCAGCAGTTCGACGTTGGCGGCCCGGGTGCCGGTGCCGGTGTGGTTGATCACCACGACGGCCTCGGCGAACGGCTTGACGTCGATCACCACGTGGGCGAAGCGGACGCCGCCCTCGGCGTGCACGTCGATCCGGACCGGCTCGGTGAGCACCGTCTCCTTCGGGACGGTGACCACCAGCGCCTGCTCGAAGGAGCTGAACGCCTGCGCGGCGACCCGGTCGACCGGCTTGCCGGCCTTGCCGATCCGCTCGTCGTCCCGGCCGACCAGCGAGGCGCTGACGCCCTCGGGCAGGCCCAGGTCGACCTTGTCCTCGCCCCGGACGGCCTCGGCCGCGGTGCCGTCGTGCAGCCCGCCGAGGCGGTGCAGCGGGGTGAACCGCCAGTCCTCCTCGCGGCCGTGCGGCACGGGGAAGTCGTTCACGTCGAACGAGGGCTTGACCGAGACGCGGGCGTCGATCGGCTGCTTGACGGTGGCGCGGCCGGTGCCGGGACCGGCCAGCTGCGCGCCCGCGCCGGCGGTACCGACCTCGATGGAACCGGCGGTGGTCGAGCCGGAGGGGGTGTTGACGTCAGCCATGGCTGTCGTGGTGCTCTCTTCCTAACGATGCGGGTTGGACTGCGTGCGGCCGGACGTCAGCCGACGGAGCCCTCCATCTGCAGCTCGATCAGCCGGTTCAGCTCCAGCGCGTACTCCATCGGCAGCTCGCGCGCGATCGGCTCGACGAAGCCGCGGACGATCATCGCCATCGCCTCGAACTCGGTCATGCCGCGGCTCATCAGGTAGAAGAGCTGGTCCTCGCTGACCTTGGAGACGGTCGCCTCGTGGCCCATCGACACGTCGTCCTCGCGGACGTCGACGTACGGGTAGGTGTCCGAGCGGGAGACGGTGTCGACCAGCAGCGCGTCGCAGAGCACGTTGGACTTGGCGCCCTTGGAGCCCTCGCCGATCTCGATCAGACCGCGGTAGGAGGTCCGGCCGCCGCCGCGCGCCACCGACTTGGAGACGATGTTGGAGGAGGTGTTCGGCGCCATGTGCACCATCTTGGCGCCGGCGTCCTGGTGCTGGCCCTCGCCCGCGAAGGCGATCGACAGGGTCTCGCCCTTGGCGTGCTCGCCCATCAGGTACACGGCCGGGTACTTCATGGTCACCTTGGAGCCGATGTTGCCGTCGACCCACTCCATGGTCGCGCCCTCGTACGCCACGGCGCGCTTGGTGACCAGGTTGTAGACGTTGTTCGACCAGTTCTGGATGGTCGTGTAGCGGCAGCGGCCGCCCTTCTTGACGATGATCTCCACGACCGCGGAGTGCAGCGAGTCCGAGGAGTAGATCGGGGCGGTGCAGCCCTCGACGTAGTGGACGTAGGCGTCCTCGTCGACGATGATCAGCGTCCGCTCGAACTGGCCCATGTTCTCGGTGTTGATCCGGAAGTAGGCCTGCAGCGGGATGTCGACGTGCACGCCCTTCGGCACGTAGATGAACGATCCGCCGGACCACACCGCGGTGTTCAGCGAGGCGAACTTGTTGTCACCCACCGGGATGACGGTGCCGAAGTACTCCTTGAAGAGCTCCGGGTGCTCCTTGAGCGCGGTGTCGGTGTCCAGGAAGATGACGCCCTGCTCCTCCAGGTCCTCGCGGATCTGGTGGTAGACGACCTCGGACTCGTACTGCGCGGCGACACCGGCGACCAGGCGCTGCTTCTCCGCCTCCGGGATGCCCAGCTTGTCGTACGTCGCCTTGATGTCGGCGGGCAGGTCCTCCCAGGACTCGGCCTGCTTCTCGGTCGAGCGGACGAAGTACTTGATGTTGTCGAAGTCGATCCCGCTGAGGTCCGAGCCCCAGGTCGGCATGGGCTTCTTGCCGAACAGCTTGAGGCCCTTGAGCCGCAGGTTCAGCATCCACTCGGACTCGTTCTTCTTCGCCGAGATGTCCCGGACGACGTCCTCGCTGAGGCCGCGCTTGGCGACGGCACCCGCGGCGTCGGAGTCCGACCAGCCGTACTCGTAGGTGCCCAGGCCCTCGAGCTCCGGGTGTGCGATGTCAGTCATGCGAGGTTCCTCCGCGCGGACGAGCCGATTCGTTGGGGGACGTACCGACAGTCGGCACGGCACCGGGCCCCCGCCCACGGGCGGAGGACGGTGCGGCACCGGGTGCCGGCACATAGGTGGTGCAGACCCCGTCGCCGTGGGCGATGGTGGCCAGCCTTTGCACATGGGTGCCCAGCAGCCGGGAGAAGACCTCGGTCTCCGCCTCGCACAGCTGCGGGAACTGCTCGGCGATGTGCGCCACCGGGCAGTGGTGCTGGCAGAGCTGGGCGCCGACCGGCGCCTTGGCCGCCGACGCCGCGGGCACCCGCCGCACCGTCGCAGCGTACCCGTCGGCGCTCAGCGCCTCGGCGAGCGCCTCGGCACGCATGCCGTCCGCCGCCTCGGCCAGCACCCGCTGGTACCGCTCGCCCTGCTTCAGGAAGCGGGCCCGGGCGAAGGCGGCGACCGCCTCCTCGCCCGCCTTGCCGCCGCCCACCGCGTCCGAGATCCAGCGCAGCGCGTCGGCCGCGAGCTGGTCGTAGGCCTGGTAGAAGGCGTCCCGGCCGCACTCGGTCAGGGCGAACACCTTGGCCGGACGACCCCGGCCGCGGCTGCCGTAGACCCGCTGCTCCCGGGACTCCACCAGACCGGCGGCGGCCAGCGAGTCCAGGTGCCGGCGGACCGCGGCGGCGGTCAGCCCGAGGCGGCTGGCCAGGTCCGCGGCGGAGGAGGGCCCGTGGTCGAGGATCGAGCGGGCGACCCGGTCCCGGGTCGCCCGATGCCCGTCCACCAGGGCTTCCGTCGCGGGCGCGGGCACGGCGGCGCCGGCGGCCGTGGCGGCCTCCGACTCCTGGGCGTGCTCGCGCATGTATTTCACAACACGATTGTTGCGTAATTCCTTCCGGAACGACAAGCCGTGATCCACGCCTCACCCGTGGCTTCAATCACGCAGGTAAGCCTTACCTGACCTGGGAGTTCGATCACTCCGGGGCGGTGCACCGGGTCCCGGGGCCGCCCTCTTAGACTCCCCGGTATGCGCTACGAACCCGCCGTCGAGGTGGCCGGGCTGGTCAAACGGTACGGCGACAAGACCGCCGTGAACGGTCTCGACCTGGCCATCCCCCGCGGCACGGTCACCGCCGTGCTCGGCCCCAACGGAGCCGGCAAGACCACCACCGTCGAAATCTGCGAGGGCTACCGCCGCCCCGACGCCGGCACCGTGCGGGTGCTCGGCCTCGACCCGGTCGCTGACGCCGCCCGGCTCCGGCCGCGGATCGGCGTGATGCTCCAGTCGGGCGGCGTGTACGCCGGCGCGCGCGCCGTCGAGATGCTGAAGCACACCGCCAAGCTGTACGCCGACCCGCTCCCGGTCGCCCCGCTGGTCGAACGGCTCGGTCTCGGCTCCTGCGGCCGCACCGCCTACCGCCGCCTCTCCGGCGGCCAGCAGCAGCGCCTCGCGCTGGCGATGGCCGTGGTCGGCCGCCCCGAGCTGGTCTTCCTGGACGAGCCCACCGCCGGCCTCGACCCGCAGGCCCGGCGCGCCACCTGGGAGCTGGTGCGCGAACTGCGCCGGGACGGCGTCACCGTGGTGGTGACCACCCATCACATGGACGAGGCCGAGCAGCTCGCCGACGCGGTCGCCATCGTCGACCACGGCCGGGTGATCGCCGCGGGCAGCCCCGAGGAACTCTGCCGCGGCGGCGCCGAGAGCACCCTGCGGTTCGACGGCCCGCCCGGACTCGACCTGTCCGGCCTGCGCAAGGTGCTGCCCGACGGCGCCGACGCGAGCGAGCCCGTCCCCGGCAGCTACCGCGTCCAGGCACCGGTGGACCCCCGGCTGCTGGCCACCGTCACGGCCTGGTGCGCCGAGGCCGGCGTGATGCCGGAACGGCTGGCCGTCGGGCGGCGCAGCCTCGAGGACGTCTTCCTGGAGCTGACCGGACGGGAGCTGCGCTCGTGACCACGTACGAACCGCGGCCGGGCGGCGCCCCGGTCGGCCGGATGCTGCTGGCGCAGACCGCGCTGGAGACCCGGATGCTGCTGCGCAACGGCGAGCAGCTGCTGCTGACCGTGATCATCCCGACCGTGCTGCTGGTGCTGTTCAGCGCCGTCGACGTGGTCGCCGTGGAGGGCCCCGGCGAGCGGGTCGACTTCCTGGCCCCCGGGCTGCTGGCGCTCGCCGTGCTGTCCACCGCGTTCACCGGCCAGGCCATCGCCACCGGCTTCGAGCGCCGCTACGGCGTCCTCAAGCGGCTCGGGTCGACCCCGCTGCCGCGCTGGGCGCTGCTCACCGCGAAGACCGGCTGCGTGCTGGTGACCGAGGTGCTGCAGGTGCTGCTGCTGTCGGCGGTGGCGCTGGCGCTGGGCTGGTCCCCGCACGGCAACCCGCTCGGGGTGCTGGCCCTGCTGGCGCTCGGCACCGCGGCCTTCTCCGGCCTCGGCCTGCTGATGGCCGGCACGCTGCGCGCGGAGGCCACGCTGGCCGCGGCCAACCTGGTGTTCGTCCTGCTGCTGCTGGCCGGCGGGGTGGTGGTGCCGCTGTCGAAGTTCCCGTCGGCGGTGCGGCCGGTGCTGGAACTGCTGCCGATCAGCGCGCTGTCCGACGGGCTGCGCTCAGTCCTCCAGTACGGGGGCTCGGTGCCCTGGGCGGATCTGGGGATCCTGTCCGTCTGGGCCGTCCTGGGGCTGGGCGCAGCCGGCCGGTTCTTCCGCTGGGAGTGACGTCGCGTCAGTGACGGCGCGACGGACGGCGGCGGAGCGCGAACAGGACGCCGCCGCCGACCGCGATCACGCCGACGCCGGCGGCCGCGAGGACGCCCGCGTTGCTGCCGCCGCCGGTCGAGGCCAGCTGCGGCCCGGTCGGGGAGGCGCTGGGGGTGCCCGCGGGGCTGGTGCCGGGCGTGCCGGTCGGCGGCGTCGAGGTGCTCGG
The DNA here is from genome assembly GCF_000710465.2 of Kitasatospora sp. MBT63. Lineage (GTDB taxonomy): Bacteria > Actinomycetota > Actinomycetes > Streptomycetales > Streptomycetaceae > Kitasatospora. Next base: position 43,472 of record NZ_JAIZ01000190.1, on the reverse strand, counting down.
CGTCGACGAGTGGCCGGTCGGCGGGGTGCTGGGCGGGGTGCTCGGCGGGGTCGAGGGGGACACCGGGCACTCGTGCGCGACCAGTTGCTTGGTGAAGCTCCAGCCCTTCTTGCCGTCCTTGTCCTCGTCGGTCCGGACGGTCAGGGTCGCGGTGACGTCGGCGGTGTGCGCCGCCACCTTGAACTCCTGCTGGAAGGAGCCGCCGAAGGCCACCTTGTCGAGCACCGTGTCGGCGCCGATGACCAGGGTGACGGTGTTGCTGCTCTTCGCGTTGTAGGCCGTCAGATCGACGGTGACCTTGTCGCAGGTGATGCCCGTCCTGCTGGTGTGTGCCGAGGCGGTGCCCGCCAGCACCAGCGGTGCCACCAGGCCGATACCGGCCGCCGCGGCGACCAGGCCGCCGGATATCCGTCGCTGCCCTGCCATGCTCTGTTCCTCATTTCAGCCGAGTGGCCAGAATCGTGCGCCGACCTCACCACACCCGATGTCCTTTCGGATAGACCTCGGACGGAACCGGGCCGAACCGGAAATGAATCATGGAAGATCGGGCACGATTCCCGTCCGCCGACCGGCCGCGGGTTCCGACCGGGCCGATGTCCGATCCGCACCGGTAGTCCGTTCTGCGGCACTGCTCCCGCCGTCGGCCGCCCCGCCCCAAGATCGGCCGTAAGCGCACCTAGGATGAACGGGTGCGTACCCCCTCCTCCCTCCTCGCCGACCGCTGGCACCCGTCCGCCGAGACCGTCCGGCGGGCGGCGCTGGCCGCGCTGGTGATGAGCGTGGTCATCGTGGTGACCGGCGGCGCCGTCCGGCTCACCGCCTCCGGCCTCGGCTGCACCACCTGGCCCCGCTGCACCGGCGAGAGCCTGACCCCGACGCCCGAGCTGGGCCTGCACGGGGTCATCGAGTTCACCAACCGGATGCTCACCTACGTGCTGTGCGGGGCCATCGCCTGGGCCACCCTGGCGGCCCGCTGCGCGGCCACCTGGCGGCGCGGCCTGACCCGGCTCGGCTGGGCGCAGTTCTGGCTGGTGATGAGCAACGCCGTGATCGGCGGCATCACCGTGCTGACGCACCTCAACCCGTACGTGGTCGCGCTGCACATGGTGGCGGCGATGGCGCTGGTCTGGGTCTCGGTGCTGATGTGGGAGCGGTCGAAGGAGGGCGACGGCGCGCCCCGGCCGCTGGTCGCCGGGCCGATCCTGCGGCTGGCGAAGGTGCTGGTGCTGGTGGTCGGCCTGCTGGTGCTGGCCGGCACCCTGGTGACCGGCGCGGGCCACCACCCGGGGTCCTCCGGGACGATGGACGAGCCGGTCCGGCGGATCACGCTGGACTACGACCGGCTCGCCCAGGCCCACGCCGACCTGGCCTTCGTCGCGGTCGGCCTGACCATCGCGGTGATCTTCGTCTTCGCCGCCGTCAAGGCGCCGCCGGCCGCCCGCGCGCGGGTCCGCGACCTGATGGCGGTCCTGCTGCTGCAGGGCCTGCTGGGCTTCGTCCAGTACTTCACCGACGCCCCCGAGCTGATGGTCGGGGTGCACATGCTGGGCGCCGCGCTGACCTGGATCGCCGCCCTGCGGATCCCGCTCGCGCTGTGCACCCGGGCCGACGGGGAGAGCGCCGCCGCGGCCCCCGTGCCGGCCCCGCAGACCGCCTCGGTCTGACCGCACCCGGCCCCGGCCGGAGCGGACGACGAAGGGCCCCGAGCATCCGCTCGGGGCCCTTCTCGCGTCCGGTCAGCCGCCGAGCTGGAGGCCGGCCATCCGCTTCCACTCGTAGGCACCGGTGCGCACCTTGAGGCCGAGCTCGCCCTCGAAGTCGTCGTGCAGCTTCAGGCCGGCCAGTTCGGCCGCCCGGACGCCGACGGCGTGGGTGGGGGCGACCTGGTCGCCCCAGGCGCCGTCCGCGCCGACCACGACGATCCGGGTGGCCGTGCGGCCGACGTACTCGACGACGCCGTCGGCGCTGCCGCCGTGCTGGGCGGCGAAGCGGGTGAGGTGCTTGGCGATGCGCTTGGCCCGCCGCTCGGCGCGGGCGTCGGGCGCGGCGGTGGTGGCGTTCTCTGCGCTGGTCATGCCCGCATGCTACCGATCGGTAGCCGTACTGGCGACGGGAGCGCGGTGTGCGGCGGACCACACGGTGCGCCGATAGCCTGGTCCGGTGACTTTCGAAGGCTGGCAGGACGAGGCACTGGAGTTCTACGAGCGGCTGGAGGCCGACAACTCGAAGGCCTACTGGAGCGCCCACAAGGAGCGGTACGAGCGCGCGGTGCGCGAGCCGATGGCCGAGCTGCTGGAGCAGCTGGAGCCGGAGTTCGGGCCCGGCAAGATCTTCCGCCCCAACCGGGACGTCCGGTTCAGCGCCGACAAGGCGCCGTACAAGACCCACATCGGCGGATACCTGACGGCCGGCGGCTACATCCAGCTCTCCGCCGACGGCCTGGCCTGCGGCAACGGCATGTACCAGCTGGCCTCCGACCAGCTGGCGCGCTACCGGGCGGCCGTCGCCGAGGACGTCACCGGCGGCGAGCTGGAACGGGTGATCGCCCGGGTGGAGAAGGCCGGCCCGCGGGTCACCGGCCGCGACCCGTTGAAGACCGCACCGCGCGGCTACCCCAAGGACCACCCGCGGATCGACCTGCTGCGCAACAAGGGCCTGGTGGCCTGGCAGGAGTGGGAGCCCGCCGACTGGCTTGGCACCCCGGAGGCGTACCGGCGGATCACCGCGTTCCTGCGGGCCTCGCAGCCGCTCAAGGACTGGCTCGACGGCCACGTCGGCCCGAGCACGCTGCCGCCGCGCTGACCCCGCCCACCACACGCGAAGGGCCCCGCCGGCGTACCGGCGGGGCCCTTCGCGGTGCGGGCGCTACTTGACGAACGGGTCGACCGCGATGACCACGAACAGCAGGGTCAGGTAGGTGATCGACCAGTGGAACAGCCGCATCTCCTTGAGCTTGGCGCCGACCACGCCGGCCTTGGCCCGGGCGTGCAGGCCGTGCGCCTCCTTGAGCCAGGCCGCGCCCAGCACGACGGCCGAGACCGGGTACAGCCAGCTGGTGTCGGCCAGCGGCCACAGCGCCAGCGAGACCGCCACCATGATCCAGGAGTACGCCACGATCTGCCGGGCCACCGCCAGGTTGCCCTTGATCACTGGGAGCATCGGCACCCCGGCCCGGGCGTAGTCCTCGCGCACCTTCATCGACAGCGGCCAGTAGTGCGGCGGCGTCCAGAAGAAGATCACCAGGAACAGCACCAGCGCCGACCAGGACAGCGAGTCCGTCACCGCGGCCCAGCCGACGAACACCGGCATGCAGCCGGCGATGCCGCCCCAGACGATGTTCTGCGCGGTGCGCCGCTTCAGGCCCAGGGTGTACACGAAGACGTAGAACAGCAGCGCGCCGAGCGCCAGCGCCGAGGCCAGCGGGTTGACCAGCAGGCCGAGCCAGACGGTCGAGCCGACCGCCAGCGCGATGCCGAACACCAGCGCCTCGCGCGGCGAGACCATCCCGGTCACCAGCGGGCGCCGCTCGGTGCGGCTCATCACCGCGTCGATGTCGCGGTCGATGTACATGTTGAGCGCGTTGGCGCCGCCGGCCGACAGGTAGCCGCCGACCACCACCCACAGCACCAGCAGCGGATCGGGCACCCCGCGCTGCGCCAGGAACATCACCGGCACGGTGGTGATCAGCAGCAGCTCGATGATCCGGGGTTTGGTCAGTGCGACGAAGGCCCCGACACGGGCCCCGAACGGCCGATGCGCAGGCGTCGCTCCGACCGCCCCGGCGGGGCGGGATTCGACGGCGGTCACGAACACCCCAACTCACGATGAACCTTCACAGGCGCCCACCGGACCCGTGGGTGCCGATACGTCCGCTCTGCGCGTACCACGCCACCTTAGACGCTCCATATCTCCCGACCGGCCCCGGGGTACCCCGGCGAGCCGAACCGCACACCGCCGGGTGAATCACCGCAGACCGGACAGGAGTTTTGCCCCTTATATATGCAATTCACGGCTCGCTCGTCTTGCCCCTCGGACGGGCGGGACCGGGGAGTTTCCGTGAAGGTAGGACGAAGACGCAGGTACGAGACCGAGCGCGACGCCCCCGCCGGATCCCCACCGCTCCCGGCACGCAGGGTGAGGGGGCCCCAGGGCGGTAGGCTCGCACGCAGAAGCGGGATCAACCCTCCGTGACCGGCACCATCGAAACGTCTGGTCCACAGCGACGTGGCCGACCCGGTCCCCTTCACGGGGTCACACTTCACTATGGAAGGAGCCCTGAGTCAGGGTGAGCACGACGCCGAACGTATTCGAGTGGACCGAACTGGATCAGAGGGCTGTGGACACCGCCCGGGTCCTGGCCATGGACGCCGTGCAGAAGGTTGGCAACGGCCACCCCGGCACGGCGATGTCGCTGGCCCCCGCGGCATACGTGATCTTCCAGCGGTTCCTGCGCCACGACCCCACCGACCCCTCCTGGGTCGGCCGCGACCGCTTCGTGCTGTCCCCGGGGCACACCTCGCTGACGCTCTACACCCAGCTCTTCCTGTCCGGGTACGGCCTGTCGCTGGACGACCTGAAGGCCTTCCGGGTCGCCGGCAGCCGCACCCCGGGCCACCCCGAGCACGGTCACACCGCGGGCGTGGAGACCACCACCGGCCCGCTCGGCCAGGGCATCGGCAACGCGGTCGGCATGGCGATGGCGGCCCGCTACGAGCGCGGCCTGTTCGACCCCGAGGCCCCGGCCGGCACCTCGCCGTTCGACCACACCATCTGGGCCATCGTCTCCGACGGCGACCTGGAGGAGGGCATCTCCGCCGAGGCGTCCTCGCTGGCCGGCCACCAGAAGCTGGGCAACCTGGTCGCGCTCTACGACGACAACCACATCTCGATCGAGGGCGACACCGCGACCGCCTTCTCCGAGGACGTGCTGGCCCGCTACGAGGCCTACGGCTGGCACGTGCAGCGGATCACCCCGAAGTCCGACGGCGACATCGACGTCTTCGCGCTCGCCGAGGCGCTCGAGGCGGCGAAGGCCGAGACCTCGCGCCCGTCGATCATCGCGATGCGCACGATCATCGCCTGGCCGGCCCCGGACGCCCAGAACACCGCCAAGGCGCACGGCTCCGCGCTCGGCGACGCCGAGATCGCCGCCACCAAGAAGGTCCTCGGCTTCTCGCCGGAGAAGACCTTCGAGGTCTCCGAGGCCGTCCTCGACCACGCCCGCGAGGTCATCCAGCGCGGCAAGGCCGCCCGCACCGAGTGGGAGCAGGGCTTCCACGCCTGGCACGCCGCCAACCCGCAGCGCGCCGCCGACTTCGACCGGATCCAGGTCGGCGAGCTGCCGGCCGGCTGGGAGAAGGCCGTCCCCTCCTTCCCCGCGGGCAAGGAGGTCGCCACCCGCAAGGCGTCCGGCGAGACCCTCAAGGCGCTCGGCGCGGTGATCCCGGAGCTGTGGGGCGGCTCGGCCGACCTCGCGGAGTCCAACCTCACCACCATCGACGAGGAGAGCTCCTTCCTCCCCGAGGGCAACCCGCTGAAGTCCGCGAGCCCCTACGGCCGCACCATCCACTTCGGCATCCGCGAGCACGCCATGGGCTCCACCATGAACGGCATCGCGCTGCACGGCCGCACCCGCGTCTTCGGCGGCACCTTCCTGGTCTTCGCCGACTACATGCGCCCGTCCGTGCGCCTGGCCGCCCTGATGAAGCTGCCGGTCACCTACGTCTGGACGCACGACTCGATCGGCCTCGGCGAGGACGGCCCGACCCACCAGCCGGTCGAGCACCTGGCCTCGCTGCGGGCCATCCCGGGCCTGTCCATGGTCCGCCCGGCCGACGCCAACGAGACCGCGGTCGCCTGGCGCACCGTGCTGGAGCGGCACACCAGCCACCCCGGCCCGGTCGGCCTGGCGCTCACCCGCCAGAACGTGCCCACCTTCGACCGCGAGGTGTTCGCCTCCGCCGAGGGCACCGCCAAGGGCGGCTACGTGCTGGCCGAGGCCTCCGGCGCGGCGCCGAAGGTGATCCTGATCGGCACCGGCTCCGAGGTCCAGCTGGCCGTCCAGGCCCGCGAGGCCCTGGAGGCCGACGGCATCCCGACCCGGGTGGTGTCGATGCCGTCGATCGAGTGGTTCAACGAGCAGGACCAGGCCTACCGCGACACCGTGCTGCCGCCCAACGTGCGCGCCCGCGTCTCGGTCGAGGCCGGCATCGCCCAGGGCTGGCGCGAGCTGGTCGGCGACGCCGGCCGGATCGTCAGCCTGGAGCACTTCGGCGCCTCCGCCGACTACAAGGTGCTGTTCCAGGAGTTCGGCCTGACCGCCGAGGCCGTCGCGGGCGCGGCCCGCGCCTCGCTGCGCACGGTCGAGGCCGTCTCCCGATAACGCCGCCGGGGCCGGGGTACCCGACCGCACAGCGGGTACCCCGGCCCGTCTGACGACCCCACAGCAGACGAACGAAGTCGAAAAGAAGAAGAGGACTGAGCACCATGACCGACGCACTGAAGCGCCTCACCGACGAAGGCGTGGCGATCTGGCTGGACGACCTCAGCCGCGACCGGCTGAACAGCGGGAACCTGGCCGAGCTGGTGCAGAGCAAGCACGTCGTGGGTGTCACCACCAACCCGACCATCTTCCAGAAGGCCATCGGCGGCGGCAGCGCCGCCTACCAGGGCCAGCTCCGGGACCTCGCCGTCCGCAAGGTCACCACGGACGAGGCCGTCCGCATGATCACCACCAGCGACGTCCGCGACGCCGCGGACGTGCTGCGCCCGGTCTACGACGCCTCGAACGGCCGCGACGGCCGGGTCTCCATCGAGGTCGACCCGCGCCTGGCCCACGAGACCGCGGCCACCGTGGCCGAGGCCAAGCAGCTGTGGTGGCTGGTGGACCGCCCGAACGTGTTCATCAAGATCCCCGCCACCGAGGCCGGCCTGCCCGCCATCACCGCGGTCCTCGCCAAGGGCATCAGCGTCAACGTCACGCTGATCTTCTCGCTGGCGCGCTACCGCGCGGTGATGGACGCCTACCTGACCGGTCTGGAGCAGGCCAAGTCGGCCGGCCTGGACCTGTCCTCGATCGAGTCCGTCGCCTCGTTCTTCGTCTCCCGCGTGGACACCGAGATCGACAAGCGCCTGGAGAAGATCGGCGGCGACGCCAAGGAGCTGCGCTCCAAGGCCGCGCTGGCCAACGCCCGGCTCGCCTACCAGGCGTACGAGGAGGTCTTCTCCTCCGACCGCTGGAAGGCCCTGGAGGCCGCCGGCGCCAAGCCGCAGCGCCCGCTGTGGGCCTCCACCGGCGTCAAGGACCCGGCCCTGCCGGACACCCTGTACGTCACCGAGCTGGTCGCCCAGGGCACCGTCAACACCATGCCCGAGGCCACCCTGGACGCCACCGACGACCACGGCGTGGTCACCGGTGACACCATCACCGTCAACTACGCCGACGCCAAGGCCGTGATGGACGCCATCGCCGCCGCCGGCGTCGACTACGACGACGTCGTCCAGGTGCTGGAGGACGAGGGCGTCGAGAAGTTCGCGGTCTCCTGGAACGAACTGCTCGACACCGTCACGGCGTCGCTGGCCTCGTTCGCCGACGAGAAGTGACCCCGCTCACCGCCATCGCACTGGAAGCGGAGCCCACCACGTGAGCAACACACAGCCGTACCCGGATGTCGAGGGGGCGGAGGCGGACCAGGGCGAACCCCTGCTCGTCCCCGCCAACCCGCTGCGTGACCCCGCCGACCGCCGGCTGCCGCGGATCGCCGGACCGTCCGGTCTGGTGATCTTCGGCGTGACGGGTGACCTGTCGCGCAAGAAGCTGATGCCGGCCATCTACGACCTGGCCAACCGCGGCCTGCTGCCCCCGGGCTTCTCGCTGGTCGGCTTCGCCCGGCGGGAGTGGGAGGACGAGGACTTCGCCAAGGAGGTCCACGACGCGGTCAAGCAGCACGCCAGGACCCCATTCCGCGAGGAGGTCTGGCAGCAGCTGGCCAAGGGCATGCGGTTCGTCCAGGGCACCTTCGAGGACGACGACGCCTTCGACACCCTGCGCAAGACCATCGAGGACCTCGACGAGGCGCAGGGCACCGGCGGCAACTTCGCCTTCTACCTGTCGGTGCCGCCGAAGGCCTTCCCGGTCGTGGTGCAGCAGCTCAAGAAGCACGGCCTGGCGGACCCGCCGGCCGGCTCCTGGCGCCGCGCGGTGATCGAGAAGCCGTTCGGCCACAACCTGGAGACCGCGCAGGAGCTGAACCGGATCGTCCACGAGGTCTTCCCCCGGGACGAGGTCTTCCGGATCGACCACTACCTGGGCAAGGAGACCGTCCAGAACATCCTGGCGCTCCGCTTCGCCAACACCATGTTCGAGCCGATCTGGAACCGGTCGTACGTCGACCACGTGCAGATCACCATGGCCGAGGACATCGGGATCGGCGGCCGGGCCGGGTACTACGACGGCATCGGCTCGGCCCGGGACGTCATCCAGAACCACCTGCTCCAGCTGATGGCGCTCACCGCCATCGAGGAGCCTGCCTCGTTCCACCCCAAGGCCCTGGTCGCCGAGAAGCTCAAGGTGCTCAGCGCCGTCCAGCTCCCCGAGGACCTCGGCAAGCACACCGTGCGCGGCCAGTACACGGCCGGCTGGCAGGGCGGCGAGGAGGTGGTCGGCTACCTGGAGGAGGACGGGATCAACCCCGCGTCCAAGACCGACACCTACGCCGCCATCAAGCTGGAGATCAACAACCGCCGCTGGGCGGGCGTCCCGTTCTACCTGCGCACCGGCAAGCGGCTGGGCCGCCGGGTCACCGAGATCGCGGTGGTCTTCCAGCGCGCCCCGTACCTGCCGTTCGACTCCTACGCCACCGAGGAGCTGGGGCAGAACGCCCTGGTGATCCGGGTGCAGCCGGACGAGGGCGTCACGGTGCGGTTCGGCTCCAAGGTGCCGGGCACCTCCTTCGAGGTCCGGGACGTCACGATGGACTTCGCCTACGGCGAGTCCTTCACCGAGTCCAGCCCGGAGGCGTACGAGCGGCTCATCCTCGACGTGCTGCTCGGCGACGCCAACCTGTTCCCGCGCCACCAGGAGGTCGAGCTCTCCTGGGGGATCCTCGATCCGATCGAGAACTACTGGGACACCCACGGCAAGCCCGCGCAGTACCCCGCGGGGGCCTGGGGGCCGGCCGAGGCGGACGAGATGCTCGCACGAGACGGCAGGAGCTGGCGGCGGCCATGAAGATCGACCTGACGAACACCACGTCCAGCAAGATCAACGCTGCGTTGATGGACGCCCGCCGGGCCAGCGGCTCCACCGCCGCCGGCATGGTGCTCACCCTCGTCATCGTCACCGACGAGGGCAGCGCCTACGACGCGCTCAAGGCCGCCAACGACGCCTCCCGCGAGCACCCCTCGCGGATCCTGGCGGTCATCCGGCGCGCCGGACGCTCGCCCCGGGCCCGGGCCGAGACCCGGCTGGACGCCGAGGTCCTGGTCGGCACCGACGCCGGCTCCGGCGAGACCGTCATCCTGCGGATGCACGGCGAACTGGTCTCGCACGCCCAGTCGGTGGTGCTGCCGCTGCTGCTGCCGGACGCCCCCGTGGTGGTCTGGTGGCCGGAGAACGCACCGAAGAACCCGGCCCAGGACCCGCTCGGCGCACTCGCCCAGCGCCGGATCACCGACGCGGTCACCGCCGAGTCGCCGGTCGACCAGCTCGCCCAGCGGGCCGACAGCTACACCCCCGGCGACACCGACCTGGCCTGGACCCGGATCACCGGCTGGCGCTCGATGCTGGCCGCCGCGCTGGACCAGCGGCCCGCCACGATCACCTCCGCGGTGGTCGAGGGCGAGTCCTACAACCCCAGCGTGGAACTGCTCGGCCTGTGGCTCACCACCCGGCTGCGGGTCCCGGTCGAGCGGGTCGTCACGGCCGGCCCCGGCATCACCGCGGTCCGGCTGCGGGCCAAGGACGGCGACATCACGCTGGACCGGCCGGACGGGCTGCTCGGCACGCTGGCCATGCCCGGCGCGCCGGACCGGATGGTCGCGCTCAAGCGGCGGGACACCGCCGAGCTGATCGCGGAGGAGCTGCGCCGGCTCGACCCGGACGACATCTACGCGGCGGCCGTCCGCACGCCGGTCGACCGGCTGCGCGAGCCGTCCGCCGCGAAGGCGCCGGCCGAGCCGGTGGCCGCCGCGGTGGCGGCCCCGGCGCGGGTGACCGCCAAGGTGCCGGTGGCCGAGCAGCCGGCCGCGGACGACGTGGCCGCGGGCGGTACCGGCAAGGCGGCGGGGAAGAAGCCCGCGGCCGGGCCCGCCGCGAAGCCGGCCACGGGGAAGGCCACCGAGAAGAAGGCCGCCACGCGCAAGCGGAGCGGATCGTGACCGGGGGCGCCCCGCAGCTCGTCGTGCACCACGACAAGGAGCTGATGGCCCAGGCGACCGCGGCCCGGCTGATCACCCGGATCGTGGACGCCCAGGCCGCCCGCGGCACCGCCTCGGTGGTGCTCACCGGCGGCCGCAACGGCAACGCCCTGCTGGCCGCCGTCGCCGCCTCCCCGGCGCGCGACGCGGTCGACTGGGCACTGGTCGACCTGTGGTGGGGCGACGAGCGCTTCGTCCCCGCCGCCGACCCGGACCGCAACGCGGTCCAGGCCCGGGCCGAGCTGCTGGCGCAGCTGCCGCTGGACCCGGCCCGGGTGCACGAGATGCCGGCCTCGGACGGCGTCGACGGCTCCGACGTGGAGGCCGCCGCCGCGCGGTACGCCGAGGAGCTGGCGAAGGCGGCCGGCGGGGGCAGCGGTCTCGCCGTCCCGGCCTTCGACGTGCTGCTGCTCGGGGTCGGTCCTGACACCCATGTCGCCTCCCTCTTCCCGGAGCACCCGGGCGTGCGGGAGACCGACCTGACCGTGATCGGCGTACGGGGCTCGCCGAAGCCGCCGCCGGTGCGGATCTCGCTCACCCTCCCGGCGATCCGGGCGGCGCGTGAGGTCTGGCTGCTGGCGGCGGGCGAGGACAAGGCGGACGCGGTGGCGCTCGCGCTGTCCGGCCCGGGCGAGGTGCAGGCGCCGGCCTCCGGCGCGTACGGCACCGAGCGCACGCTGTGGCTGCTCGACCGCACGGCCGCCGC
>NZ_JAIZ01000190.1:0-32224 GCF_000710465.2 Kitasatospora sp. MBT63 | reverse complement strand
CCCGCCTTCTGCCGTTCTGCGCGCCGGGTCAGTCCGCCGTGCGGGTCCGCCAGTACAGGAAGCCCACCAGGGCGGCGGCCAGCACCAGGCAGAGCGCCGACTCCACGCCCTGCAGCGGCCAGTAGTCCGCCGCGACGTGGACGTCGCTGAACTCGCGGGCGTTGCCCGCCTTGGCCAGGCAGTCGGCGTAGTCGGCGGAGCTGTCGCACAGGTCGTACGGCAGCCGCTTGCCGCCCGAGGTCATGAACCCCTGGCCGAATCCCCAGACATCGTTGGGCAGTTCGGAGCGGGGGACCATCCGGACCTGACTCGGCACCAGGTACGGCCGGACCTCGGAGATCAGGTACTGGAGCACCAGCACCACGCCGAAGGTGGCCCCCATCGCCGGGACCACCCGGCGCACCAGCGCCCCGACCGTGGCCCCGACCGCGAGGGCGAGCAGCACGGTGGCCATCAGCACGGGCCCGCCGGAGCCGAAGAAGGTCCCGGACCAGCCCACCCCGGAGACGAAGTTCGCCGAGGGCGCCCACATCCACCGGTAGAGGCCCATCAGCGCGGCGGAGCCGAGCAGCGCCGGCACCGCGACCGAGGCGAGCTTGGCGCGCAGCCACTGGGTGCGGGTCACGCTCTGGCCGAGCACCAGCCGCCAGGTACCGCTCTCGTACTCCCTGGAGAACAGCGGGCCGGCGGCGAACAGGCCGAGCCCGGCCGGCAGGGCCGTCAGCAGCAGCCCCATGGCCTGCAGGAACGGGGTGTACTTGGTCCGGAAGCCGTTGACGGCCTGCTGGATCCCGTCGCCCTGGCAGGCCGGGTCCAAGGTGATCATCGCGCAGCCCGCGATGTGGTGGCTGTCGATGTAGTCCACCATGGCCGCGCGCAGGAACGGGACGACCACCGCCGCGGCCACCACCGCGATCAGCCAGAGCAGGACCGAGAGGCGCTGCTGACGCCACATCAGCCACCAGATGCCGCGCGGCGCGAGGCGCGAGGGGCGGGCGGCGGCACGGGTCGGTGCGAGGGTGCTGCTCATGCCGCCACCGTCCGATCGGCGGGCCGGGCCTCGGCGGTGAGCAGCGCGGGCACCGCGCCGGAACGCAGGTGGGCGAGCAGGACTTCCTCCAGGGTGGGGTGGTTGACCTCCCAGCCGGCCGGCGCACGGCCGTCCGTCCGGACCAGGGCGGTGATCTGGCGGCCGGTGCGGTTGAGCTCGACCACCCGGTCGGGGGCGGGGGCCTCGGCGCCGTCGTCGCCGACCAGCAACTGGTGGGCGGCGAGGATCTCCTCGATGTCACCGGCCAGCAGGACGCCGCCCTCGGAGAGCAGCACCAGGTAGTCGCAGGAGTCCTCCAGCTCGGCGATCACGTGCGAGGACATCAGCACGGTGATGCCGCGCTCGGCGGCCTCCGACATCAGCAGGCCCATCAGCTGGTGCCTGGCGAGCGGGTCCAGGTCGGACATCGGCTCGTCGAGGATCAGCAGGTCGGGCATGGCGCCGAGGGCGAGCGCCATCGAGACCCGGGTGCGCTGGCCGCCGGAGAGGGTGCCGATCCGGGCGGTCAGCGGCACCTTGCCCTGGGCCACCACGGACTCGGCCTTGGCCTGGTCCCAGCTGCGGTTCAGCTCCCGGCCCAGGCGCAGCGTCTCCGCCACGGTGAAGCCGGGGTACAGCGGCTTGTCCTGGGCGACGAAGCCGATCCGGCCGCGGACGGCGAGGTCGCCGAGCGGGTGGCCGAACACCCGGACGCTGCCCTCGGTGGGGGCGAGCAGCTGGGCGACCAGCGACATCAGCGTGGTCTTGCCGGCACCGTTCGGTCCGACCAGGGCGCAGATCCGCCCGGCCGGGATCCGGAAGGAGCAGTTCTTCAGCGCCCAGCCGCGGTGGTAGCGGCGGCCGAGGCCGCTGACCTCCACCGCCGTCGGCCCGCCCTCCGCGGACCCGTCGGGGTACAGAGCGTTCATTGGTTCCCCTCCTGTGCTTGGGCCCCGCCCTGCGGGCGGGCCTGGTACTCCTCGTCGACCACTGACGCGACCAGCGCCTCGACGTCGTCCCGTCCCAGCCCGGCGGACCGGGCGCGGGAGGCCCAGTCGGCCAGCTCGGCGCGCAGCGGCGAGTCGGCGGCCGCCTCCTGGTGGGCCAGCGACCGCAGGACGAAGGTGCCGAGGCCGGGCCTGGGTGCGACCAGGCCGCGCCGTTCCAGCTCCCGGTACGCCTTGAGCACCGTGTTGGGGTTGACCGCGGTGGCGGCCACCACCTCCTTGGCGGTCGGCAGGCGGTCGCCGGGCCGGAGCAGGCCGAGCCGCAGGGCGTGCTCGGTCTGCTGGACGATCTGGAGGTAGGTGGCCACGCCGCTGCGACGGTCGATCCGATAGTCGAGCACTTCCACCACCATTCCACTAAGTAGTTAGTGGAATGGTGGTGGAAGAGGGGCCCCGCCGTCAAACCGACACGGCGGGGCCCGGGAGGACACCGATCAGGGGAGGCGGGAACGCGAAGAGGGGCCGGGCCACCGGGCCCGACCCCTCTTCGCGAAGGTGACGTGTGTTCAGATCTCGCCGCGGAGCTTGGCCAGCGCCTCGGCGAGGATCGCCTCGCCGTCGGCGTCGGTACGACGCTCGCGGACGTAGGCGAGGTGGGTCTTGTACGGCTCGTTGCGGGCCGGAGCCGGCGGGTTGTCCTCGTCCTGGCCGGCCGGGAAGCCGCAGCGCGGGCAGTCCCAGGTGTCCGGGATGGCCGCCTCCGCGGCGAAGCTGGGCCGCGTCTCGTGCCGGTTGGCGCACCAGAAGGAGATCCGGTTGCGCGGGGCGGACTCGCCGCGCTCCGCCTCGCCCATCGGGCCGGCGCCGACTCTGCTGCCTCGGATGGCGTTGCCACTTGCCACGGTCTGACTCCCTGCGTGCTGATGCGATGCGACCTCGACCGATGCCCTGGATCCGGCCCGGACTGCGGCCGGGACCCACTGCCGCCCGGCCGCGGCCTGCGGACGGTGGCGAAGTCGTCCTAGTGTAAGCGGGAGTTAAGGATCTGCCACCACCGCCTCCACCGCCGGGCCCTACCAGGATAGGCGGCGCGGCGACAGCTCGTCAGATCCGCGGGGAAGCCGGTTCAGTTCTTGTACTTGAGCACCAGGCCGAGCACCACGATGCACACGAACCAGGCCGCGCCCACCAGGATGGTGATCCGGTCCAGGTTGCGCTCGGCCACGGCGGATCCGCCGCCGGTCGACATCGCGCCACCGCCGAACATGTCGGACAGGCCGCCGCCCTTCCCCTTGTGCAGCAGCACCAGGAGGATCATCAGCAGACTCAGGATGATCAGGGCAATCGAGAACCCGAGAACCACGACGGGACCAACTCTCTCGTATCTTCGGCGAAGGGGCCGGGCCGCGTGGAAGCGGTCCGGCCCCAAAGCCTACGTTGCTGCGGCGGCGTTAGCCTACTGCCTGGTCACGGTACCGCACGATCTTGACGAACTCGTCGGCGTCCAGCGAGGCACCGCCGATCAGGGCGCCGTCCACGTCGGGCTTGGCCATCAGGCCGGCCGCGCTGGAGGACTTCACCGAACCGCCGTACAGCACCCGGACCTTGTCGGCCAGCTCGGCGGAGTACAGCTCGGCGAGCCTGGCCCGGATCGCCGCGCAGACCTCCTGCGCGTCCTCCGGGGTCGCCACCTCGCCGGTGCCGATCGCCCACACCGGCTCGTACGCGACCACGACGGACTCGGCGTCCGAGGCCGGGACCCCGTCCAGCGCACCGTCCAGCTGGGCCAGGGTGTACTCGACGTGGGTGCCCGCCTTGCGGATCTCCAGCGGCTCGCCCACGCACAGGATCGGCGTGATGCCGTTGCGGTAGGCGGCCTTCACCTTGGCGTTGACGATCTCCTCGTTCTCGCCGTGGTACTGGCGGCGCTCCGAGTGGCCGATCGCCGCGAAGGTGCACTTCAGCTTCGACAGCATCGGGCCGGAGATCTCACCGGTGTAGGCACCGGAGTCGTGCGCGGAGATGTCCTGCGAACCGTACTTGACCTTCAGCTTGTCGCCGTCGACCAGGGTCTGCACCGAGCGCAGGTCGGTGAACGGGACCAGGACCGCGACCTCGACGGCCTCGTAGTCCTTGTCGGCCAGCGCGAACGCCAGCTTCTGGGTGTGCTGGATGGCCTCGAGATGGTTGAGGTTCATCTTCCAGTTGCCCGCCATCAGCGGGAGACGCGTGCTCATGCGATCAGCCTTCCAGGGCGGCGAGACCGGGGAGGGTCTTGCCCTCCAGGTACTCGAGGCTTGCGCCACCGCCGGTCGAGATGTGCCCGAACTCCGTCTCGTCGAAGCCCAGGATGCGGACGGCAGCGGCGGAGTCGCCACCGCCGACGACGGTGAACGCCTCGCTGTCCAGCAGCGCCTGCGCGACCGCCTTGGTGCCCTCGGCGAAGGCCGGGTGCTCGAAGACGCCGACCGGGCCGTTCCAGAACACGGTCTTCGCGTCGGCCAGCTTGGCGGCGAACAGCTCCCGGGTCCGCGGGCCGATGTCCAGGCCCTCCTTGTCCGCGGGGATCCTGTCCGCGTCGACCACCTCGAAGTCCTCGACCGGGGCGAAGGTCTTCAGGTCGGGGAAGCTCGCGGAGACCGAGACGTCGACCGGCAGCACGAACTCGACGCCGTTGGCCTTCGCCCGCTCCAGGTACTCCAGGACGGTCGGGATCTGGTCCTTCTGCAGCAGCGAGATGCCGACCTCGTGGCCGAGGGCCGCGAGGAAGGTGTACGCCATGCCGCCGCCGATCAGGATCCGGTCGGCCTTGCCCAGCAGGTTGTCGATCACGCCGACCTTGTCGGAGACCTTGGATCCGCCGAGCACCACCACGTACGGGCGCTCCACCTCCTCGGTGAGGCGCTTGAGCACGCCCACCTCGGTGGCGATCAGGTCGCCCACGGCGTGCGGCAGGCGGGCCGGCAGGTCGTAGACCGAGGCGTGCTTGCGGTGCACCGCGCCGAAGCCGTCACCGACGTACAGGTCGGCCAGCGCCGCCAGCTGGTCGGCGAAGGCGCCGCGCTCGGCGTCGTCCTTGCTGGTCTCCCCCGCGTTGAAGCGCAGGTTCTCGAGCAGCGTGACCTCGCCGTCGGCCAGGGCGGCGACGGTGGCCTTCGCGCTCTCGCCCACGGTGTCGGTCGCGAAGGACACGGGGGTACCGAGGATCTCGCCGAGGCGGACAGCCACCGGCGCGAGGGAGAACTGCGGCTCGGGCTCGCCCTTGGGACGGCCCAGGTGGGAGGCGACCACGACCTTCGCGCCGGCCTGCAGCAGCTTGGCGATGGTCGGGGCGACGGCGCGGATCCGGCCGTCGTCGGTGATCGTGCCGTTGGACAGCGGCACGTTCAGGTCGGCGCGGACGAACACCCGCCGGCCGGCGACCTCAAGGTCTTCGATGGTCTTCACGGTCTTCGGTCTCCCGGGGAGAAGTGGTGCATGAGGCAGCGGCACGGCGACGGGCCGCCGGAGCAGCGGTGAGGGAGCTCGGCGAAACGGGCCGCCCGGGCGCGAACAGTACCTGGGCGGCGGTGCAGAGGCAGGGCCCGGGGGCGAGTTCGCCGACCGGGCCCTGCCTCTCACATCACGCGGCTGCCGCGGGTCAGAGCTGGCCGCCGACGAGGGTGGTCAGGTTGACGAGGCGGTTGGAGTAGCCCCACTCGTTGTCGTACCAGCCGAAGACCTTGACCTGGTTGCCCTGGACCATGGTCATCAGGGAGTCGAAGATCGTGGAGAACGGCGAGTTCACGATGTCGGAGGAGACGATCGGGTCCTCGGTGTACTGCAGGATGCCCTTGAGGGAGCCCTCGGACGCCTTCTGGAAGGCCGCGTTGACCTCCTCGACGGTGACCTCGCGCTCCAGCGTGACGACCAGGTCGGTGATCGAGCCGGTCGGGACCGGGACGCGCAGCGAGGTGCCGTCCAGCTTGCCCTTCAGCTCCGGCAGGACCAGCGCGGTGGCCTTGGCGGCACCGGTGGAGGTCGGGATGATGTTCAGCGACGCGGCACGGGCGCGACGCAGGTCCTTGTGCGGGAAGTCCAGCGTGACCTGGTCGTTGGTGAAGGCGTGCACGGTGGTCATCAGACCCTTGACGATGCCGAAGTTCTCGTTCAGCACCTTCGCCAGCGGCGCCACGCAGTTGGTGGTGCAGGAGGCGTTGGAGATGACGGTGTGCTTCGCGGCGTCGTACTTCTCGTCGTTGACGCCCATCACGATGGTGACGTCCTCGTCGGTGGCGGGCGCCGAGATGATGACCTTCTTCGCACCGGCGGTCACGTGCTTCTTGGCCTGGTCGGCCTTGGTGAAGATGCCGGTGGACTCGATGACGACGTCGACCCCCAGCTCGCCCCAGGGGAGGTTGGCCGGGTCGCGCTCGGCGATGACCTTGAAGGTCTTGCCGTCCACGGTGATGCTGTCCGCGGTGTGCGAGACCTCGGACTGCAGGGTGCCCAGGATGGAGTCGTACTTCAGCAGGTGCGCCAGGGTCTTGGTGTCGGTCAGGTCGTTGACACCGACGATCTCGATGTCCGCGCCCTGAGCCTTGACCGCACGGAAGAAGTTGCGGCCGATGCGGCCGAATCCGTTGATGCCTACCCGGATCGTCACGAACCGATCTCCTCTAAGGTACGCCGGACACTGCCGGCGAAGTGGAAATGGGAAGTCCCCGACCAGGAACGACCCTACCCTCCCGGCGCTGCCCTGGGCACATCGCCTCTCCGGCGTGAGACGGCACCAAGGGGCGCCCGGGCAGCACGGAGGGCACCGGGGTCCCTCCGGTGCCCTCGCGGCGCGTGTGCTATGAAGATCGGTTCAGCTGAGGGCCATCTCCTCGGTCAGATTGGCCTCGGTGTTGGGCAGTCCCAGCTCGGCCGCGCGCTTGTCCGCCATCGCCAGCAGCCGGCGGATCCGGCCGGCCACCGCGTCCTTGGTGAGCGGCGGCTCGGCGAGCGCGCCCAGCTCCTCCAGCGAGGCCTGCTTGTGCTGCATCCGCAGCTGCCCCGCGGCGGCCAGGTGCTCGGGCACCTCCTCGCCGAGGATCTCCAGCGCACGCTGCACCCGGGCGCCGGCCGCGACGGCCGCGCGGGCCGAGCGGCGCAGGTTGGCGTCGTCGAAGTTGGCCAGCCGGTTGGCGGTGGCCCGGACCTCGCGCCGCATCCGGCGCTCCTCCCAGGCCAGCACCGACTCGTGCGCGCCGAGCCTGGTGAGCAGGGCGCCGATCGCGTCGCCGTCCCGGATCACCACCCGGTCCACCCCGCGGACCTCACGCGCCTTGGCCGGGATGCCGAGCCGGCGGGCCGCGCCGACCAGGGCCAGCGCCGCCTCCGAACCGGGGCAGGTGATCTCCAGGGAGGAGGACCTGCCGGGCTCGGTGAGCGAGCCGTGCGCCAGGAACGCCCCGCGCCAGGCGGCCTCCGCGTCGCAGGTCGCACCCGAGACCACCGCCGGGGGCAGCCCGCGGATGGGCCTTCCCCTGCCGTCCACCAGCCCGGTCTGCCGGGCCAGCAGTTCGCCGTCCTTGACCACCCGCACCACGTACCGGCTGCCGCGGCGCAGCCCACCGGGGGCCATCACCACCAGATCCGAGGAGTGCCCGAAGATCTCCAGCAGGTCCTTGCGCAGCCGCCGCGCCGCAATGCCGGTGTCCAGCTCCGCCTCGATCACGATGCGGCCGCTCACAATGTGCAAGCCGCCCGCGAACCGCAGGATCGCCGAGACCTCCGCCTTGCGGCAGCAGGCCCGGGTGACGGGGAGCCGGCTGATTTCATCCTTGACCGCTGCCGTCATCGCCATGGGCCGATCCTTCCATGTGTCCGGAAAATCCGGTCGTACGCAGCCGCCAAGAGCTCCGGGTCGTGTCGCGGCGACCCGTCCGCCCGGGCCACCCGGTCGAGCACCAGTGCGGCGCCCATCCGTTCGGCGGCCTTCTCCAGCCCGGCCAGGTCGGCCAGGCCGAACGCCCCTCCGGTGACCGCGCGCTCGTCCACCAGGATGGCGTCGACGGCGAGGTCGGGGGCGTGGTCGGCTATCACGTCGAGGTGGCGCTGCGGTGTGAAGCCCTCGGTCTCGCCCGGCTGGGGGGCGAGGTTGAGGGTGAGCAGCCGGCGGGCCCGGGTGCCGATCAGCGCCTTGGCGAGCTCGGGCACCAGCAGGTGCGGCAGCACGCTGGTGAACCAGGATCCGGGGCCGAGCACCACCCAGTCCGCCTCCAGCACCGCCGAGACGGCCTCCGGCACAGCCGGCGGCTCGTCCGGGAGCAGCCGCACCGAGAGCACCGTGCCGGGGGTGACGGCGACGCTGGCCTGGCCGCGGACGGCCGAGACCTCGGCCGGGCGGGCCGGGTCGTGGCCGCGCACCTGGGCCTCGATGTCCAGCGGGACCGCCGACATCGGCAGCACCCGGCCCTGGACGTTCAACAGCCGGCCGACCCAGTTCAGTGCCTCGACCGGGTCGCCGAGCTTCTCCCACAGCGCGACGATCAGCAGGTTGCCGACCGCGTGGCCGCCGAGGCCGCCGTTGCCGGTGAACCGCTGCTGGATCACCTCGGACCAGGTACGGCCCCAGTCGTCGTCGCCGCACAGCGCGGCCAGGGCCTTGCGCAGGTCGCCCGGGGGCAGCACGCCCAGCTCGCTGCGGAGCCGGCCGCTGGAGCCGCCGTCGTCGGCGACGGTGACCACGGCGGTCAGCTCGTTGGTCAGCCGGCGCAGCGCGGACAGCGAGGCCGACAGGCCCTGGCCGCCGCCGAGGGCGGTGATCCTGGGCGCGCCCGGGCGGGGCTTCTGCCCGGCCTGGGCGGGCCCGGTCGCCTGGGCCCGCTCGGAAGGCCTGTGCTGGAGCTGCCGCGCTGGCGAGTATCCCGTCACACCGACCCCATGTTCCTGTCTCATGCTCCTGTGAGCGACGGACGGGGCGCTGCTGTCACTCCCGGCCGGTCACTCCCTGCCCATGTCGCGGTGGACGAGCACCGTCTCCACACCGTCCGCGATCAGACGCTTGGTCAGCCGCTCCGACATGGCGACACTGCGGTGCTTGCCACCGGTGCAGCCTACGGCAAGAGTCATGTAGCGCTTCCCCTCGCGGCGATAGCCCTCCGTGATGACCCGCAGCAGATCGGTGTAGCCGTCCAGGAACTCCTGCGCACCGGGCTGCTTGAACACGTACTCGGCGACGTCCGGGTCGGTGCCGGTGCGGGCCCGCAGCTCGGGGACCCAGTGCGGGTTGGGCAGGAACCGGCAGTCCACCACCAGGTCGGCGTCGACCGGCAGGCCGTACTTGAAGCCGAAGGACATCACGGTGGCCCGCAGCTCGGGCTCGTCGTGGTCGGCGAACTGGGCGTCCAGCTTGGCGCGCAGCTGGTGCACGTTGAGGTTGGAGGTGTCGATCACCAGGTCGGCCTCGCCGCGCAGCTCGCGCAGCAGGTCGCGCTCGCGCTCGATGCCGTCCACGATCCGGCCGTCGGCCTGCAGCGGGTGCGGGCGGCGGACCGACTCGAAGCGGCGGACCAGCGCCTCGTCGGAGGACTCCAGGAACACCACCCGCAGCCGCACCCCGCGCTTCTCCAGCTCCTCCAAGGAGGTCAGCAGGTCGTCGAAGAAGGTCCGGCCCCGGACGTCGACCACCGCGCCGATCCTGGGCACCGCGCCCTGGGAGCGCGCGCCGAGGTCGACCATGGTCGGGATCAGGGCCGGCGGCAGGTTGTCCACCACGAACCAGCCCAGGTCCTCCAGGCACTTCGCGGCGGTGCTACGGCCGGCTCCGGACATGCCGGAGATGATCACCAGCTCCGGTCCGGTCTCGCCCGTACTCGACACAGTCACTTCGGATCCCCGCTCTCGATGGTTCTGCTGTGGAGAACGCGCCCGAGGCCGTCCGGCTTCCCGGGCTCACCCCGTCGGGGCAGGTCCCGGACACGGTGTTGACGGGCGACGTCGGCCGTCATGGCGTCTCCTGGGGTGCGCCGGCCGGTCCCCGGCCCGCGCGGTCAGACTCAACACTGTCGTCAATGATCTCGCCCGTGGCGGTGTTCACCGCGAATGTGGCGGGTGTACGGGAGGACAACGCTGCCGCAACAGTCTCCGCCGTGCGACGGCCGATGCCCGGGACCTCGCACAGTTCGTCCACGGTGGCCGCGCGCAGCCGCTTCAGCGAACCGAAGTGCTTGAGCAGGGCCTGGCGGCGAGTCTCGCCGAGCCCCGGGACGGAGTCCAGCTCCCCCGCCGTGAGCCGCTTGGAGCGCTTCGTGCGCTGGTAGCGGATGGCGAAGCGGTGCGCCTCGTCACGCACCCGCTGCAGCAGGTAGAGGCCCTCGCTGCTGCGCGGCAGCACCACCGGGTCCTCCTCGCCGGGCAGCCAGACCTCCTCCAGGCGCTTGGCCAGGCCGCACAGTGCGACGTCGTCGATGCCCAGCTCGTCCAGCGCCCGCCGCGCGGCGGCGACCTGCGGCCGGCCGCCGTCGACCACCAGCAGCTGCGGCGGGTAGGCGAACCGGCGCGGGCGGCCGTTCTCCCCGAGCGGGCCGGCGGCCGCGTCGGCATCGGCGGCATCGGTGTCGGTGCCGGCGGGGGTGTCCGTGTCGGCGGGGATGTCGGCGTCGGTCCCGAGCGGGCTCTCGTCCTCGTCCTGCTCGGGGACCGCCCACTCGCCGGTCTGCTCGCGCTCCTGGAGGTAGCGGCGGAACCGGCGGGTGATCACCTCGTGCATCGAGCGGACGTCGTCCTGCCCGGCGAAGCCCTTGATCTGGAAGCGCCGGTACTCGCTCTTGCGGGCCAGCCCGTCCTCGAAGACCACCATCGAGGCCACCACGTCCTCGCCCTGCAGGTGCGAGATGTCGAAGCACTCGATCCGCAGCGGGACGGAGTCCAGCTCCAGCGCGTCCGCGATCTCCTGCAGCGCCCGGCTACGGGTGGTGAGGTCGCCCGCGCGCTTGGTCTTGTGCAGCGCGAGCGCCTGCTGGGCGTTGCGGCCGACGGTGGCCATCAGGTCCTTCTTGTCACCGCGCTGCGGCACCCGCAGGTCCACCTGCCCGCCGCGCAGTCCGCACAGCCACTCGCGGACCGGCCCGGCCGGCTCCGGCAGCTCCGGCACCAGCACCTCTCGCGGCACCGGCTCGGTACCGGCGCCGTACAGCTGCTGGAGGGCGTGCTCGACCAGGGCCGCGGTGTCGACGTCCTCGACCTTGTCGGTGACCCAGCCGCGCTGGCCGCGGACCCGGCCGCCGCGGACGTGGAAGATCTGGACGGCCGCCTCCAGCTCGTCCTCGGCCAGTGCCAGCAGGTCGGCGTCGGTGCCGTCGGCGAGGACCACCGCGTTCTTCTCCATCGCGCGCCGCAGCGCCCCGATGTCGTCGCGCAGCCGGGCCGCCCGCTCGTACTCCATCTCCTCGGCCGCCTGCTGCATCTGCTGCTCCAGGCGGCGCAGGAAGCCACCGGTGCGCCCGGCCATGAACTCGCAGAACTCCTCGGCCAGCGCCAGGTGTTCGTCGGCCGAGACCTTGCCGACGCAGGGCGCCGCGCACTTGCCGATGTAGCCCAGCAGGCAGGGGCGGCCGACCTGCTGGGCGCGCTTGAAGACGCCGTTGGAGCAGGTGCGGACGGGGAAGACCCGCAGCAGCAGGTCGACCGTCTCGCGGATCGCCCAGGCGTGGCCGTACGGACCGAAGTAGCGCACGCCCTTCTTGTGCGCCCCGCGCATCACCTGGACCCGCGGGAACTCCTCGTTCAGCGTGACCGCGAGCTCCGGATAGCTCTTGTCGTCGCGGTACTTGACGTTGAAGCGCGGGTCGAACTCCTTGATCCAGGAGTACTCCAGCTGGAGCGCCTCGACCTCGGTGCCGACCACCGTCCACTCCACCGAGGCCGCGGTGGTGACCATGGTCGCGGTGCGCGGGTGGAGATTCGCGATGTCCTGGAAGTAGGAGGACAGCCGCGGCCGCAGGCTCTTCGCCTTGCCGACGTAGATGACCCGCCCGTGCGCGTCGCGGAACTTGTACACCCCCGGTGAGACCGGGATCGCGCCGGGTGCCGGACGGTAGGTGGACGGGTCAGCCATGGCAATCACCCTACCGATTGGCGAGGACACTCCGTGGCCTGATCCACTTCTCGCCGCCGGGGCCCGCCGGTCGACCGGTGCCCGCCCGATCAGTGCGCCGCACTGCCGCGGTGCAACAGTTCCGCGCCCAGCGGGGTCAGGGTGTGCAGCACCGCGCCGCCGCGGCGGCGGGTGGTGATCAGGTTGGCGTTGCGCAGCACCGTGGTGTGCTGCGAGGCGGAGGCGGGCGAGACCGCGAGACGGCGGGCCAGCTCGGTGGTGGAGCAGCCCTGGGCGACGACGCCGAGCGCCGCCGCCCTGGTCCGGCCCAGCAGCGCGGCCAACGGCGGCTCCCCGCCCCGCCCCGGCTCCTCCCACAGCCCGGCCCCGACCAGCGGGTCACGGACGGTCGGCACCAGCAGGGTGGCCGGGACGGTCTCGTCGGCCGGGTCGAACAGCAGCTCCGGGCCGCCCGGCAGGAACACCATCGGGGTGATCACCAGCCCGCGGCCCGCCGGACGGTGGTCGAGCTCCCGCGGGAAGCGGACCTCCAGTACCGGGGCCCGCCACCGCACCATCCCCGGGCACAGGGTCTCCAGCAGCCGCTCGATCCCGTGGTCGACCAGCGTCCGGGCCCAGTCCGCCCGGACCCCGTCGAGGTGGGCGCGCATCCGGTCCCAGTACGGGCCGATCCGGTCCCGGTAGGCGGCGTGCAGGGAGTCGGCGAGCAGCCGGCGGGCGGCGAGGTCGCCGCCGGTCAGACCGGCCAGCCAGGCGCGGTCGGCGTGCGGCATCGTCACGTGCTCCAGTTCGCTGCGCACCAGCGCGTCCGGGGCGCCGAGCAGCGTCTGCAGTCCGACCTCGACGGAGGGATCGGTGCCGGCCAGCGCGGCGAGGTCGAGCCAGGGGCCCGGGCCGGTCAGCGTCCACAGCGGCCGGCTCGCCTCGTCCACCCGGGCGGCCAGCCGCCGGCGCCAGGGGCGGAAGGGCAGGTCGGGGTCCCACCGGTCGGCGCCGCCCGCGCCGGGTCCGTGGCCGCCTCCGTGCGCGCGGTCCGCGCGGTGGGGCTGGTAGAGGCTGTTGAAGGTCTCGGCGAGCGGACCTGCGGTGGCCGTGAACCGGGTGCGGATCAGATCGCCGGTGGTGAAGTGGATCCGTAACACTGCCGCCCTCCCCAGGCGCCCGCGGGCACCGCGCCCGGCGCCGCGGCCATTGTGACCGGGCGCCGGAACACCCGTCCAGCGAGGGCCTTTCGGCCACCGCTGAAAGGCCTGGGCAACATCCGCCGCAGCACCCAGACTTGGGCCTGTCGACGCCGGACGACACCGTCGGTCCCGGTGCCCGCCACGGGGGTGCGGGCACCGGGCACCGGGCGACTCCCCGAACGCTAGCCGCGGGTGACCTGGAGCTTGCCGTCCTGGACGGTGACCGGGTACGCGGGCAGCGGGGTGGGCGCCGGACCGTCGGCGACCGCGCCGTCGGCGATCGCGAACTTGGAGCCATGGCAGGGGCAGAGGATCTGACCGCCCTTCACCTGGTCGACCACGCAGCCCGCGTGGGTGCACTTGGCGCTGAACGCCTTGAACTGGCCGGCCTCCGGCTGGGTCACCACGATCCGCTGGTCGCGGTAGACCTTGCCACCGCCCACCGGGACGTCGGTGGCGGCGCCCAGGTCGACCGGAGCGCCGGCGGAGCCCGCCGAGCCCTGGGAGTCGCCGTCCGAGGAGGAGCAGCCGGAGACCGCGACGGTCGAACCGGCCGCCAGCACGGCGGCGGCGCAGCACAGCAGGGTGCGACGGGAGGGGGCGGCGTGGCTGTCGTTGGCCTCGGACATCGGGCGCTCCGGTCTCTGCGGGGTCGGGGTCGGCGGGCAGTCTATGCCCGGAAAATGAGTGGCCCGCCCCGGCTGGGATCAGCCGGGGCGGGCCACCGGGACGCCGCGTACCGCTTCGTGCCCGCCCTGCCCGCACGGGACCTGGCCGGGCTGCCCGGGCGGCTACTTCTTGGCGGCCGCCGCCCGCTTGCGGGCCGGCTTGGCCGCTGCCGCCTTGGTGGCCGTGGTCCTGCCGGCCGCGCTCTTGGTGCCCGCCGCCTTGGCGGCGGAGGCCCGGCCGGCCGCCTTCGCCGGGGCCGCCTGGACCGGCAGGTCGCCCAGGATGTCGCGGAGGAACTTGCCGGTGTGGCTGTCCGGCACCGCGGCGATCTCCTCGGGGGTGCCCTCGCAGACCACGCTGCCGCCGCCGCTGCCGCCCTCGGGACCCATGTCGACGACCCAGTCCGCGGTCTTGATGACATCGAGGTTGTGCTCGATGACGATCACGGTGTTGCCCTTCTCCACCAGCCCGTCGAGCACCCTGATCAGCTTGCTGATGTCCTCGAAGTGCAGGCCGGTGGTGGGCTCGTCGAGCACGTAGACCGTCCGGCCGGTGGAGCGCTTCTGCAGCTCGGAGGCGAGCTTGACGCGCTGCGCCTCGCCGCCGGAGAGGGTCGGCGCGGACTGCCCGAGGCGGACGTAGCCGAGGCCGACGTCGTGCAGGGTGCGCAGGTGGCGGGCGATGGCCGGGACGGCCTCGAAGAAGGAGACCGCCTCCTCGATCGGCATGTCCAGCACCTCGGCGATGGACTTGCCCTTGTAGTGCACCTCGAGCGTCTCCCGGTTGTACCGGGCGCCGTGGCAGACCTCGCACGGCACGTAGACGTCCGGCAGGAAGTTCATCTCGATCTTGATGGTGCCGTCGCCCGAGCAGTTCTCGCAGCGGCCGCCCTTGACGTTGAAGGAGAACCGGCCCGGCAGGTACCCGCGGACCTTGGCCTCCTGGGTCTCCGCGAACAGCCGCCGGACGTGGTCGAAGACGCCGGTGTATGTGGCCGGGTTGGAGCGCGGGGTGCGGCCGATCGGCGACTGGTCCACGTGCACCACCTTGTCCACCAGGTCGGTGCCGGTGATCCGGGTGTGCCGGCCGGGGACGCTGCGCGCGCCGTTCAGCTCGCGGGCGAGGTGGGTGTAGAGGATGTCGTTGACCAGGGTCGACTTCCCGGAGCCGGAGACCCCGGTGACGGCCGTGAAGGTGCCGAGCGGGAAACCGACGGTGACGTCCTTGAGGTTGTGCTCGCGGGCGCCGTGCACGGTGAGCCGGCGCTGCTTGTCCTGCGGGCGCCGGGCGGCCGGGATCGGGATCGACCGCTTGCCCGCGAGGTACTGGCCGGTCAGCGACTCGGGGTTCTTCAGCAGCTCCTTCAGCGAACCGGAGTGCACCACCTTGCCGCCGTGCTCGCCGGCGCCGGGACCGATGTCGACCACCCAGTCCGCGGTCTTGATGGTGTCCTCGTCGTGCTCGACCACGATCAGCGTGTTGCCGATGTCCCGCAGCCGGACCAGGGTCTCGATCAGGCGGTGGTTGTCCCGCTGGTGCAGACCGATGGACGGCTCGTCCAGCACGTACAGCACGCCGACCAGGCCGGAGCCGATCTGGGTGGCCAGCCGGATCCGCTGGGCCTCGCCGCCGGACAGGGTGCCGGCCGCGCGGTTGAGCGAGAGGTAGTCCAGGCCGACGTCGACCAGGAACCGCAGCCGCTCGTTGACCTCCTTGAGCACCCGCTCGGCGATCTGCTTGTCGCGGGCGGTCAGCCGCATCGCGCCGAGGAACTCCGCGCAGTCGCTGATCGACATCGCGGCGACGTCGGCGATCGACCTGTCCTGCACCGTCACCGCCAGCACCACCGGCTTGAGCCGCGTACCGGAGCAGGCCGGGCACGGCACCTCCCGCATGTACCCCTCGAACCGCTCACGGCTGGAGTCGCTCTCCGACTCGGAGTGGCGGCGGGTGACGAACGGGACCGCGCCCTCGAAGGACGTGGTGTACGAGCGGTCGCGCCCGTAGCGGTTGCGGTAGCGGACCTCGACCTGGGTCTTGTGCCCGTACAGCAGCGCCTTGCGGGCCCGGGCTGGCAGGCCGGCCCACGGGATGTCGGTGCGGAAGCCCAGCTCGCCGGCCAGCGCGTCCACCAGGCGCTGGAAGTACTCCTTGGTGTGGCCCTGCGACCACGGGTGGATGGCGCCCTCGTCGAGGGTCTTCTCCTCGTCGGGGATGACCAGCTCCGGGTCCACCTCCATCCGGTTGCCGAGGCCGGAGCAGTCGGGGCAGGCGCCGAACGGCGAGTTGAAGGAGAAGGAGCGGGGCTCCAGCTCCTCGAAGGAGACGTCGTCGTACGGGCAGTACAGGTGCTCGGAGAACATCCGCTCGCGCTCCGGGTCGTCCTCGGGGAGGTCGACGAAGTCGAGCACCACCATGCCGCCGGAGAGCTTGAGGGCCGTCTCGACCGAGTCGGTCAGCCGCCGCTTGGCGCTCTCCTTGACGGTGAGGCGGTCGATGACCACCTCGATGGTGTGCTTCTCCTGCTTCTTCAGCGTCGGCGGCTCGGTCAGCTGGACCGTGGTGCCGTCCACCCGGGCGCGGGCGTAGCCCTTCGACTGGAGGTCGGCGAAGAGGTCGACGAACTCGCCCTTGCGCTCCCGGACCACCGGGCTGAGCACCTGGAAGCGGGTGCCCTCGGCGAGCTCCAGCACCCGGTCGACGATGGCCTGCGGGGACTGCCGGGCGATCGGGCGCCCGCAGTGCGGACAGTGCGGCTTGCCGATCCGGGCGAACAGCAGCCGGAGGTAGTCGTAGACCTCGGTGATGGTGCCGACCGTGGAGCGCGGGTTGCGGCTGGTGGACTTCTGGTCGATCGAGACGGCCGGCGACAGGCCCTCGATGAAGTCCACGTCGGGCTTGTCCATCTGGCCGAGGAACTGCCGGGCGTACGAGGACAGCGACTCGACGTAGCGGCGCTGGCCCTCGGCGAAGATCGTGTCGAAGGCCAGCGAGGACTTGCCGGACCCGGAGAGGCCCGTGAAGACGATGAGGGAGTCACGCGGCAGGTCGAGCGAGACGTTCTTGAGGTTGTGCTCGCGAGCACCGCGGACGATGAGGCGGTCGGCCACTGCTTCTGGCGCCTTTCTCCGGGGAGAGGTCTCTGGTGTCCCCTCCGGGGAGACCAACGTGCGAGACGGGCTGTTTCTTCCAGGGGGCTGTTACTTCCAGCTTGCCCCAGGCAGCCTACTAGCTCAGGCGTTCGATTATCGACCATGTCCAGCCCGGTCCACCCGAACGAGTGAAGGCGCCGACCGGCCCCGCGGCCGCGACCTGCCCGAAGGCCCTGCTCAGCGCAGGAATCACGGGTAGCGTCACCGTTGTCAACGACGGACCGCCCCTACGGGCAACGCCCCGAACGCGCCAATCGGAGGACAGCCACCCATGACCGAGACGACCGCCGCCCGGACCGCGGCCGACCTGCTGCGCGCCGTCGAGGAGAGCACCGAGCAGTTGCTGCACGGCGTCGCCGAGCTGAAGCCCGAGGCCGTGCACGAGCCCTCCGCACTGCCGGGCTGGACCCGCGGACACGTCCTGGCGCACCTGTCGCGCAACGCGGACTCCCTGGTCAACCTGCTGGAGACGGCCCGCACCGGGGTGGACATCCCGCAGTACGCCTCCGCCGAGGCCCGCGAGCAGGGCATCCGGGACGGCGCCGCCCGGCCGCTCGACGAGCACCTCGCCGACCTGCGCGCCAGCCACCGCCGGTTCATGGAGACCGCCGCCACCCTGCCCGACGCGGCCTGGCAGGTCCAGCTGCGGCACCGGGCCGGCTACCTGTTCCCCGCCCACGAGCTGCCCTGGAAGCGGCTCGCGGAGGTCGAGTACCACCACGTCGACCTGGCCGCCGGACACACCCCCGCGCACTGGCCGGAATTCTTCGCCACCGCCGAGTTCCTGAAGCTGTCCGACGTCTTCCGCACCGCCGAGGGCGTCCCGGCCATGCTGCTGATCGCCGACGACGCCGGGCTGCGCGAGCGGCTCGGCCCGGACCTGGGCGAGCCCGCGCTCACCGTCGAGGGCCCGGTCCGCGCACTCACCGGGTGGCTCTCCGGCCGGGCGGACGGCGACGGCCTCCAGGTCCACCTCGGCGGCGAACAGGCCGCCGACCCGCGCGCGGTGCTGCCCCGGCTGCCCGCGATGGCCTGAACGCGGCATCATGCCAGGGGACAGCGGATTCCTGAGCGACCATCAGGACCAGCAATCATCAGGATCACAAGGAGCGGCGCGATGACGTACCACGGAACGGTCAAGGTCGGCGGCCCGCCGGACGTGCGGGAACTGGCCCACCTGATCATCACCAAGATCGCCGTCGGCCCGTTCGACAACAACGCCTACCTGCTGCGCTGCCGGGCCACCGACACCCAGCTGCTGATCGACGCGGCGGCGGACGCCCCGGCCCTGCTGGAGACGGTGGGTGACCGGCTCGACACCGTGGTGACCACCCACCGCCACCACGACCACTGGGCCGCGCTGGCCGAGGTGGCCGCCGCCACCGGCGCCCGGACAGCCGCGGGCCGGATCGACGCGGAGGGCATCGACGTCCCCACCGATCTGCTCCTGGAGGACGGCGAGCAGCTGCGCTTCGGACAGATCGAGCTGACCGTGCGCCACCTGGTCGGGCACACCCCGGGTGCGATCGTGCTGGTCTACGACGACCCGCAGGGGCACCCGCACGTCTTCACCGGCGACTGCCTGTTCCCGGGCGGGGTGGGCAACACCTGGAAGGACCCGCAGGCCTTCGCCAGCCTGTTCCGCGACGTCAACGAGAAGATCTTCGACGTCCTCCCCGACGAGGCCTGGGTCTACCCCGGCCACGGCAACGACACCACCCTCGGCGCCGAACGCCCGCACCTCGACGAGTGGCGCGAGCGCGGCTGGTGACCCACCCGCCCGGGCCGCCCCGCGGGGCGGCCGGGGTGGCCGGGTCCGGTCAGTCCAGGTCGGTCTCGGCGCGGAGGGCGAGTTCGCGCAGGACGTCCTGGGAGGAGATGTCGGTGCGGCCGCTGTCGTGGACCTCGGCGAGCTCCCAGAAGGCCATCGCGAAGGCCGAGGAGAGCTGGAGGATCCGGCCGCCGAGCGCCTCGCTGAGCAGCGGCCCGATCTCGTCGGCGGTCGCCTCGGCCGGGATGGTGATGGTGGGCATGACGTCGTTCAGCAGCTGGGTCACCACCCCCGGCCCGCCCTCGAGCTCGGGGTCGGTGGGCTCCTCGGGTTCGTGAATCCACGCTCCGGCCTGCGTCAGGATGCCGATGACCCGCTTCAGTACCTCGGTCTGGTCCATGTGCCGAGCATAGGAGTGCGGGCGCCGCACCCAGAACGGGCGGGGGTTCCGGTCGGTCCCGGCCGGACAGCGGCAGGGGCCCGCGGCCGGTCGAACCGGCCGCGGGTCCCGTCCGTGGACGCCGGGCGCCAAGCGTGAGGCGTCGGGCGTCAGGCGTCAGGCGTCAGGCGTTGAGCTTCTCGTGCTCCTCTTCGCGCTCCTGCTGCTTCCTGGAGGCGATCAGGCTGGTCACGGTGGTCACCGCGAGCACCACCACGATGAAGCCGAGCGAGAGCGGGATGCCGATCTCCGGGACGTGCACGCCGCTCTCGTGCAGCGCGTTCAGCACCAGCTTCACCCCGATGAAGCCGAGGATCACCGACAGGCCGTAGCTGAGGTGGACCAGCTTCTTCAGCAGGCCGCCGATCAGGAAGTACAGCTGGCGCAGGCCCATCAGCGCGAAGGCGTTGGCGGTGAAGACGATGTACGGGTCCTGGGTCAGACCGAAGATCGCGGGGATGGAGTCCAGCGCGAACAGCACGTCGGTGGTGCCGATGGCCAGCATCACGATCAGCATCGGGGTCATCAGCCGGCGGCCGTTCTCCCGGATGAAGAGCTTGGTGCCGTGGTACCTGTCGGTCGACGGGAAGCGCTGCTCGATGGACTTCAGCAGGCGGTTCTCCTCGAACTCCTCGTCCTCCTCGCCCGCCCGGGCGTCCTTGATCAGCTTCCAGGCGGTCCAGACCAGGAACGCGCCGAAGATGTAGAACACCCAGGAGAAGGTGGTCACCAGGGCCGCGCCGCCGGCGATGAAGACCGCCCGCAGGATCAGCGCGATGATCACGCCGACCATCAGCACGCGCTGCTGGTAGATCCGCGGCACCGCGAACTTGCCCATGATCAGGATGAAGACGAAGAGGTTGTCGACGCTCAGCGACTTCTCGGTGATGTACCCCGCGAAGAACTCGCCGGACGGCTGCGAGCCGCCGTACCACCACAGGAAGCCGCCGAAGGCGACGGCGAGGGCGACCCACACCGCCGTCCAGATCCCGGCTTCCTTGATCGACACCTCGTGCGGCTTGCGGCCGCCGATGAAGAAATCGGCCACGATCAGGGCCACCAGGACCCCGATCGTGCCGGCCCACATCGCTACGGAAACGTCCACTGCTGCTCCTCCGGCAGGTCGGCGGGACACACGTCGTCTGCCGGAGGTCTCCTCCGCCCGCCGCGCCCGACGAGAGGGGCGCGCGGACCAGTGGCCCGGGCTGCCGGACGGCCGGCTGCCGTGATGACGGACGCACTGCGACGGGAGTACTCCCCTCCGCTTCGGTCCACCGTACCAAAAAACACCAAGAGAAGGTAAAGGGATCTACCCGGAAGGTAAAAGACCGGGGTGGGGGCCGGGTCAGCGGGCCGCCCGGCCGGCCATCGCGATCCGCTCCAGCAGCGCGGGCAGCACGAGGCCGCCGGGCTCCGGGACCACCGGGGTGTACGTCCACAGGTGCTCGACCCAGGGGTCAGCCAGGTATTCCTGGGGCACCGGGGCCATCCGGGTCAGCCCGCGCCAGAACGGGTCGAGCACCGGACCGTACGCCCGCGCCTCGGCCCGGTCCGCCACCACCAGCAGGTGCACCCCGGCCTCGGGGCCCTCCTCGGCCAGGTAGCGGAGCTTGGCGATGGTGCCGTCGTCGAAGCCGTACGGGAAGTCGTGCACCAGCAGCAGCCGGGCGGCCGGGTCGACGTGCGGCGGCAGCGCCTCGGGCGCCCCCGCGCGGCGGGCCATCTGCATCAGGTCGACCCGCTCGACCAGGGCCGTCAGCAGGGCGGCGACACCGGCTGCGTCGGTGGCCGGCGGGGTGGTGAGCAGCCCGGCCCGGGCGAACGGCGCGAGCGAGGTACTGCCGCCGCCGGGGTCGACGACGTGCAGCAGCAGGCCGCCCGGCGGGTGGCAGGCCAGCAGCCGGGCGGCGGTGGCGGCGGCCACGGCGCAGGCCGCGGCCTTGCGCTCGGCCGCGTCGGCGGACGCGCCGCCGGCGGACTCCGGGGCGGACCCGTGGTCCACCCAGAGCCCGCGCCCCAGCGGGAACCGCAGCAGCATCGGGACCCGCAGCCCCGGGTTCTCGGGCAGGTTCAGCTCGCCGATCCGCACGCCGTGCGGCGGCTCGGCGGCGGGCGTCCAGCCGGCCCAGACGGCGCTGTCCCAGGAGGCCATCGGGGCCGGCAGGGCCTCTTCGACCACGCGCAGCTCCGCCAGCAGCTGGGCGCTGTCGCGGTCCAGCACCTCGCGGGCGCGCGACTCCAGGTCGTCCCGGCGGGCGCGGGCCTGCATCCGGCCGAGCTCGGCCTCGGCGCCGAAGCGGCTGCGCGGGTCGGCGAGCAGGTTCTCGATCTCCTGGTCCTGGCGGCGGTCGGCGTACTCGACGGCGGAGCGGTACGCGGCGGCCGACCGGGCCGCGTCCTCGAAGATGCCCCAGACCTGGTTGTAGAGCCGCTCGTCCATGGTCCAGCCGGGGGCGTCACCGGCGACCGGCGCCTCGGGACCGGTCGGCGGGGTCGTCGCGGACGGTGCGGCGGCAGGCTGCGGGGTGGCAGGCGGCGGCGTCGACGGCGGCGGGGTGGCGCCGGGGGCGGGGCGTCTCGGGTGGGCGATGTTCAGCGGGCCGCTCCAACCGCCGGCCGGTACCGGAGCCGGGGCGGGCGTCGCGGCCGGGGCCGGGGCCCCGGCGGGGACGGCGGGGGCCGGGGTGAGGGCGGCGGCGAGGTCGGCGGGCCGGTCCACCCCGTGGTCGCGCAGCAGCGCCTCGGCGCCCTCGGCGTACCCCTGGCCGACCGCGCGGACCTTCCAGGTCCCGCCGCGGCGGTACAGCTCGACGGCGATCACGGCGGTCTCGTGGCCGAGCCCGGTGAGCGGGAAGACGGCGAAGTCCGTACCGTCCGGGCCGGCCAGCGCCGCACGGGGGGCCGCGGCGGCGGTGAACGCGGCACCCGCGGGCAGCACCAGCGCCACCGAGAGCCGCTCCACACCGGGCGGGAGCGCGGCCAGGTCGACCCGGACCTCGTGCCGCTCCGCCGGGCCGCCGGGCACGGTCACCCCGGGCAGTACCGGCGCGCCCGGGTGGGCGACGTGCCCGGTCCCGGGGACCCGGCCGTCGGCGTCGCCGAGCAGCACCACGGCCGCCGGATGCCCGGCGGCCGTGAGGCGGATGGTCACTGCGGTGTGCGGCAGCGGGAGGTTCTGCCCCCGCACCAGCTCGGCGGCCATGGTGCTGTTCCTCTCCCGCTGCGTTGCTCTCCCGCTACGACGCCGGCTCCGGGCGCGGCCGGGGCCGGGGCCGGGGCCGGACCGGGCCGGTCAGAGGAAGGGGGCGATGTCCGGGAGCATGTCCTGGAAGGTCCGGGCCTTGGCGGGCGCGCCGATCGCGGTCATCTGCCAGCCGCCGGAGGCGTCCCGGACCACCTTGGCCATGATCTGGCCGGTGTGCGCGCCGCCGCCGGCGAGCTCGTAGCGGGCCAGCTCGGTGCCGTTGGTCTCGTCGACCAGGCGGCAGTGGGCGTTCTCGACCTCCTGGAAGGTCTGGCCGGTGTAGGAGCTCACCGTGAAGACGATCTGGGTGATGTGCACCGGCACCCGGGCCAGGTCGACCAGGATCGACTCGTCGTCACCGCCGGCGCCGACACCGCCGACCACGTTGTCGCCGGTGTGCCGCACCGAGCCGTCGTTGCTCACCAGGTGCTGGAAGAAGACCACGTCCGAGGGCGTCTTCTCGGCGTACAGCAGCGCCGAGGCGTCGAGGTCGACCTCCTTGGTGCGGCGGCCGAACAGGCCGCGGCGGGCGGCGGCCTTCCAGCCGAGGCCCATGCGCACGACGGTCAGCGACTCACCGGTGGACTTCTGGAGGCTGACGCTCTGGCCCTTTGCCAGGTTCACCGACACGGTGCTGTCCTCTCTCGGATGGCCTCGGTGCCGACACCGGTCGAGGCCCGTACGGGCGGGTCGCAGAGCTTCCCGCGGCCAACCCTATGGCCTGACCGGGGGTCGCCAGGTCAGGACCGGTGGTTTGTGGCGCTCCTGAGACAAACCGTGGGACGGACCGCGGGCCCCGGGAGCGCCGTCCGGGCGGCGGGTCAGGCCATCCCGGCCTCGCGCATCTGCCGCAGCTCCTTCTTGAGTTCCCGGATCTCGTCCCGCAGCCGGGCCGCCACCTCGAACTGCAGCTCGGCCGCGGCGGTGTGCATCCGGTCGGTCATGTCCTGGATCAGTTCGGCGAGTTCGGCGGCGGGCAGGCTCTTGGGCGGCTTGCTGCCGGCCCCGAGGGAGGGCACCGGGGCCTTGCCCTTGCCCTGCTGCCGGTAGCCGGTGGCGAGCAGTTCCTCGGTGTCCACGTCCTCCCGGGACATGGTGGCGAGGATGTCGCCGATCTTCTTGCGCAGCGGCTGCGGGTCGATGCCGTTGGCCTCGTTGTACGCCTGCTGGACCGCGCGGCGGCGGTTGGTCTCGGAGATCGCCAGCTCCATCGCCGGCGTGATCTTGTCGGCGTACATGTGGACCTGGCCGGAGACGTTG
Organism: Kitasatospora sp. MBT63; assembly: GCF_000710465.2. Classification (GTDB taxonomy): domain Bacteria; phylum Actinomycetota; class Actinomycetes; order Streptomycetales; family Streptomycetaceae; genus Kitasatospora. Next base: position 8,444 of record NZ_JAIZ01000190.1, on the reverse strand, counting down.
CGGGCGGCGCGGCCGATGGTCTGGATCAGCGAGGTACCCGACCGCAGGAAGCCCTCCTTGTCCGCGTCCAGGATCGCGACCAGCGAGACCTCGGGCAGGTCGAGGCCCTCGCGGAGCAGGTTGATGCCGACCAGCACGTCGTACTCGCCGGCCCGCAGCTCGCGCAGCAGCTCGACCCGGCGCAGGGTGTCGATGTCGCTGTGCAGGTAGCGGACCCGGATGTCGAGGCCGAGCAGGTAGTCGGTGAGGTCCTCGGACATCTTCTTGGTGAGGGTGGTGACCAGCACCCGCTCGTCCCGCTCGACCCGCTTGCGGATCTCGTGCACCAGGTCGTCGATCTGGCCCTCGGTGGGCTTGACGATCACCTCGGGGTCGATCAGGCCGGTCGGGCGGATGATCTGGTCGACCACGCCGTCGCCGCGGGAGAGTTCGTACTTGCCGGGGGTGGCCGAGAGGTAGACGGTCTGGTCGATCCGCTCCAGGAACTCCTCCCACTTCAGCGGGCGGTTGTCCATCGCGGACGGCAGCCGGAAGCCGTGCTCGACCAGGGTGCGCTTGCGGGAGGCGTCGCCCTCGTACATCGCGCCGATCTGCGGGACGGTGACGTGCGACTCGTCGATCACCAGGAGGAAGTCCTCCGGGAAGTAGTCGAGCAGGGTGTTGGGCGGGGAGCCGGGCTCGCGGCCGTCGAAGTGCATCGAGTAGTTCTCGACGCCCGAGCAGGTGCCGATCTGGCGGAGCATCTCCAGGTCGTACGTGGTCCGCATGCGCAGCCGCTGGGCCTCCAGCAGCTTGCCCTGCTTCTCCATCCTGGCGAGGGTGGTCCCCAGCTCCTGCTCGATGTCGTTGACCGCGCGCTCCATCCGCTCCGGGCCGGCCACGTAGTGGGAGGCGGGGAAGACGTAGACCGAGTCGTCCTGGCTGATGATCTCGCCGGTGAGCGGGTGCAGGGTGTAGAGGGCCTCGATCTCGTCGCCGAACATCTCGATCCGGACGGCGAGTTCCTCGTAGACCGGGAAGATCTCGATGGTGTCGCCGCGGACCCGGAAGGTGCCGCGGGTGAAGGCCAGGTCGTTGCGGGTGTACTGGATGTCGACGAAGCGGCGCAGCAGGGCGTCCCGGTCGACCTCCTCGCCGACCTTGAGCTGCACCATCCGGTCCACGTACTCCTGCGGGGTGCCGAGGCCGTAGATGCAGGAGACCGAGGCGACCACCACCACGTCGCGGCGGGTGAGCAGCGAGTTGGTGGCGGAGTGGCGCAGCCGCTCGACCTCCTCGTTGATCGAGGAGTCCTTCTCGATGTAGGTGTCCGTCTGCGGGACGTACGCCTCGGGCTGGTAGTAGTCGTAGTACGAGACGAAGTACTCGACCGCGTTGTTCGGCAGCAGCTCGCGGAACTCGTTGGCCAGCTGGGCGGCCAGGGTCTTGTTCGGCGCCATCACCAGGGTGGGCCGCTGGAGCTTCTCGATCATCCAGGCGGTGGTGGCCGACTTGCCGGTGCCGGTGGCGCCGAGCAGGACGACGTCCTTCTCGCCCGCCCGGATCCGGCGCTCCAGCTCGGCGATGGCCGCCGGCTGGTCTCCGTTCGGCTGGTAGGGGCTGACGACCTCGAAGGGCGCCACGGACCGCTCGATACTCGTGATGGGACGCACGACACCACCGTACGGCCAGGCACCGACAGTCCGGGCGGGATGCGGCCGTGCGGGGGCCCGGGATGAGTACGGGGGCTCAGGCCGGCGGTCGCGGACGGGCGGGACACTGGGGTGCCCGTTCAGCGCCGACCCGAGGACCGCAGATGCTCAGCACCGTCGCCCGTACCGTCGTCCCGGCCCTCGGCCGGCTGCGGGTCAGCACCGAGGACGGCGCCGGGATCGCGCCGGGCAGCGTCCTGGCGGCCAACCACTCGTCGCTGGCCGACCCCGGCGTGGTGCTGGCCGCACTGGACCGGCTGGGGGTGCGGCCGGTGGTGCTGGCCACCGCCGGGCTGTGGCGGATCCCGGTGCTGCGCGGCGCGCTGGTGCGCGGCGGGCACGTCCCGGTGCACCGGGGCAGCGAGCGGGCCGCCGAGGCGCTGGAGGCGGCCGCCGAGGCGCTCGCGGCGGGCCGGGTGGTGGTGATCTACCCGGAGGGCCGGCTGCCCCGGCGGGTGGACGCGGCGGACAGCGCGCCCGGGCCGTTCCGGACCGGTCTGGCCCGGCTGGTGGCGGCGACCGGCGCGCCGGTGGTCCCGCTCGGCCAGGCCGGCTCCCGGCGGATCAGCTCCGGGTCGACCGCCAAGCAGCTGGCGGGTCTGGCGACCGCGCCGCTGCGCCGGCCGGTGCTGCACGTGCACGTCGGTGCGCCGGTGCGGCTGACCGGCGATGTCACGGCGGCGACGGCGCAGGCACACGCGGCGGTGACGGCCGCCTGGCGGACGGCCTCGCGGGCGGCCGCCCGGTAGGGCCGCGTCAGGCAGCTCCGCCCGGCGACGGGGCGAAGGCTGCCCGACGCGGCACCGGGGCCGCCGGCGGGGCCGGGGTCAGGACTTGGCGCTGTCGCGGGCCAGGGCGACCAGACGGGAGATCGCCCGCAGGTACTTCTTGCGGTAGCCGCCGCGCAGCAGCTCCTCGGGGAAGACCCGGTCGAACGGGATGCCGGAGGCGGTGATCGGCAGCTCCCGGTCGTACATCCGGTCGGCGAGGACGACCAGCCGCAGCGCGGTGGACTGGTCGTCGACCTGGCGCACGCCGCGCAGGAAGACCGACCGGACGTCGTCCAGCAGCGCGCCGTAGCGGCTCGGGTGCACCTCCTTGAGGTGCTCCAGCAGGGAGTCGAAGTCGTCCAGCACCGCGCCGGGCGCCCGGCCGGCGCGCTCGGCGACCTCGGCGTCGGAGTACGGCGGCGGCGCCTCGGGCAGGCCGCGGTGGCGGTAGTCCTGGCCGTCGATCCGCAGCGGGCGGAAGTGCGCGGACAGGCCCTGGATCTCGCGCAGGAAGTCGGTGGCGGCGAACCGGCCCTCGCCGAGCTTCTCCGGGAGGGTGTTGGAGGTGGCGGCGAGCTTGACGCCGTTCTCGACCAGCCGGCTCAGCAGGGTGGAGACCAGCACGGTGTCGCCCGGGTCGTCGAGCTCGAACTCGTCGATGCACAGCAGGCGGTGTCCGGACAGCGTCTCGACGGCGCCCTTGAAGGTGAGCGCGCCGACCAGGTTGGTGAGCTCGACGAAGGTGCCGAACGCCTTGGGGCCGGGGGTGGCGTGCCAGAGCGAGGCCAGCAGGTGGGTCTTGCCGACGCCGTAGCCGCCGTCCAGGTAGATCCCGGACGGGCCGGCGGGGGCCGGGGCCGAGCGCCGGAACCAGCTGCGCTTCGGGGCGCCGGCGGCCGCGCCGTTGAGCCCGGCGGCGAACTGCTCCAGTACCTGCACGGCCTCGTACTGGCTCGGCTGGGTGGGGTCGGGGAGGTAGCTGCCGAAGCTGACCCCGGTGAAGCGCGGCGGCGGGACCATCTCGGCGACCAGGCGCTCGGCGGAGACGACGGGGCGGCGGTCGGCGAGCGCGGCCGGGCGGGTCACGGGTATCGCCTCGGCGGTCTCGGGGTGAGGGGCAGCAGACACGTGGAAAGGGTACGCCTTGGCGCGCGCCCCGCCGACGGCACGAGGGGGTGGGAGACTCTGGCCCATGCAGCAGCTGATCAATCCCCTGTCCGGGCCGGTGGACGACCTGTGGTCGCTCGAGTCGCTGGCCGAGGTGTACGCGTACCCGGAGCAGGTCGGCCGCGGCCTGCCGTGGCTGCGCGCCAACATGGTCAGCGGCCTGGACGGCGCGGCCCGGCTCGACGGTCTCTCGGAGGGGCTGTCCGGCGACGCCGACAAGCGGATCTTCGGTGTTCTGCGGGCGCTGGCGGACGTGGTGCTGGTGGGGGCCCAGACGGTCCGGGCGGAGGGGTACCGGCCGGCCCGGGCGCGGGCGGAGTTCGCGGCGGCCCGTGCGGCGGCCGGGCAGCCGCCGGCGCCGGTGATCGCGATCGTCTCGCGCGGGCTGGACCTCGACCTGACGGCGCCGCTGTTCACCGCGCCGCTGGTCAGGACGGTCGTGGTGACCTGCGAGAGCGCGCCCGCCGAGGCCCGCCGGGCGGTGGCCGCGGCGGCCGACCTGGTGGTGGCGGGCGAGGACGCGGTGGACCTGCCGACGGCGCTCGCGGAGCTGGCCGGCCGGGGCTGGCAGCGGCAGCTGACCGAGGGCGGTCCCCGGCTGCTGGGTCAGCTGGCGGCGGCCGGTCTGCTGGACGAACTCTGCCTGTCGCTGGCGCCGGTGCTCAGCGGCGGGGAGTCGCCGCGGATCCTGCACGGTCCGGCGCTGCCGTCCGCCGCGCGGATGCGGCTGGTGTCGTTGATCGAGCAGAACGGGTTCCTGTTCACCCGCTACCTGCGCGCCGCCGACACCGCGGCCGAGGCCTGATCGGTCCCGGGAACCGGGCGATCCCGCCCCACCGTGGCCCATGTGGCGCGTGAGCAGCGTGAGGAAAGCTTCCTCCGGGCAGTATGAGAAGGGACGCCGGACCCGGGGGCCTGCAACCGCGAAGGGACTCACGTGTTCAAGACCGTATTGATGATCGAAAAAGCACTCTCCGACGCCGATGTGGAGCTGGTCACCACCCTCCACGGCGAGGAGAAGGTCTCCTTCGTCGTCCTGATGCAGCCGCGCGGACGGCAGGACGAACTGCTGCGCGCGCTCGACGACGTGGCCCTCGGCCATCTCGACAAGGCGGTACACGAACACGACGGGGAGGCGGCCGACAGCCCCACTCTTGCGAGCGAATCCCTGGCGCACAGCCTGCGCCACCTGCAGCGTGCGGGGGCCGAGGCCAGCGGCGAGGTGGTCCAGGACAGCCCGCTGGACCGGCTGCGCGAGGTGGTCGAGCAGCACCGGGCCGACGAGGTGCTGGTGCTCACCTCCCCGCACTTCGTGGAGGAGTTCTTCCACCGGGACTGGGCCTCCCAGGCCCGGCACAAGGTGGGTGTCCCGGTCCTGAAACTGTTCGCCCGGGACTCCTAGGCCCCACCGTCCGGTAGTGCAGAATCGTCCTTGCGGATCCTCCGCGAGGACGATTCGCCGTCCTGCCGCCACGGCCGCCCCGCCGCACCCGAGTACGGAGCACTCTCTTGAACGACGCCGCCCACGACCTGCACGCCCCGCACTTCATCGGTATCGGCGGCGCCGGCATGTCCGGCCTGGCGAAGATCCTCGCGGTGCGCGGCGCCAAGGTGTCCGGCAGCGATGCCAAGGAGTCCGAGACGGTCCTGGCGCTGCGCGAGCTCGGCGCCGAGGTGCACATCGGCCACGCCGCCGAGAACCTGCCCGCCGGCACCAGCAGCGTGGTGGTCTCCAGCGCGATCCGCACCGACAACCCGGAGCTGGCCGCCGCCCGCGAGCGCGGCATCCCGGTGGTGCACCGCTCCGACGCGCTGGCCGCGCTGATGGGCGGGCGCCGGGCGCTGGCGGTGGCCGGCACCCACGGCAAGACCACCACCACCAGCATGCTCGCGGTCAGCCTGGGCGAGCTGGGCCTGGACCCGTCCTACGCGATCGGCGGCGACCTGGACGCCCCCGGTTCCAACGCCCACCACGGCACCGGCGAGATCTTCGTCGCCGAGGCGGACGAGAGCGACCGCAGCTTCCACAAGTACGCGCCCGAGGTCGCGATCGTGCTCAACGTGGAGCTGGACCACCACGCGAACTACGCGTCGATGGAGGAGATCTACGAGTCCTTCGAGACCTTCGTCGGCCGGATCGTGCCCGGCGGCACCCTGGTGGTCTCCGCCGACCACGAGGGCGCCCGGGAGCTGACCGCCCGGGTGGCCGGCCGGCCCGGCCTGAACGTCGTCACCGTCGGCGCCGCCGAGGACGCCGACGTGCGGGTGCGCTCGGTGGTCGCCCGCGGCATGACCAGCGAGGTCACCGTCGAGCTGGACGGCGCCGAGAGGGTCTTCACGGTGTCGGTGCCCGGCCGGCACTACGCGCACAACGCGGTCTCCGCGCTGGCCGCCGGCGTCGCCCTCGGGGTCCCGGCCGCCGACCTGGCCAAGGCCATCGGCAGCTACACCGGCGTCCGCCGCCGTCTGCAGCTCAAGGGCGAGGTGGCCGGCGTCCAGGTGATCGACTCCTACGCCCACCACCCCACCGAGATGACCGCCGACCTGGAGGCCATCCGGGAGGCCGCCACCGGCCGGGTCCTGGTGGTCTTCCAGCCGCACCTGTTCAGCCGCACCCAGCAGCTGGCCGAGGAGATGGGGCAGGCGCTGGCGCTGGCCGACGCCTCGGTGGTGCTGGACATCTACCCGGCCCGCGAGGACCCGATCCCCGGTGTCACCAGCGAGCTGATCATCGACGCGGCCCGCCGGGCCGGTGCCGACGTCACCGCCGAGCACTTCTTCGCGGCCGCCCCCGCCCTGCTGGCGGGCCTGGCCCGGCCGGGCGACCTGCTGCTCACCATGGGTGCCGGTGACGTCACCAACCTGGGCCCCGAAATTCTGGCGCGCCTCGCGGACGTTGCAAGCTAACGCGTGTCTTACGGATCGGGCCCGGGCGGCCCGCGGCGTACCGGACGGGCGCCCGCCGGGCGCAGGATGGGGGTGCTCCCGGCCGGCGGCCGGGGGCGCCGTCCACGCACCGGCAGCGGTGCGTCGCCGGCCCGGCCCGATCCGCGGGAGGCGCGCCGGGTCTGCGAGCGACAGGCCTGACACCAGCGAGCCGGGGAGCCAGCCGTGAGCTACGAGATCGAGAAGACCGACGCCGAGTGGCGCGACCAGCTGACCCCGGAGGAGTACCACGTGCTCCGCGAGGCCGGCACCGAGCGCCCGCACGTCGGCGAGTACACCGACACCAAGACCGTCGGGGTGTACGCCTGCCGGGCCTGCGGCAGCGAACTGTTCAGCAGCGAGACCAAGTTCGACAGCCACTGCGGCTGGCCCTCGTACTACGCGCCGCTCGCCGGGGACCGGGTCGAGTACATCGAGGACACCACGCTCGGCATGCGCCGGGTGGAGGTCCGCTGCGCCCGCTGCGGCGGCCACCTCGGGCACGTCTTCGAGGGCGAGGGCTACGGCACGCCGACCGACCAGCGGTACTGCATCAACAGCATCTCGCTCACCCTGCGGCCCGCCGAGGGCTGAGCGGGGACCGGGTCCGGGCGGCGCGGTGCCGGCGGGCGGCGGGCGCGCCCGGAAGCCGCTGAGTAACCGTCCGATCACCGCCACCGCCGGGCCGCCCGCGCCGTGCCAGACTGATCATCGGTCAGGACGGCGGGGAGGCGCGCGGTGGCACAGCGGTACGGCACGGGGGTACTCGGGATGCTGGCGCAGGCCCAGCGCGAACAGCACCGCCAGGCGGAGGCCCAGCGCCGCTCCGCCGCCGCGGCGCAGGCCCGGTACGAACGTGACCAGCGGTCCGCCCAGCGTGCCGCCGCACAGGGGCAGCGCGAGGCGCTGCGCGCGTACCGGCAGGCCAGGGAGGACGACGCGGCCCGGCGGACCGCCGAACTCGACGCCCGGATGGCGCAGTTGCGGGGCATCCTGGCGCAGGGGCTGACCGGTCCGGCGTTCGGCCTGGCGCAGCTGGGACAGGCCGTCGAGCCGGCCCCGTTCGACCCCGGGCAGCTGGGCGTGCCGGTCACGCTGCCGGACCAGTCCTGGTACCACGTGGTCCCGCCGACCGGTCAGCAGCTGCTCGACCCCGGCATCCGCCGGGAGTACGAGGACCGGCTCGCGCACGCCCGGGCCCGCTTCGAGCACGACTGGTACGCGGCGCAGGCCGCCGAGCAGCAACGGCTGCGCCAACTCGAGGAGTACCGGGCGCAGTACGACGCCTGGGCCGCCGGGCAGCGCCGGTCGGCGGCCGCGCAGGGCGAACCGGCCAGGCGGCTGGCCGCCCGGCTCTCGGCGGGCGAACCCGCCGCGGTGGCGGAGTACTTCGAGACCGCGCTGGCCTGGCGCGGCGACTGGCCCGACGGCGTGCCGCAGGAGAGTTCGGCCGTCTGGGAGCCGGACCGGCGGCTGCTCGCGGTCGACGTCCTGCTGCCCGGGTACGAGGTCGTCCCGGCGCTGGCCCGCTACCGCTACGTCAAGGCGGACGACCGCGAGGCCGAGGTGAACCGGCCGGCCACCGAACGCAAGGAGGTCTACCGCGAGGTACTGGCCCAGTGCGCGCTGCGGGTGCTGACCGAACTCTTCCGCGCCGACGCCGACGGGCTCCTCGACTCGGTGGCGCTCAACGGCTACGTGGCGGCGCCCGATCCGGCCACCGGCCGCCCGGACCGGCGGTACCTGCTGTCGGTCACGGTGACCCGGACCGGTCTGCTGTCCCTCGCGCTGGACCGGGTCGAACCGGTGAGCTGCCTGGTCGACGGGCTCGGCGGGGCGCTCTCGGCCCGCCCGGAGAAGCTCCAGCCGGTCCCACCCGCCCGACCCGCCG
>NZ_JAIZ01000189.1 GCF_000710465.2 Kitasatospora sp. MBT63 | reverse complement strand
GCACGGCCAGCTTCACAGCACCCACCCACCCCACCCATCCCCCGAACAAACCTACAAACGGCCCTCGGAGGAGGCTGGGCTTGATTCTTTCGTCGGACACTCCTGATCAGGAGCTTGCTTCGGCCCTGGTAGGGATGACGGCCACATGGAGAGCATGGGGAGGAAGAAGCCACACCCTCGCCGCTCGTTCACGCCGGAGTTCAAGGCCAAAATCGTCGAGCTGTGCCGGCGCGGTGGCCGCTCGCTCGGTCAGGTCGCGAAAGACTTCGACCCGACCGAGACCGCGGGGCGGGCCGGGGTCCGGCAGGCCGAGGTCGACGCCGGCCAGCGCGACGGCCGGCCAGGCGCTTCACCTTCGACTGCCCCCCTCGACAATCGCCGGAACCGGCTCCAGGCCGAGCGCCGCGCGAGGTGCCGACAATCCATCACTTCCCGCTGCCAGGACGCCCCGGGCAAAGTGGCGCGCCGATCGCATCCACCAGACCGGCGGGGAACCAGTGCAGGAGTGCGAAGGCGGCTTCCATGACCCAGGGTTCTTGCCCAGGCCGCTGCCGTGTCCGGTTCCGCGTCGGGCGATGAGCGGGCGTATGCCCAGTTCGTGGACCTGGCGGCGGTAGATGTTGTGGTCGTAGCCGAGGTCGGCATAGAGCGTGTCGGGGCGCCGACGAGGGCGTCCGTGCTTACCGCGGATCGGCGGCACGGCGTGGATCAGGGGCAGGAGCTGAGTAACGTCGTTGCGGTTGCCGCCGGTCACAGTGGCGGCCAGAGGGATGCCGTTGGCGTCGAGGATGACGTGGTGCTTGCTGCCGGTCCTGCCCCGGTCCGCCGGTGAGTGTCCGCGTACTCAAGTGCTCAGCCGAGTACAGACGAACGGGCTCTGTCGCTGATCTTGTGACGTTGTAGCCGTTCGATCGTTTCGGATGGGTGTGCGGTTCAGGGGGTTTGCGGGAGGTTCTCCCGCATCTGGCGGGCGTGGTGGTCGAGTCGGTGCACCGGGACGCGGGCGTGGTCATGCTGCGTACTCGTCGAAGGCTGGGCATGACCGCGGCGAAGGACACCCTGCTGCGGCTGCTGCGAACCACCAAGCTGGCCGAACCAGGGCCCGTCCGGGTCTTGGGCATCGACGACTTCGCCCTGCTCAAAGGCCACACCTATGCCACGCTGCTGGTCGACCTTGAGGCCCGCCGACCGATCGACGTGCTGCCCGGCCGCGAGGCCGCACCGGTGGCCCGCTGGCTTGCCGACCACCCCAAGGTGCAGATCATCTGCCGGGACCGGATCTGCCTGCCCTGCGACAGTTCGCCGACGGCCTTCTCCACGATCGGGACGCAGTCGTCGCCGGCCTGTCGAGCACCTGGAGCTCTGGTCAGGTCGAAGGCCAGGTGACCAGGGTCAAGCTCCTCAAACGCGCCGGCTACGGCCGGGCCGGGCTCGACCCCCTCCGCAGCCGCATCCTCCTCCGAGCCTGAGGGCTACCTGCACATGAGCACACTCCTACCCCGAGCCGGACCGGAATCAGCTGGCCGCCGCGAGCTACCCCGGCCGGGGCCCCTGGCCGGGCCATCCCCGGTACCTGCCCGGGACGGTCTCTCGTCACTGTCAGCGATCCGGCTTTAGACTGGCTCCATACGGCGTGCCCACACCGCGGGTTGTTCCGCGACGGGCGGGCCGCCTTCCGATGCTGTCGCCTCCCTGGAAGTCGCGCATGGCCGCAGGTCCCGGCGAACCGCGCTCAGCCGATGCGTCCTCACCGGCGTCCGGCGAGCCGGCCCGGCGCGGCCGCCCGGGTCGGCCGGCGAGCGGTGGCCAGGTATCCGCCCGGTATGTTCCGCTGGCCGTGCTGAGTGCGGCGGCGGGCCTGGACGCCGGCGGTGTGGCCGTGCTCAACAGTGCTCTGCCCTCGATCGGCGCGCACTTCGGCACCTCGGCACAGAATCTTTCCTGGGCCGTGACCGGCTACGCGCTCTCGTTCGCGGGTCTCCTGCTGTGCGGTGGGGCGATGGCGGACCGGCTGCGCCGCCGCTGGGTGCTCGTCTGGGGCCTGGCCACGGTGGCGGCGGGTGCCGCGCTCGCGTTCACGGCGCCGGTGTTCTGGATGGTCGTGGCAGGGCGTGTGCTGCAGGGCGCGGGAGCGGCAATCACCATGCCGGCGGCCACGGCCCTGCTGACATCGGTGTATCCCAGTGGTCCGATGCGTTCACATGCCTTCGGGGTGTTCTCCGCCGCACAGGCAGGCTGCTACGGGGCGGGACTGGTGCTCGGGGGAGTGGTCACGAGTGCTCTCGGCTGGAGATGGGTGTTCGCGCTGCAGGTCCTGGTCGCGGTGTGCACGGCCGCGGCTGCGGTGCGGTGGCTGCCGATTGGTGCACCGAATCACCATCGGGGCCGCCTCGACCTGGTGGGAGCCGTGGCATTGGTGGCTGCGATCACCTTGGTCATCCTGGGCGCCGATACGGCTTCCCGGCCCGGCGGTGGCCCGCTCGCGGGCATCCTGGTCATAGCCGCGGCGGCCTGCGGATGCCTGTGGTGGCACCGAGGCCGTGCCCGCGGTGGGGATTCGGTCCTGCTGGACCGTGGACTGCTGCGCGTGCGCGGAGTACGCATCGCGGCGGTGGTGGCGAGTGCGTTCTACTTCTGCGTCACCGGCTCGCTGTTCTTGTTGCCGCTCTACCTCCAGCAGGTTCGTGGCCTGTCCCCGGCCTCATCGGGCCTTGCGATCCTTCCCGTCAGTCTGGCCGTCACCACCACCGCGGTGATCTCCGGCCGTCTGATGAAAGCCCGCCGACTACGCGTACTGCTGGCATCTGGCATCTGCCTCACCGCCGGCGGCGTGCTGATCTGGTGCACGGCCGGAACCCACACTCCTTATGCGGGGGTGGTTCTGACCGGCCTGGTCGTCACCGGTGTCGGGCAGGGGCTGGCGTTCCCGGCCATCACCGCCACCGGCTTGCGTGACGTACCGGACCGGGCACACGGTACCGCTGCGGCGGTCACGATCACCGCTCTGCAGATCGGCAGCGGTGTGGGCCCCACCGTCTTGGCGGGCATTGCCGAAGCCGTCGGTGAAGCGGCACACGGCAGCCTGTCGCTGTCCGGCTACCACCTTGCCTACGCCTCGGCGGCCGGCCTCCTGCTCCTCATCGGGCTCCCGGTCGCTGCCCGCCTGAAGAAGTGACGTGAATGGCGGGCCGACGTCGGACCGGACCGGAGACCCATAAGCCGAGACTCCGTGCCAACGGGGTCCTGGTCCGGTCGGCGGTGACGTGGTGGGCCGTCCGAGGCTCCGTCCCGCACCACCTGGTATGGACCAGCCTGTCCTTAGCTTGTTGTTTTACCTCCGGTGATCATCTTGAGGTTGTTCGATCTGGTCACCCATCCCCTGTAGTGCCTGCTCCTGTCCCGGTCCAGCTGTCGGCCCACGGGCGTGACCGGGCCTCTTGCACCGGCTTGCACCGGCTTGTGCCCGCTTGCCGCGGGGTCCTGGGCAGGGGCCCGGTCGCTGGAATGGCAGCGCGATGGTGCCGGACCTCCCTGTTGGCACCCGTTCCGGCTGTCGCTTCCCGAACTCCCACTCGGCATCTGGCAGTTGCAGGCACGTCACACAATGCGGTCCATCGGATCAGGCACGACCGCGAAGGCGAAGCCCGCAGAGTGGTCACAACCCGATGCGCACCCCAAGGCGCCGGGCAATCTCAGAAATTATTGGATGGAAAACTTAAAGGCGTGCCGGCTGCCGATGTCACCCATATCGGTTTGCAGAACGGTGCCTCCGTCAGGGTAGGAGGTGTAGGAAACAGGCCTCCCGTCCGCCGCCCGCAGGGCGAATTTACCACCCCCGAGGTCGATGTAATCGAACTTCTCGGAGGGGCCCACGGTAGGGGAGGATGCGTCCAGCATTCCGCGGTCTCCGAGTGTGACGTATCCACCGCTGCTGTGAAGAATCGAGTACTTGCCGTCATCCGTGCGATTGATGGTGAAATAGCGAGAGCGATCGCCAGCAGTGGAGGAGTCAAGGCTGATCAGCATGCCCCGCGGTCCGAGCTGGTTGGCTGAAGCCGTAGCGAAGTGGCCTGCCAGATGCAGGACGACCTTTCGGTGGTGCTCGGGGGACGAGTAGCTGGTCGATGCGCCGGGCTTCTGGTCGCTGGTGGTGTAGCTGCGAATGCCGTCGATCGCAATTCCGAAAGGCCGTGCGACCTTTCCTTCTTCCTCTTCCTTAATCTTGATCGGATTTCCCGTTGGGGCACCGGAGGTCGCGTCGACCACGGTGATGGACCCGTCACCACCGTTCGCCACGTAAACGCGCGAGGAGTCCGGAGTGATCGACACTCCTTGCGGCAAGGGCCCCGTCGGGATGCTGTCCTTGATGACCTTTTGAGTGCTGACATCGATCATGGTCATCGAATTGTCCGACCTGTTTGTGACGTAGGCGTGCTTGCCGTCGCCGCTGACGGCGATCGCACTGGGCTTCGTGCCTGTGGGGATTGGCTCGCCGACTACCTTTCCATCGGCTGTTTCGATGACCGTGACGGAGTCGCCGGCCTGGTTGGCCACGTAGGCGTGCTTGCCGTCGTTGCTGACGGCGATCGCACTGGGCGCCCGGCCCGTGGAAATCACCTGGCGCGCATCAGGCTCCTCGGCCGATGTATCGATGACCGTGACGGAGTTGTCCGCCCGGTTGGCCACGTAGGCGTGCTTGCCGTCGTCGCTGACGGCGATCGCGCTGGGCTTCGCACCGGTGGGGACGGGTTCGCCGATGCTCCGGTTGGTGGTGGTGTCGACGACGGTGAGGGTGTTGTCGGC
>NZ_JAIZ01000188.1:20816-32635 GCF_000710465.2 Kitasatospora sp. MBT63 | reverse complement strand
CGGCCGGCGGCGCGTACCGGGGGTCCGGCGGCTGCGGGTCCTGCGGCTGCGCGGGGGGCTGCTGCTGGTGCTGGTAGGGCTGGGGCTGGTAGGGCTGGGGCTGATAGGGCTGCTGGTACGGCTGGGGCTGCTGCGGCCACCCGGTGGCCTGCGGCTGGAGCGGCGGCTGGGCCTGGGCTGGCCCGTGCACGGTGCCGAGCCGTTCGCGCCGGCGGGCCGTCAGGGTCAGGATCTGGTCGACGGCGCTGCGCGCGGTCCGCATCAGCTCCGAGCGGATGAACCGGCGGTCCGCGGTGTCCCCGCCGTCCGACAGCACCCGGGCGGTGCGCGGGGCGTGCGGGAGCAGGCCGAGCGCCGGGATCCCCAGCTCCCGTGCGATGTCGGCCACCGGGTACGGCCCCTCGGCGATCAGCAGCAGGCCGAGCGCGTCGGCGCCGGAACCGGCCGCCTCCAGGTCCTCGCGCAGCGCCGCCAGCCGGGGCCGCGCGGCGCTCAGGCCGCGCAGCGTGGTCCGTGCGGTGACGGCGACCACGTCGGCCCGGCGCGCCAGGACGGCACTGGAGCCGGCCGCACCGGAACGCCCGAGGTCGAGGATGACGTCGTAGCCCTGCGGTTCGAGGCCGTGCAGCGCCTCGACCAGCGGCTCCCAGGTGTACGCCAGCCCGGGGGCTTGGGCGGGATCGGTCAGGCCGGGCAGCAGCAGCCGGTCGCCGCCGCCGTCCGGGGAGAGGTCGATCAGCTGGTCCCAGATGGACTGCGCGAGCAGCCCGCGGCGGTCGGCGACGGCCAGGTTGCGCAGCCCGTACACCGCCTCGACCCGGCCCTCGAGGGCACCCGCCAGCACGGCCCCGCCGTCCGGGTCGCACTCCACCAGCAGCACCCGGCGGCCCGGCCGCAGCGGCCAGGCCAGCAGCAGGGCGAGGGCCGTGGTGGTGGCACCCGGCGCGCCGGTACCGCCGACGACGGCGATCACGGCCATCAGGCGCCACCCGTCCGGCTGGGCGAGGCACCGGGTGAACCGCCGGAGCCGGGGGACTCCGACGGCGCCGCGCCGCGGGCACCGGCGGCCGCGCCGCGCGGGGCGAGGATCACCTGGAAGTTGCCGCTCGACACCCAGGCGGCCAGCCGCGGGCCGTCGGCCGGCCCGACGGCCACGTCGATCACCTGGCCGCCGTCGGTGTCCACCTTGCCCACCGTGGTCACCACGGCCGTCATGGTCTCCGGGGTACGGACCGGCTGGTCCGACTTGGCGGTCGAGACGATCACCACCTGGAGTCCCGGCTGCAGCTTGGCGGCCGGCAGCTGGGTGCGCTTGGCCGCCAGCCCGACGGTCTGCTGGTCGGGCTGCAGGAGCGGTTCGCCGGTCAGGTCGGCCGACAGCACCAACGCCCCGCGGTGCAGATCGGTGGTGGCCCGCAGACCCACCACCCGGGCGCCGTCCCTGGCGTCCAGCGCCTTGAGCGCCGGGTCGCTCGCTATGTGCGCCACCACCAGGTCCTCGGCCGTGATGGTCTGCCCCGCCGGAACGTCCCGGGCCACCGCCAGCACCGCAATCCGCTGCCCGCTGCTGTTGTAGAGCACCGCACCGCCCAGCCCGCCGGCGGCGATCAGCGCCACCGCCATCGCCAGCACGGCCGGCCGCCGCCGCCGGGCGCCCAGGTTGCGCGACGGCGTGCGGGGCACCGGGCGCGCGAGGTCCGGGGCGAGCGCGGCGGTGCCGGGGCTCGGTGACGGGACGGTGCGGTTCTCCACCGGGCTGGGCCTTTCGTACGGGGCTGGACTGGGCTGCGGGGACTGCTGGACTGTCCGGTCGCACCGGTCAGTTGAGGACCTGGACCTCGCCGACCCGCAGCGCGAGCAGGTCGCTGTACCTCGTGAAGGTGAAGGAGCGGAACACTCCACCGGTGTCCGACCGGGTGACCACGACGTTCCAGACCAGCTTCACGGAGAGGTAGTACGCGTCGTTGCGCAGCTTCGCCGAGGCGGTCTTGTACACGAAGCCGCAGGTCGGGCTGGACACGGCGGCCGTTCCGGGCGTGTAAGGCGTCCCCGGGCTGTTCTTGCAGTCGACGGCCGACCCGTCCGAGGGCTTGGGCGAGCTGCCGTCCCCCGACCTGTCGTCCGGGAACCAGTAGACGTGCGCCAGGGTGGCCGTCGCCGTCATGGTGAGCGTGTTGCCCGAGGCGCTCTTGGACTGGGTGCCCGTCGTGGTCGGTGTCGGGGTGTACCAGAACCACACTGGTGAGCCCACCACAGCGGTTCCCGCCGGCGCAACGTGCAGTTCCGGTGCGTCAAGGGTCATCTTGGCGAACGCTTGATTGGCCAGCACCCCCGGGCTGTCCGGCGGCGGGCCGCCCGGCGCCTGCGCGAAGAAGGCCGGCGGCTTGGTCGACAACTGACCGCCGACACCGCGGCAGTTGACCTCGTAGACGGCACCGTCGGCCGCGGTGTGCCCGGCCCAGGCCGGATCGCCAGCCGGGGGTTGCGGCTCGGACCGGTGGTAGTAGCAGCCGTCCGAGCTGCTGAACCATCCGAGGTCGTCGTCCCAGCACGGCCAGCTCTGCCCGTTCCAACTGCACATCGGCACACCGTTGCTGCTGCCGCCGCCACCGCCGCCGGTCGGTTGCCCGGGACCGGGCGTGGATCCCGGTTCGGTGACGATCACGCAGATATCCCGCACGGTACAGGGATTCACGTCGCCCGAAGGCCCGTCCGCGAGAGCCGGGGCCAGACCGGCGGCCACCAATCCGAGTGAGGCGACGAGGCACACGACCAATCGCCGGAGTGTTTTCAGCATGTCCGACCCACTTCGCGTTTGAAGTCCACGATCAGCCATCGCCCGGCCGCTTTGCGCAGGCCGACCGTGGCGACGTATCGGGAAAGCCGCTGCTTGGGATCCTTCGTCGCCTTGGTGACGGCGTCGGCCTGGTGCCAGTCGGTCACATCGAGGCAATCCTCGATCACCGCGGTCTGCGGCTCCGCGGTGAGATCAAGGGCCTTCACGATCGGCGCGTTGCGAGGTGCACCGCTCATCACAAGTTTGGCCTCGTGCAACTGGTGCAGGCTCGCGACGGAGTCACTCAACGCCTGCCCGGTGGAGTACAACTGAAGCTGGGAACTGTCCGAATCGGACTTCCCGAACGCGTCGGCCTGGGCCCCCCACCAGTCCTGATAGGACCTCACGACGATGGCCGCAGTGGCCCCTTCCGGGCCGTCCGTCGGTACCGTCGGCTCCGCACCCGAACCACTCGAAGGAGTGACCCCATTCCCATGGGGAACAGTCGCCACAGGAGTACCCAGGCGTTCCGCGGAACCGGCCGAACCGCTGCTGCCGCAAGCACTCAGCACCAGCAGCAGAGCCACCCCACCAACCCCGACCACCCCAGGGCGCAACACATTTCCGCGCTGCCGCATCGCCCCACCTCGCCGCAGCCGCCACATCCGTGACCATGGCCGCAGAACTTGTCCGCCGTCCCGCTGTGTTGCTTCGGGGCCATCGATTCTTCGCCAACCCACCCTGGCACGGCAACACCCCGGGCGCTCTGACCTTACGCGGAAGGCGGATCCGTTGGGGCACTTTCCCGCCACAGAACTGCCAACAGTTCTTCAGAAAGCGACAATCCGGCCAAGGCGCCCCGCACCGCGGCCCGATTGCGCATCAGCAGCCGTCCGCCGTCGCCCGGCAGCAGCAGCCGGGCCGACGCCCCGCCCGCCGCCAGGTCGCCCCACGCCAACTGCGCCTCCAGAGCGGCCTGCAGCTCCTCCGGACCGACCGCGGCGGCGGCCCCGGGGACCCCGTGGTCCAGTACCCGCCCGAGCGCCCAGCTGAACGACCCCTCGCCGCCCGGCAGTACCGCGTCCCGGCCGCGCCGCCCGGCCGTGTAGCGGCCGACCCGGCCCCACAGCGGGACCCGGGAGTGGGTGAGCAGCTCGCCGGCGCCGTCCTCGCGGGCCAGCGCCGCCCAGGTGTCCTTGTCGGCGACCGCGTCGACCAGCAGCAGGGTCTCCTCCTGGTCGCCGTGGACCATGGCGCTGGTCACCCAGTCCCAGGCGAGCCCGCGCCGGTAGGCGTTGTCCGGGGTGGACCCGGCGGTGACCAGGGCGATCCGGCGGCCACGCGGGTCGGCGACCAGCTGGCCGAGCAGGCAGACCACCAGCCAGCGGGCGGGGCGTTGGGAGGCCTGGCGCAGGGCCGTGAGCATGGCGTTGGCGTCGGCGCCGGCCGGCAGGTGGCTGACCCGGCAGCCGCGGGTGCCGGCGTCGAAGGCGCGGTCGGGCAGGGTGCGGGCGAGTTCCGCCGCGCCTTCGGCCGCCCGGGCCGAGCCGGCGTACCCGCGCTCGGGCCCGCCGTCCGCGCCGATCACCACCAGTTCGATGCCGCCGCCGGTCATCCGTACCGCCCCCATCCGTGCCCGTGCCCTCGGCCTGCGCCGCTCCGTGACCTCCGGGCCGCGCCCGGGCCGGCCCCGGCCCTGGCCGCCGCGCCGGTGCCGTCCGCCGCTCAAGCTACCGTCGCGGCGCCGCCGCCGGGTCCGCAACCAGCGCATCCGGGACCTCCGGGGGCGCGAGGACGGGACCATGGGCCCTGTCGCCGCTCCGCCGGGCGCTGCACGATCGGGTCATGGACCGTGACGAGCGCGTGGAGGAGCTGGCCGAGGCCGAGTGCCGCCGTCTGCTGGGCACCGTGCCCGTGGGGCGGGTGGTGTACACCGCGCACGCCCTGCCGGCCGCGCTGCCGGTGGTGTTCGAGGTCGCCGCGGACGGAAGGCTGATGCTGGCCCTGTGCGAGGGCAGCCCCGCCTCCCGGGCCCTGGACGGCACGGTGGCCGCGTTCCAGGCGGACGCCCTGGACCCGGCGGCCCGGACCGGCTGGAGCGTGCTGGTGCGCGGCCGGGCCGAGGTGGTCCGCGACCCGGTCCGGCACGGCGCCCTGCGCGCGGGCGGCCTGGCCCCGTGGGCCGACGGCGGCGCCCCGGTGTACGTCGCGCTCGCCCCCGAACTGGTCTCCGGCCACCGGCTGCGCCCGGCCGCGCGCGCCGTCCGGGACCACGGCCGCCGTGCAGCGGCACCCTCCTGACAGGTGACCGGCGAGTAGGCATACTCTCCGACAGTCACGGCGGCGGCCCGGACGGGCCGCGCCGCCGTAGCCCGGAGCCCCTACCCCATGGAGCGCACCTTGACCACCTTCGCCTCCCTCGCCGACCTGGCCGCCGCGGTCGGCACCGAGCTCGGCACCAGCGAGTGGCACACCCTGGACCAGCAGCGGGTGGACCTGTTCGCCGAGGCGACCGGCGACCACCAGTGGATCCACGTGGACCCGGCGCGCGCCAAGGAGAGCCCGTTCGGCGGCACCATCGCCCACGGCTACCTGACGCTGTCGCTGATCCCCGTGCTGGCCAAGGAGTGCTACCAGGTCGACGGGGTGCGGATGGCGCTCAACTACGGCTCGGAGAAGGTCCGCTTCCCGGCGCCGGTGCCGGTCGGTACGGCGGTGCGGGCGACCGCGCTGCTGGTGTCGGCCGAGGAGGTGGCCGGCGGGGTGCAGGTGGTGGTCCGGTTCACCATCACCAGCGCGGACTCCGCAAAGCCGCACTGCGTCGCGGACACCATCACGCGCTTCTACGCGGCCTGACCGCCCGGCGGGCCCGGCCGGGGTGGCCGGGCCCGCCGGGCGCGGCCTAGGCCGAACGGTGCGCCTGCGCCGTTTCCACCGCGTGAGCAGGGCATTCGCCCGGTAATGTCCCATTCGACGGCCGTCGTGCGGCGCCGGGCTCCTCCGGTCTCCGTACGCGCCTCGGCATGCCGACCGCCGCCCAGCACGGCCGGCGGTGCCGCCGAACGGATGTCGCTCCCGTGGAGGTGCCGTGCCCCGCCCCGCCCCCTGGATCTCCCGTGCCGCAGGCCGGGCCGCCGGCCGCGCCGTCGACCTGACGCTGCAGCTCGGCGCCGAACTCGCCGACACCAAGCGGCTGAAGGCCCTGCCCAGGACCACCTGGCACCGGATGCGCACCGAGGCCTTCGGCGCCGATCCGAGCGGCTACCGGCTCTGGCGGGTGCAGAACTCCCCCAACTTCGCCGAGGGCGCCTTCCGCAACCCCGTCCCCACCCGGCGGCTGGTGTACGAGCGGTCGCCGCTGGAGGCGACCCGGGCCCAGCTGGCCGGCGACAAGACCCGCCGGGCGCCGGCCGCCGCCGTCCCGGTGCACCGGCTGCTGCCCACCGAGCTGGCCACCCGGCCGGCCTCGGGCCTGCGGCTGACCTGGCTGGGCCACGCCTCGGTGCTCGCGGAGCTGGACGGCCAGCGGGTGCTGTTCGACCCGGTCTGGGACGAGCGGTGCTCGCCGTTCTCCTGGATCGGCCCGAAGCGGCTCCACCCGGTGCCGATCCCGCTGCGCGAACTGGGCCCGGTGGACGTGGTGGTGATCTCGCACGACCACTACGACCACCTGGACATGCCGACCGTCAAGGTCCTGGCCAGGACCGGGACGGTGTTCGCCGTCCCGCTCGGGGTCGGCGCGCACCTGGAGCACTGGGGGGTGCCGACCCGGCGGATCGTCGAACTGGACTGGTGGCAGTCGGCCGAGGTGGCCGGGCTGACGCTGACCGCCACCCCGGCCCGGCACTACTGCAGCCGCGGCCCGCGGACCAGCGCCCACTACCTGTGGTCGTCCTGGGTGGTGGCCGGTCCCCGGCACCGGGTCTTCCACAGCGGTGACTCCGGCTACTTCCCGGGCTTCACCGAGATCGGTTCCCGGCTCGGCCCGTTCGACGCCACGATGATGCAGGTCGGGGCGTACAGCGACTACTGGCCCGAGGTCCACATGACCCCCGAGGAGGGCGTCCAGGCGCACCGGGACCTCGGCGGGGCGGTGCTGCTGCCGATCCACTGGGGCACCTTCAACCTGGCGCCGCACCCGTGGGAGGAGCCCGCCGAGCGGGCCGTCGCGGCGGCCAGGGCGCTCGGGGTGACGCTGGTCGCGCCGCGTCCCGGCAAACCGTTCGAGCCGGCCGACCCGCCGGCCGTGAAGCTGTGGTGGCGTCCGGTCGCGGCGATGCCCGAGGAGCCGGCCGCCCTGCGGGTGCCGCAGGACTTCACGGTCGCCGCCCCCGAGAAGCCGGCCAGCGTGGAGGACGACGGCGTCACGGTCTGACCCCGGCCGCGCGGCCCGTACCGGAGTGCCGGTGCGGGCCGCGCGCCGTACGGGCGTCAGCCGCGGCGGGCGCGGTCGCCCAGCACCAGCCGCCAGGCCCCCTGCTGGACCAGCAGGGTGAGCACGCCGGCCAGCATGATGCCGGCCAGGTTGAGCGCGAGCTGGACGGCCGAGCCCCAGGCCTGTGCGTAGTCGCCGTACGCGAGCGCCACGGCGGCGTTGGCGGCAGCGGGGACGGTGGTCACCGAGATCGCCACCCCGACCAGGGCGCCGGCCTTGGCGGAGGTCAGCGAGAGCAGGCCGACGATGCCTGCCAGGAAGGCGACCACGAAGGACATCGCGTCCGGCTGCCAGATGAACGAGGTGTTGGGCCGGGCCGAGTCGAACCCGGCCCGGGTGAACAGGCCCAGGGCGTCCATCAGCAGGGTGAAGCCGACAGTCAGCACCATCGCCACCGCGAACCCGGCCACCAGCGCCGTCAGTGAGCGGAGCGCCGGCCGGGCCCTCCACTGGACCAGCGCCACGCAGAGTCCGGCGATCGGTCCGAACTCCGGGCCGACCGCCATCGCGCCGACCACCAGGATCGCGCTGTCCAGCACCGCGCCGCAGGCCGCGAGCATCGTCGCGACGGTCAGGAAGGCGAGGTAGACGACGGTGAGGGTGGACTCCTCACGCGTGATGTCGGAGACCGCCTCCCAGACCAGCGCGTCGGCGCCCTCGCCGGGCGCTGCGCGCTCGGCCTCGTCGGCGGCGGCGGAGATGGTCAACCCGACCTCGCTGACGTCGATCGCGCCGCGTTCGCGAAGCCCCAGCGCGCGCAGGTCCCCGAGCACCTCGTCGGCGGCCTCCCGGGCCACGTCGCACAGCACCAGGTCGCCGGCGGGCCGCACGGCGCTGCCCGGCAGCAGGACCACGTGGGTCACCCCCACCACCGAGTCCAGGCGGGCCAGCACGGCGTCGCGGAGGTCGGCGGGGACGATCAGGCGTAGGTGCAGCACGGCGGCTCCGGGCGGGTAGGGACGGCGGCCTGGTCCACCGTAGGCCCACCCGGGCGGCGCCACCGGAGCGGCCTGCTGGAACACGTTGCAGGTTCTGCCTCGCCGTCGGCGCCGCCCGGGCCGGCGTACCGGCGCGGCCGGTCTGCCAGGATGATCCCGTGACGGATGCCATGAGCAAGGAGACGGCGGACCAGGACGCGGGCCGGTCGTTCGCCGATCTGCTGCGGATCGAGGAGCTGGACGAGAACCTGTTCCGCGGCCGGTGCCATGCCGGGGCGCCGATGCGGGCGTTCGGCGGCCAGGTCGCGGCGCAGGCGTTGACGGCGGCCGGGCGGACCATCGAGCCGCGCCGCCGGGTGCACTCCCTGCACGGGTACTTCCTGCGCCCGGGCGATCCGCAACGGCCGATCATCTACCAGGTGGACCAGGTGCGCGACGGCATGTCGTACGCCACCCGCCGGGTGACGGCCGTTCAGCGCGGCGAGGCGATCTTCACCCTCTCCGCCTCGTTCAAGGTCCCGGAGGCGTCCGGCGAACGCCAGCGCACCATGCCGCCGGTGCCCGGACCGGACGAGCTGCCGGACCCGTTCGTCGCCTGGGAGCGCGCCGACCCGGAGGACTTCGCCCGGGCCACCGACTTCCGCGCCCTCGACATGCGGTTCATCCCCGCCGACACCCCGGGGCTGCCCCCGGAACTCCCGGGCGTGCCGCAGCAGTTCGTCTGGCTGCGGACCGGCACCCCGCTGCCGGCCGAGGACCCGCTGCTCCAGGTCTGCGCCCTGACCTACCTGTCCGACCTCACCCTGGCCTCCACCACCGCGCTGCACCTGCAGCCGCACCGGTTCCAGCGCACCGGGCCGCCGCTGATCACGCTCGCCTCGCTCGACCACGCGATGTGGTTCCACCGCCCGTTCCGGGCCGACGAGTGGCTGCTGTTCGCCCAGCGCAGCCCCTCGGTCTCGGACGGGCGGGGTCTGGCGCTCGGCGAGTTCTACGACCGCGACGGGCTGCTGGTGGCCTCCGCGGTGCAGGAGACCCTCGTGCGCGAGCGGAGGCCCGGCGCCAGGTAGGCCGTGCCGGTGACCCCGGCCAGGGCCCGGAGGCGCTGCTCGGCGCGGCGGCGGCGAACCGCGAACGCCCTGGCCGGACCGGACGCCGACGGCGGCCGGCGGGCCCCGGGCCGCCCGGCCTGATCAGGCCTCATACCGACCCGGGCACCCGCCCCGTATCATGGGCGGGTGACCAAGGTTGACCTGTCACCACGGCCGGTGGAGGCGATGTCGCCCCGTCAGCTCGAACGGCGCCGGAGTCTGCTCCGGGCCGCCCTCGCCCTGGTGACCGAGATCGGCGTCGAGCGGCTCCAGATGAAACAGGTGTCGGAGCGCTCCGGGGTGGCGCTCGGCACGGCCTACCGCTACTTCTCCTCCAAGGACCATCTGCTGGCGGCGGCGATCGCCGACTGGCACCGGCTGCTGCTGGCCGACCTGGTGGCCGAACAGCGCGGCGCGCGCTCCGGGCCGTCCGACACCGACCGGACGATCCGCTTCGTGCGGCACGGCATGCGGGCCTACCAGCGCCAGCCCGAACTGGCCAGGCTGCGGGTGGCGGTCGCCACCTCGACCGACCCGTTCGCCAGCGAGGCGCTGCAGGGCATGGCCCGGGCCGACCGGGCGGCGCTGGACGCGGTGATGTCGGAGGTCCCGGACGCGGCCGGCGACCTGGTCCGGCACATCGTCGGCCATGCCTGGCAGGGCGAGCTGACCGCCTGGGTGACCGGCCGCGCCACCCTCGACGACGCCCGGCGGCGCCTGGAGGACGTGGTCCGGCTGGTGCTCACCCCGTACGAACCGGCCTGACCGGCCTGCCCGAACCGGCCCGGGCCGGACCTTGATAGCCCGAACGGGTGAACCCGGGCGGCCCCTGCCACCTGCACGGAGGTCTTGACTTCCAGGCCCTGCCCAGACTTAACCCGGACGTATCGACCGTTAACGCCGCCCTGTGATGCTCACTGCCATGAACGCCCAGCCGTCCGCGGCCGCGCCCGCCGCGCAGGCCCGACCCGACACCTTCCCGCTGCCCAAGCGGCACCGGCGCCTGATCGCCTGCACCGCCGTCGCCGCCTCCGTCGCGCTCGGCGCCCTCGGGGTCGGCGCCACCGTGGAGACCGTGCGCCACGGTGTGCCCGCCGCCAGCGCCGCCGCGCTGAAGTGGTGAGGCCCATGCGGCGAGCGGATACTGCAGGTGACCATAGGTCTTCGGCCCGAGGAGGCACCATGGCTACCGGCACCGTGCGGTCGTACCACCAGGACCACGGCTACGGCTACATCGTCCCCGACGACGGCGGCCCCGAGCTGACCGTCTACTACGACTCGATCATGGGGATCGAGGACCACCGGCTGGAGACCGGACAGCCGGTCGAGTACGACGCCACCATGCAGGAGCTCCGCCCGGTCGCGGAGCGCGTCCGCCCGAAGTAGCCGCGCCCGGCAGGCACCCCGCACCCACCCGCACCCGCTCTCGGATCGGCCCCGGCCCCGGAATCACTCCGGGCGGCCGGGGCCGCAGTCCTGCGGGCGGGAGTGACGGCCCGAGCGCGGCTCCGGCTCGGGGTCGGCGGCCGGGGCGTAACGGGCTGCGGGCGCCCGCAGCAGCCAGGCCCGGCCGGCCGGGACGATCAGCCGCATCCGCGCCAGCAGGTCGAGGACGTCCCGGCGGAAGGCCGGGCGGTCCGCCAGGTACTCGGGGCTCCAGCCGGCCCGCAGGCCGTGGTCGTCGGTGACGTCGCCGAGGGCGCCGTCTATCAGGGCGTCGGGGATCAGGACGGCCGGCGGTGCGGTGTCCTCGGGCAGCGGCCGCAACTCCTCGACCAGTGCCTGCACCAGGAGCAGCGCGGCCTGGGCAAGGGTCCCGGTCCCGGGCAGCGCGAGGTCGGTGAGCTCGCCCGCCGGGTCGATCAGGGCCACGCCCTCGGCCCGCGCCTCGGTCTGCAGGCCGAGGAAGTCGGCGAACAGCACCGCCTCCGCGCCCCGGCGACGCAGCAGCCACTCGCGCTCGGCCGGCCGGAGCTCGTCCAGCAGCACCACGGGCGTCTCCACCAGCAGCCGGCGGACCGCCAGTTCGGGTCCGGCCGCGGCCAGCGGCGCGGCCGGGGCCAGCGCCGCCGCCAGCTCCCGGTCGACCACCAGGCCGTGCGGGTCGTGGCCGACCACCTGCCAGTCCTTGAGCACGTCCAGCGCCCGCGGGTGCTCGAGGTCGGGGGCCCGGCCGTCGGCCAACGCGCCGAGCGCCAGCACCAGACAGGCGTAGGTGGCGGGTTCGAAGCCCGGCAGGGCCCGGCCCGGCAGCGGCGCCTTCTGCAGCCGGGCGTACCAGCCGGCCACCGTCAGCCGGTAGCCGAGGACCTGCTCGAAGCGCTCGGCCAGCCAGTCGGCGTGACGGCGGATCAGCGGGAAACCGGCGGCGTGCGGCCCGCCGCCGGTGACCAGCGGCTGTGCCAGCAGCAGCCGGGCCGCGGTCCGCCGCTCCACGGCCACGGCCGGCTCGTCCGGGCCGCGCGGCCGCTCCGGCTTGCGGTGCCTGCCCGAGCTGCCGCCGGCCCCGGGAACGCCCTGGTCGGCGGCGTCGCGCCGGCCCCGGCGGTAGCGCTGCGGCCGGGTGCGCAGCACGGCCG
>NZ_JAIZ01000188.1:0-20406 GCF_000710465.2 Kitasatospora sp. MBT63 | reverse complement strand
GCCCCCCGCCCGCCGCAGGCTCGCCCGCCCTCCCGGGGCCCCGCCGCGCCGGGCGCCCCCCGGCCGCGGGACCCCGGCGCCGCCGACCCGCTACGCACGGGTAACAACCTCTTCCCCAGCTCGGGGACGGTCCCCTATCGTCTCGGACATGCCGAACCTGCCCGACGTCGTGCTGTGGTCGATACCGGCCTTCGCCCTGCTCGCCGTCCTGGAGATGGTCTCCTACCGGTTCCATCCGGACGAGGACGAGCTTGGGTACGCGGCCAAGGACACCGGCACCAGCCTCGGCATGGGCCTCGGCAGCCTGCTGTTCGACGCCGGCTGGAAGATCCCGATCGTGGCCGTCCACTCCGCGCTGTACGAGCTGACCCCGCTGCGGGTGCCAGTGCTCTGGTGGACCGTCCCGCTGATGCTGCTGGCGCAGGACTTCTGCTACTACTGGCAGCACCGCGGCCACCACGTGATCCGCATCCTGTGGGCCTCGCACGTGGTGCACCACTCCAGCCGGCACTACAACCTGTCGACGGCGCTGCGCCAGCCCTGGACCGGCGCCACCAGCTGGGTCTTCTACGTCCCGATGATCCTGGCCGGGGTGCACCCGGCCGCGCTGGCGTTCTGCTCCTCGGTCAACCTGGTCTACCAGTTCTGGATCCACACCGAGCGGATCGGCCGGCTGCCCCGGCCGTTCGAGTACGTCCTCAACACGCCCTCGCACCACCGGGTGCACCACGCCTCGCAGGGCGGCTACCTGGACCGCAACTTCGGCGGCATCCTGATCCTCTTCGACCGGCTGTTCGGCAGCTTCACCGCGGAGACCGCGCGGCCGGTGTACGGCCTGACCAAGAACCTGAGCACCTACAATCCCCTGCGGGTGGCTACCCACGAGTACGTTTCGATCGGCCGGGACCTGGCCGCGGCCGGCAGCTGGGGCGACCGGGTCCGCCACCTCATCAAGGGCCCGGGCTGGCAGCCCGGCGCCACCGACCGCCCGGAGGGCACCCCCGCATGAGCATCACCCGACGCCTTCGCACCGCCCGCGGCCTGCTGGCCGGATACGCCGCCACCTCGGCCGTTCACCTCGGGGCGATCGCGACCGGCGCCTCCGTCCTGCGGCACGCCACCAAGCCGGCCCTGATGCCGCTGCTGGCGGCCCAGACGCTGGCGGCCCGCGGCACCAGGACTCCGAAGCTGCTGGCGCCCGCGCTGCTGCTCAGCGCGGGCGGCGACGTGGCGCTCCAACTCGACGACGAGACCGCCTTCCTGGCCGGGATGGGCTCCTTCGCCGCCGCCCACGTCTGCTACGTGACGATGTTCGTCCAGCAGGGCGCCCTCACCGACCGGCGGCGCACCATCCTGGTCTCGGCGGCCTACGCCACCGCCTGGGCCACGCTGATCAGCCGGCTGTGGCCGGGGCTCGGCGAGTTGAGGATCCCGGTGGCGGCGTACAGCCTGCTGCTCGCCTCGACCGCCGTCACCTCGGCCGGGCGCGGCTGGCGGACGGGGCTGGGCGGGGCGCTGTTCCTGCTCTCGGACACCCTGATCGCCACCCGGATCGCGGGCTGGAAGGAGCTGCCCGGCCACGAGCTGCTGATCATGTCGACGTACATCGTGGCGCAGTTCCTGCTGGCCTCAGGCACCCTGGCGGCGCTGGAGGCGGAGGACGCCGACCGGGAGCCGGAGCCCGGCGCGTTCGCCGGACTCGCCGGGGAACGGCTCAGCGCCCCGGCGTGACCACGGGGCGCTGAACGGCGGCCGGCCCGGGCGGCCGGCCTTGTCGCGGCGTCAGGACTGCGGGCCGTCCGCGGGGCGGCGGCGCAGCAGCCAGAAGCCGGCGATCCCGGCCGCGACCAGGACTCCCCCGGCGGCGAGCTGCCGCCCGTCGGTGTCGATCGAACCGCCGAGACCGGTCCCGACCGCACCGTGCGGGGCGGCCGGCCCGTCCGGCCGGACGGCCGGGTGGCTGCCCTCCTGCGCGGTGGCGGGGTGGCTGCTCTCCTGGCCGGCGCCGGTGCCCCAGGTGGCGGAGCCGGTGACGGAGACCGCACCGGTGAAGGTGTCGCCGTTGGGGCACTTGCCGTCGATGCCCCAGGAGTTGCCCTGGAGCGCCTTCTTGACGGTGCCGACCAGGTCCTGCTGGGCGACCAGCTTCGCCGGGCCGCTGTACTTGCCGTCGGGGCCGACGGTGAGGGTGGCCGAGCCCCCGGTGAAGGCCTGGGAGTTCGCGGTCACGGTCTTCACCGAGCTGGTGTCGCAGGTGACGCTGACGGTCACGGTCTGGCCGGGGGCACCCTCGGCCGGACTCACCCAGGCGGGAGCGACGTCCTTGGCATGGGCCGTCGGCCCGGCGAGGACGACCATGGCGGTCGCGCCGAGCAGGGCTGCGGCGGCCGTACACGTGCGGCGCATGCCGTACCTCCAGGGGTTCTCGGGTGCAGCGGCGGACGCCCATCGTCCACGTGGTCGAACAGCTACACCCGGTCACCCGCGACGCTAGGCAGCGCCACGCCGGGCGGCCACCCGGCGTGGGCCGTTCGGGTCCGTCCGGTCACTCCCGGTGACCGTGCGGGGCGGCGCGGCACGGCGGAACGCCGCTCAGACGTCGAGGTCGACCACCACGGGCGCGTGGTCCGAGGTGCCCTTGCCCTTGCGGGCCTCCCGGTCGACAAAGCTGTCGGTGACGGCGTCGGCGAAGGGCTTGTTGGCGAAGGTGAGGTCGATCCGCATGCCGCGGTTCTTCGGGAACGCCAGCTGTCGGTAGTCCCAGTAGGTGTACGGGCGGTCGTACTTCAGCGGGCGCGGCACCACGTCCTGCAGACCGGCGGCGGCCAGGGCGGCGAGCGCGGCCCGCTCCGGCTCGGTGACGTGGGTCTGGCCCTCGAAGGCGGCGACGTCGAAGACGTCCTCGTCGGCCGGGGCGACGTTGTAGTCGCCGAGGACGGCGAACGGGCGGGGACCGGCCGCGTCCGCCAGGACGGTCTCGCGCAGGGCGGCCAGCCAGTCCAGCTTGTACTGGTAGTGCGGGTGGCCCACCTCGCGCCCGTTGGGCACGTAGACCGACCAGACCCGCACCGGGCCGCAGGTGGCGGCGACGGCCCGCGGCTCGACCTCCGGCAGCAGCGCCCCGTCGGCGAGGTACCCGGGCTGCCCGGGCAGGTCGCGCACCACGTCCTCGAGGCCGATCCGGGACAGCACGGCCACGCCGTTCCACCGCCCGGTGCCGTGCGCGGCGCTCTCGTAGCCGAGCTCCTTGACCGCGTCGGCCGGGAAGGCGTCGGTGGAGCACTTGAGCTCCTGCAGGCAGAGCACGTCGGGCCCGGCGCTCTCCAGCCACTCCAGGAGCTTGGGCAGCCGGGCGGTGACGGAGTTGATGTTCCAGGTGGCGATGCGGACTGTCACGGCTGGCGGCCTTCCCGGGTGCTGCGGACGTGCTGCGGACGAGGGTGGGCGCCACGGCGGACGCCCACCCCGAACATACCGTCCGGCACCGACAGTCCCGGCAGGCTCAGCGGCCGGGGTGCACCACGGCGGCCGAGCCGCCGCCCCGCCGGACGGGCTCCGCCGCCGCCCGCCAGCGGCCGTCCGGCAGCCGCTCCACACCGGTGGCGGCGCCGATCTCACCGCCGTCCACGAAGACCTGGCCGAGCGCCTCCAGCCGGGCCCGCTCGGGCAGCGCGAGGAAGGCGGGCTCGGCGCTGGTCGCGGCGGTGTTGCGCTGGCTGGCCCGGGGCGCGGCGATCGCCTGCTCCAGGGTCAGGCCGCGGTCGATCCGGCCGAGCACCACCTGCAGCGCGGTGGTGATGATGGTCGAACCGCCGGGCGAACCGGTGGCGAACAGCGGCCGGCCGTCCTTGAGCACGATGGTCGGCGAGATCGAGGACCGCGGCCGCTTGCCGGGGCCGGGCAGGTTCGGGTCCGGCACCCCCGGGGTGGCCGGTGCGAAGGAGAAGTCGGTCAGCTCGTTGTTGAGCAGGAATCCCCGCCCCGGCACGGTGATCCCGCTGCCGCCGGTCTGTTCGATCGTCAGGGTGTAGGAGACCACGCTGCCCCAGCGGTCGGCGACCGTCAGATGGGTGGTGCTCGGGCCCTCGTAGGTCTCGGTGACCGCCGGACCGCTGCTCGCGCAGGCCGCCGGGTGGTACGGGTCGCCGGGGGCGAGCGGGCTGGTCAGGGCGTGGTCGGGGCTGATCAGGCAGGCCCGGGCGGCGGCGAACGCCGGGGAGAGCAGCTGCGCCGTGGGGACGTCGCTGAAGCGCGGGTCGCCGACCCAGCGGCCGCGGTCCGCGAAGGCGATCCGGCTGGCCTCCAGGAAGCGGTGGTAGTACTGGGTGTCGTCGAGCCTGGAGAGGTCGCTGCGGGCGAGGATGCCGAGCGCCTCGCCGCCGGTGGTGCCGCCGGAGGACGACGGGGCGATGCCGTCGACCTCCAGACCGCGGTAGGGGACCTTGGTCGGCTGCTGGACCAGCGCCCGGTAGGCGGCCAGATCGGCGGTGGTGACCTGGCCGGGGCGGGCGTTGCGCCCGGACGCGGGGTCGACCGGCGGGTGCTGGAGGGTACGGACGATGTCCGCGCCGATCGGACCGCGGTAGAGCGCGTCGACGCCCTCGCGGCCCAGCTCCCGGTAGGTGGCGGCGAGGTCCGGGTTGCGGAACCGCGAACCGACCACCGGGAGCGCGCCGTTCGGCAGGAACAGCTGCCGGGTGGCCGGGAAGTCCTGGAAGCGCGCCTGGTTGAGCGCGGTCTGGTCCTGGAACGTCCGGTCGACCGTGAACCCGCGGTCGGCGATCCGCTCGGCCGGGCGCAGCACCTCGCCGAGCGAGCGGGTGCCCCACAGGTCGAGCGCCTTCTGCCAGGTCGCGGGCGTGCCGGGGACACCCACGGACAGGCCGCTGGTGACCGCGTCGGCGAAGGCCAACGGCTTGCCGTTCTCCAGGAACAGGGTCTCGTCGGAGCGGTGGGAGGCGGTCTCCCGGCCGTCCAGCGTGGAGACCCGGCCGGTACGGGCGTCGTAGAAGACGAAGTAGCCCCCGCCGCCGATGCCGGCCGAGTACGGCTCGGTCACCCCCAGCGCGGCCGCCACCGCGACGGCCGCATCCACCGCGTTGCCGCCGCCCCGCAGCACCTCGATCCCGGCCGCCGTGGCGTCGGCGTCGACGCTGGCGACCGCACCCCCGGACCCGGTCGCCTCGGGACTCTTGGGCGGGGACCCGGCGGCCCGGGCGGGCATCCCTGCCGCACAGACCAGGGCGGCGGCGAGCGCCAGAGCGGGGACGGAGCGGGCCAGGACTCTCATACGGACCTCCTGAGTCGGCGTCAGCTCTCCGTTCTTTCACACGTGTGGTGCACAGGACAACGGCGCATCGAGGCACGGCCCGCCGGTGGACGCCCACCCGTTCGCCGCCGGAAACGACGAAGCGGTGCCTCCCGCAGCGACTTCCGTCACTGTGGGAGGCACCGCTTCGTCGGTACTTCCTGGTGCGCGAGGGGGGAGTTGAACCCCCACGCCCTTTCGGGCACTGGAACCTGAATCCAGCGCGTCTGCCTATTCCGCCACCCGCGCCCGAGTGCTGAGCACAACCCTACCCGATCCCCGGCACCGCTCTGACCACCCGGGATGTCCCGGGCCGGGCTCCTAGTGGAGCGTGGCGCGCTCGGCTCGGCGGCGCTTGACGGTGCGGAACCGGCGGGCCACCTGGCGGGCCAGGTCCGCCGCGCCGACCAGGCCGGCCTCGTTTCCCAGTGCCGCGGGCACGATCCCGGCCTCGGGCCGGAAGCCGCGGCCGGTGAGGGTCCGGCGGAAGGCGTCCTGGGCCGGGCCGAGCAGCAGGTCGCCGGCCTCGGAGACGCCGCCACCCACCACGAAGCGGCCCGGGTCGAGGGCGGCGGCCAGGTTGGCGATGCCGACGCCGAGCCAGCGGCCGACCTCGTACAGCAGCTCGACCGCGACCGGGTCGCCGTCCCGGGCCGCCTCGGTGACCAGCGGTCCGGTGATCCCGCCCACCACGCCGCCGGCCCTGGCCAGCAGCGGTTCGACCACCGGGGACTCCTCCTCCACCAGGCCGCGGGCCTCGCGCACCAGCGCGTTGCCGGAGGAGTACTGCTCCCAGCAGCCGCGGTTGCCGCACGGGCAGCGGTGCCCGCCCGGCACCACCTGCATGTGCCCGAACTCGCCGGCCAGCCCGTACTTGCCCCGGTCGACGTAGCCGTCGCGGACCACCGCGCCGCCGATGCCGGTGCCCAGGGTGATCATCACCATGTGGTCCTCGCCGCGTCCGGCCCCGAACCGCCACTCCGCCCAGGCGGCGGCGTTGGCGTCGTTCTCCACCACCACCGGGAACCGCAGCCGCTCGCTGAGCGCGTCCCGCAGCGGCTCGCCGCGCCAGTTCAGGTGGGGGGCGAACAGCACCCGGGAGCGGTCCGCGTCCACCCAGCCGGCCGCGCCGATGCCCACCGCGTGCACGTCGTGCTTGTCGGCCAGCTCCAGCACCAGCTCGACGATGACGTCCTCGACCACCCGGGCGCTCTTGTTCTTGTCGGGCGTCTCGGTCCGGATCCGGTCCAGCACCCGGCCCTCGCCGTCGACCACGCCGGCCACCACCTTGGTACCGCCGATGTCGACACCGATGGTCGGCAGCCGGAGCACTCCGGCGGGCAGGGTGCGCCGGCGGCGGTCGGCGCCGCGCGGGCCGAGGCCGAACAGGGTGGGCAGGACCGGCGGCCGTGCGGCGTCGTTCGGGGTGCTCACTGGGGTGGACGCTCCTTCGGGTCGGATCGGGAAGGGGTACGGGACGGGGTACGGGACGGGGTACGGGAAGGGGAGGGACGGGCTGCCTGCCATCCTCCCCCTTGTCACCGCCGCGCAGGGGTCAGGGACGGGACGGGGCCGGTGTGGATTTCCGGGCCGTCCGGCACCGGTCGCGGTCCGGGGGTCCCGCTCCTGAGTGATCCCTGTACGGCCGGCCGGGTGACCGGTCTGACGATCCGGCAGGTTCCGCGCCGGGGCTGCGGCCGATCGGCCCGGGCGTACGAGATGATCTGTGCACCCGGAAGAATCGTCCGGTCGGGTGGCAGACTTGGGGGGTTGCCCACCGGAGCCTCACAGAAATGTGATCTTCGTCTCAGGTTCCACTCAGATTCACCGGCAACTGACCACCCGTCCCACCCCGTCTGATCCTTTGGAGCACGTCCTGGGCGCCCCGAGCCCCGGGCGACCGCAACCCGGATACGAGAAATCCTTCATGCAACTGACTGGCACACCCTTCCTCGTCGTCACGATCATCCTCGTGCCGATCTCCATCGCAGCCGCACTGCTGCTCTGGGGGCGGGTGCGTGGGCCCCGGCCCGTGAAGCTGCTGAGCAGAACGGCCATGATCCTGTTCTGCCAGCTGACGGCGGTGACGACGGTCTTCGTCATGGTCAACAACGCCAACCTGATCTACGGCAGCTGGGACGACCTGCTCGGTACCGGCGACCACGTCCGGGCGGTGCCGAAGGTCCCGGCCGACACCGGCAGCGGCAGCGGCTCGGACAGCAAGACCCGGGCCAAGGTGATCCAGTCGTTCACCGGCGTCGGCGACCCGAAGGTGCCCGGCGACGTCCAGAACACCGAGCTGAAGGGCGAGGTGTCCGGTGTGGACGGCGAGGTGCTGGTCTGGCTGCCGCCGCAGTACAACGACCCGGCGTACAAGGACAAGAACTTCCCGGTGGTCGAGCTGCTGCCGGGCTGGCCGGGCTCGTCCAAGACCTGGTTCGGCACGCTGAAGGTGTCCGACCAGCTCAAGCCGATGATGGAGAAGGGCGAGGTGGCGCCGTTCATCCTGGTGTCGCCCCGGACCAACCTGCTGGGCGACGACGTGGACACCGGCTGCGCCGACGTCCCCGGCAAGGTCAACGCGGACACCTGGCTGTCGCGTGACGTGCCGCAGATGGTGCTGGACAACTTCCGGGCCGACCCGTCGCCCGAGCGCTGGGCGGTGGCCGGCTACTCGGCCGGCGGCCACTGCGCCGGCAAGCTCGCGCTGGAGCACCCCAACCGGTACCGGGCCGGGGTCAGCCTCTCCGGCTACAGCGACCCGGGCCAGGAGCCGCACTCGCTGACCGCGAAGGACCCGGTGCTCAAGGAGAAGTCCAACCTCCTGAACATCCTCAAGAACTCCCAGACCCCGCCCAAGGTCGCCCTGTTCGTCAGCGGCAACAAGGGTGACGGGTTCGAGGCCGCGGCCGCCCTCA
The DNA here is from genome assembly GCF_000710465.2 of Kitasatospora sp. MBT63. Lineage (GTDB taxonomy): Bacteria > Actinomycetota > Actinomycetes > Streptomycetales > Streptomycetaceae > Kitasatospora. The sequence continues at coordinate 12,180 of NZ_JAIZ01000188.1, read as the reverse complement.
AGGCGGCCGCCAAGGCCCCGACCACCGTCACCACGGTGGAGACCACCGGCCCGCACGCCAGCGATGTGTGGCGCCCGATGGTCCCCGACGTGTTCAAGTGGCTGACCGGCGTGATCCCGGTCCAGCACTGAGCCTCCCGGCCGTCCACGGCCGACGCGAAGGGCCCCCGGCAGTGCGCCGGGGGCCCTTCGCGTCGGTCCGGCCGGCTCAGCGGCGGCGGGCCGAGCGCGGCGCGCGCGGGTAGGGGAACAGCCGCGGGCTGCGCTTGGCGGCCACGTCCTCGATCCAGCCGAAGGCCACGATGCACAGGCCGATCAGCGGCCAGGCCAGCAGCATCGGCACCCAGTCGCTGTCCAGCAGCCAGGGCACGTTCTCGGCCAGCACCGGCACGTACCAGGTCAGGCCGAACAGGCTGATCGCGGCCGTGATGGCCAGGTTGTGCCAGAGGTAGACGGTGACCGCCCGGGAGTTCAGCAGGCTGATCCAGCCCGCCCAGCGCTTGAGCCGCGGCGGCCACTCGTCCCAGGACGGGCTGGCCGCCAGCAGCAGCAGGACGAAGCCGAACGACCAGACCGCCTGGCCGAGGCTGCTGTCCTCCAGGTTCTGCGGGCCGCCCTCGTCGTTGGTGCCGTTCAGGGTCCACCAGAGCGAGACCGCCATCACGAACGGCACGATCGACGGCAGCACGTACCGCGGGAAGCGGCTGAGCAGCCCCTCCTGGTACGCCATGCCCAGCATCCAGCAGGAGCCGTAGGTGGCGAAGCCGTCGACCACGCTGTAGATCTCCGGGCGGAAGTCGACGTAGCCGAGCTGCATGACCACGCAGAACAGCATGGGGGCCGGCAGCACCAGCCACGGGATCCGCCGCAGCAGCGCCAGCATCAGCGGGGACAGCAGCACGAACCACAGGTAGGCCCGCAGGTACCAGAGCGGACCGGCCGCGTGCTCGCCCCACGCATGGTCCAGCAGGCCGTGGACGCCGGGCAGCGGGTCGCCGTACGGCGGGTCCATCAGCGGCAGGACCCACAGCGCCAGCCGGCCCCAGAAGCCCGCCACGCTGTGCCCGGAGCCGTGCGCGGACCAGCCCTGCAGCAGCATGCCGGGCACCGCGATCAGGCCGAGCAGCCACAGCGGCGGCAGCAGGCGGCGCAGCCGGCCGCGGATCACCGACCAGGTCGGCCGGGACAGCGAGCGGGCCATCAGCGACCCGGCCAGCGCGAACATCACGCCCATCGACGGGAAGACGATCGGCAGCCAGGTCCAGGCGAACATGTGCAGGAACACCACCCGGACCAGGGCGAGCGCCCGCAGGAAGTCCAGGTAGCGGTCACGGCCCGGCTTGGCCCGGGCGGCGGGCGTCGCGGTCACCGGCCCGGTGGCGGGAACCGCCGCCGGGGGCCGGACGGCGCCGGGCGGCAGGTACCCGGGGTGGGCGGGCGCGGTCATGCGGGACCTTTCGGGTGGTTGGGGTGGGGCCGGTCAGACCGCGACCGGGACGTCGACCTCGCCGGTGCGCTTGAGCTTCTGCCAGCGCAGCCGGCCGCCGGTCAGCGCGGTGATCCAGGACTGGAGCAGCACCAGGTACATCAGCTGGCGGTAGACCAGCTGCTGGAGCGGCAGCGAGATCAGGTGCCAGGGTTTCTCCTTGTCCAGCCAGAACGCGTACCCGGCGCAGACCAGCTGGACGACCAGCACGGTCAGCCAGGCGGTGAAGGTCTTGGGCGCGTCCACGAAGAGCACCCCGTAGACCAGGAAGACGTCGAAGAGCGGGGCGAGCAGCGGGGCCAGCACCATGAACAGCGCCACCAGCGGCAGGCCGACCCGGCCGAAGCGGCCCGCCGGTCCCGAGGCGAGGACCGCGCCGCGGTGCTTCCACATCGCCTGCATGGTGCCGTAGCACCAGCGGTACCGCTGCGACCAGAGCTGGCCGATGCTGCCGGGCGCCTCGGTCCAGGCGCGGGCGTTCTCGGTGTAGACCACCTTCCAGCCGTTGACGTGCAGCGCCATGGTGAGGTCGGTGTCCTCGGCGAGGGTGTCCTCGCTCATGCCGCCGGCCTGCTCCAGGGCGACCCGGCGGTAGGCGCCGACGGCACCCGGGACGGTGGGCATGCAGCCCAGCTCGTCGTACATCCGGCGGTCGAGGTTGAAGCCCATCACGTACTCGATGTGCTGCCAGGCGCCGATCAGGCTGTCGCGGTTGCCGACCTTGGCGTTGCCCGCGGTGGCGCCCACCCGGGGGTCGGCGAAGGGCTGGACCAGCTCGCGGACGGTGGAGGGCTCGAAGACGGTGTCGCCGTCCATCATCACGATCAGGTCGTGGGTGGCGTGCGCGATGCCGGTGTTGAGGGCGGTGGCCTTGCCGGAGTTCGGCTGGCTGATCACCCGGACGCCGGGCAGGGCCAGCCCCTCGACGATCGCGACCGTGTCGTCGGTCGAGCCGTCGTCGATCACGATCACCTCGATCGGGTGCTCGCTGTCGGTGAGCGAGTGCAGGGTGTTGGCGATGCACTCCTGCTCGTTGTAGGCCGGCACCAGGACGGTTACCTTCTCGGTGACCGGCGGCCCCCAGCTGAAGGTCCGGCGGCGGGTGCGCCGGGCGTGCTTGACGGAGAGGAACAGCATCAGCGCGAACCGGCCGAACACCAGCGTGCCGACCACCGCCAGCAGCACGATCAGGGCCGGCATGACGAACACGGCGGCGTGCGCGAGGCCGAGGAAGAGCTTGCCCTCCCACAGCTGGAAGCCGTCGACCTTGGACATCGAGGTGCCGGCGCCGACCGACTCGCTGACGGTGGTGAAGCGGTAGCCCTCGGACTGCAGCCGGGGCATCACGATCTTCAGCGCGGCGACGGTCTGCGCGCGGTCGCCACCGGCGTCGTGCATCAGCACGATGTGGCCGCTGCCGGGCTGCTTGGGGGTGGCGGCCGCGACGATGGCGTCCACGCCAGGGCGCTTCCAGTCGTCGGTGTCCTCGTCGATGAACGCGGTGACGTAGCCGCGGTCGGCGAGCTTCTTGACCACCGGCCAGGTCAGGTCGTCCAGCGCGGAGGCGTCGGAGGAGTACGGCGGGCGGAACAGCGCGCTGTGCACCCCGGCGACCCCGGCCAGGGCCAGCTGGGTCTGGGCCATCTCCCAGGTGATCCGGCGGTCCGACTGGAGGGTGAGGTCGGGATGGGTGAAGGTGTGCAGGCCGATCTCGTGGCCGTCGGCGAGGATCCGCCGGATCAGGTCGGGGTGGCGGGTGACCATCGAGCCGGTCACGAAGAAGGTGGCCTTGGCGTGGTACTGGGCGAGCACGTCGAGGATCTGCGGGGTCCACACCTCGTCCGGGCCGTCGTCGAAGGTGAGGGCCATGGTGTGGTCCTCGGCCCGGTAGCTCTTGGGGTCCCCGGGCCCGCGGGCGTCGATCACCGGGCCGCCGGTCAGCAGGGCCGGCGGGACGGTGTCCTTGTCGACCGAGACGTTGATCCGGGCGTCGTGGAAGACCTCGTTGGTGACCAGGCCGCGCAGCAGCAGGGTGGCCAGCAGGGTCAGCAGCAGCACCGTCGGCAGGGTGAAGCGCAGGGGTGGTACGGCACGGCGGCGCGGGCGGCTGGCCGCTCGCCTGCCTCGGGATCGCGACATGGCTCGGGTGTCCTTGGAACTGGTGCTCAGCGAGGCTTGGCTGCGGAGGTGGCCGCGTGCGGGCTGGCGGCGCGGGCGCCCGGGGCGGGCGTGGTCTGGCCGGGCTTGGCCGAGGTGGTCGTGGTGTCGGCGGCCCCGGCGCCGGAGGGAGTGGCCTTGGGCGTACCGGTCGGCTTGGCGGTGCCGGTGGCGGCGGCGCCCGTGCCGGTGGCGGACGGTCTGCCGGTCGGCTTGCCGGTGGCGCTCGGCCGGCCGGTGGCGCCGGCCGCGGCCGGGGACGGCGACGGCGAGGCGGTGCCGGACTCGCCCAGCACCGCCGAGTTGGCCGTGGGCGAGGGCACCGGCATGGCGGGGGCCTGCGCGTTGGAGCCGGCGACGGTGGTCAGCGCGGTGGCCGCGAACCCGGCGCAGGCCACCCCGGCGATCCAGCCGAACCCGCGCAGCGCACGGCCGCGCCGGCCGCTCTGGTCCACGAAGACGGCCTTGGCGGCGGCCTCGGGATGGATCACGACGCGTTCGACGATGGGGGCCGGCGGCTGCTCCTGGACCACGGGCCTGGTCACCCAGGGTGACCGGAGCTGGAGGGTCTCCTCATGCCGTGGCATCGTCTGGAACCAGTCGGACGAGGTACGAGAGCTCGGGTCGGTCACAGTACGCAGTCAACTTTCGCAGCCGCGCGCCGGGCCGAATACGTCGACCGCGAGCGGAGAGGGACGGGTGCGCACGGAGGCCCCCGCACCCCGGGCGGCATCGCGGGGCGAACCGCCGGGATCGAACGGCCCTTCTCCGCACTGCGGTCGAAAGCTACCCCAGAAACCTGATAGAACCCTGATAGGAAAGTAGGCGAATTGACCCTATTTGCGCAGATCTGGGGCTGATCGTCATGAAGTCGTGACCGGATTCCCGGAACTCTTTACCCGCTCCTGTCAAGTGCTACGCGAGCTCCAGTGCGAGGTAGAAATCCACCCGGTCCTCCAGCCGGGAGAGGTCACGCCCCGTCAACTCCTCGATCCGGCCGATCCGGTAACGGAGGGTGTTGACATGCACATGCAGCTGGGCCGCGCAGCGCGTCCAGGACCCGTCCGAGCGCAGGAACGCCTCCAGCGTCCTGACCAGATCCGCCTGGTGCTCGATGTCGTACCCGATGACCCGGTCCAGCAGCCGGCTGCGGAACGCCCGGCGCACCTCGTCCGGGACGGCCGCCAGCAGCAGCACGTGCGAGGCCAGCTCCTCGGGGCCGGCCACGCAGACCCGGCCGACCCGGGCGGCCGCGATCCGGCGGGCGTGCCGGGCCTCCTCCAGGGCGCCGCGCAGACCGCCGGCCTCGGCGGCCGGGGCGCAGACACCGACGGTGATCCGGCCCTCGGAGCCGAGCCCGGCCTCCAGCGGGGCCAGCAGTTCGCGCAGCGCCTCGGCGGGCACCGGAGCCTCCAGGGCCGGCAGCACGGCGACCGCGGAGCTGCCGGAGCCGGCCACCAGGGCCCGGTCGGAGGCGTCGGCCAGCGCCTCCTCCATGATCGTCCGCAGGACGCCGTCCGGCAGCCCGGTGCTCTCGGCGCTGAGCACCAGCCAGGTGCCCTCGCCCGCCACCGGCATCGGGGCGGCGCCCTCGTAGCGGACCGCCATCGCGGACGAGGCGTGCAGCGCGCGGCTGATCTCGGCCGGGTCGGCGTCCCGCTGGAGCAGCGTCAGCACCTCGTCGGCGAGCCGGCGGCGCAGCCGGCGGCCCTCGTCCCGGCGGATCCGCTCGGCGGCCACCAGCCGGGACAGGTTCTCGGCCAGCTGCTGGCGCTTGCCGGTCCACTCGGTGACGTCACCGGCGACCGCCAGCACCCAGTCGGCCAGCGGGCTCGGCTCGGCCGGGTCGGCGGCGGCCGGCAGCAGCGAGTACGAGCCGGAGACCAGCCGGGCCCGGTGCGGCGGGCGGCGGCGCTGGCGCTGGGCGGCCAGATGGGTACGGGCCAGCTGGTCGCGGTCCTCGGCGGAGAGCCGGTCGGCGGGCCCGGCGATCACCCGGCCGGTCGGGGTGAGCACCCAGCAGTCCAGGTCGAGGTCGCCGCCGAGCAGGTCCAGCACGGCGTCCAGGCCGCCGCCGCCGGCTGCCGAGACCAGCATCCGGTGGCGGTCCACCAGGGCGGCGAGGTCCGCGGCCCGGTCGGCCGACACCTGGCGGCCGACGAACTCGGTGACCGCCCCGAACGCGGTCTGGTCGGGCACCGCCAGCAGCGGCATCCGGTGCCGCCGGCAGGCGTCGATCAGGTCCTCGGGCACCGGGCCGACCTCCGCCTCGCCCGCCGCCAGGGCGACCGCCCCGCCGGCCGCGATGGTGCGCACGAAACGCTCGGAGTCCTCCGGCGCGGTGCGCCAGAGCATGCCGGTCAGGACCAGCTCCCCACCGTGCAGGTAGCGGCCCGGGTCGTGCAGGTCGGTGGTCATGACACCGCTGACCTGCCGGTCGAGCTCGTCCTCGGCCGCGAGCAGCCGCAGCCCCAACGCACTGGGGGCGAGCAGGTCACGGACGCGCATCCGCAGACTCCTTCGTCTGGAGGGTGGGGGTCGGGCGGGTGTGGGGGTCACAGTGTGCCCCAGCGGACGGCCTCGGCGTTACGTCCGACCGGCGCCACGGGTCACGGGGTCGTAGCGCGGCAATCACGGCCGGATTACGGTCGTAGTGAGCGGCCGGTGACCGCTTGGACTGGGCGATTGCCCACGTTAGAGGAACGTACAGGATGCCGGGCGGCACCACCGCCGGGGCTTCATGCCATCGGTGACTGCCTCCGGGTGGGCCGTCGGCGGTTCACTGGCCACACGCCGCCGGACACACCCCGGTGACCAGGACTCAACGCCTCGGCAACGGAGCGGTAGCAGAGTCCGAAATCCGAGGGTAAGAACTCCATGCGGCCCGCCCCCGAACGGGCGACCGGATGGGTTCCGGGCACTGTGCCCAACCGTTCCGGCAGGCGACGACTTGAGGAGACACCCGCATGGAGTTCCTTCGGCCCGCTACGTGGGACGAGGCGCTCGCGGCGAAGGCTGAGTACCCGACCGCGCTGCCGATCTCGGGTGGCACGGACGTCATGGTCGAGATGAATTTCGACGTGCACCGGCCATCCGCGATTCTCGACCTCAACCGCATCACCGAGCTCACCGAGTGGTCGAACGACGGTGGTGTGGTGAGACTCGGTGCCGCCGTGCCGTACACCCGGATCATCAACGAGCTGTCCGGCCCGCTCCCCGGCCTCGCGCTCGCCTCCCACACCGTCGGATCCCCCCAGATCCGTAACCGCGGCGGTGTCGGCGGCAACCTCGGCGGGGCCTCGCCGGCCGGCGACGCGCACCCCGCGCTGCTGGCGGCCGGCCGGGACGTGTTCGTCGAGGCCTGCTCGGTCCGCGGCACCCGGATGATCGCGATCGACGACTTCTACGTCGGCGTGAAGCGCAACTCGCTGGAGCAGGACGAGCTGATCCGCGCCGTGCACATCCCGGTCGCGGACGGCCCCCAGCAGTTCTCGAAGATCGGCACCCGCAACGCGATGGTCATCGCGGTCTGTGCGTTCGGCTTCGCGCTGCACCCCAAGAACGGCACCGTCGGCACCGGGATCGGCTCGGCCGCGCCGACGCCGCGCCGGGCCGTGGAGGCCGAGGAGTACCTCCAGGGCGTGCTCGCCGAACGCGGCCTGTGGGAGTCCGGCGACCTGCTGGGCACCGAGGTGATCCAGCGGTTCGGCGAGCTGGTGAAGGCCGCCGCCTCGCCGATCGACGACGTCCGCGGCACCGCCGACTACCGTCGGCACTCGCTGGCCGTGATGGCCCGCCGCACGCTCACCTGGACGTGGAACGACTACAGCAAGCAGATCAGGAGCGCGGCATGAGGGTGACGTTCACCGCCAACGGCAAGCCGGTCGAGGCCGACGACGTGTGGGAGGGCGAGAGCCTGCTGTACGTGCTGCGCGAGCGGGTCGGCCTGCCGGGCTCCAAGAACGCCTGCGAGCAGGGCGAGTGCGGTTCCTGCACGGTCTACCTGGACGGCACCCCGGTCTGCTCCTGTCTGGTCGCGGCCGGCCAGGTGCAGGACCGCGAGGTCCGCACCGTCGAGGGCCTGGCCGAGGACGACGGCGAGCTGGGCCTGGTCCAGCAGGCGTTCATCGACGCCGGCGCCGTCCAGTGCGGCTTCTGCACCCCCGGGCTGCTGGTGCAGACCGACGCGCTGCTCGCCAACGACGCCCAGCCCAGCGACAACGACATCCGCGAGGCTCTGTCGGGCAACCTGTGCCGCTGCACCGGGTACGAGAAGATCATGGACGCGGTGCGGCTCGCCTCCGCCCGCACCTGCGCTAAGGCGGTCTCGGAATGAGCACCCGTACCATCCAGGGTCAGAAGAACCTGCAGGACATCCGGCAGGCCAGCAAGGACGGCATCGGCGGCTCGCCGCTGCGGCCCGACGGCAACCTCAAGGTCAAGGGCGAGTTCGCGTACTCCTCCGACATGTGGCACGAGGACATGCTCTGGGGCATGGCGCTGCGCTCGCCGCACCCGCGCGCCAACATCCTGAGCGTCGACATCTCCGAGGCGCTCAAGCTGCCGGGCGTCTACGCGGTGCTCACCCACGAGGACATCCCCGGCTCGAAGTTCTACGGCCTGGAGATCCAGGACCAGCCCGCGCTCGCCATCGACAAGGTGCGCTACCACGGTGAGGCCATCGCGCTGGTCGCGGCCGACCACCCGGAGACGGCCCGCCGCGCGGTGAAGAAGATCAAGGTCGAGTACGAGGTGCTCACCCCGATCGTCACCGAGGAGCAGTGCCTGGCCCCCGAGGTGCACGGCTACGTCCACGAGCCGCACGAGTTCAAGTCGCACGGCTACGGCAACATCTGCCACGAGCAGAAGCTGGTCTCCGGCCTCGGCGTGACCGACGAGGTCCGGGCGCTGGCCGACGTGATCGTCAGCGGCACCTACGAGGTCGGCATGCAGGACCAGGCCTTCCTCGGCCCCGAGTCCGGCCTCGCGGTGCCCGCCGAGGACGGCGGCATCGACCTTTACATCGCCACCCAGTGGCTGCACGTGGACCGCCAGCAGATGGCCCCCGTGCTGGGCCTGCCGGAGGAGAAGGTCCGGCTCACCCTGGCGGGTGTCGGCGGCGCCTTCGGCGGCCGCGAGGACCTCTCGATGCAGATCCACGCCTCGCTGCTGGCCCAGCGCACCGGCAAGCCGGTCAAGATCGTCTACGCCCGGGACGAGTCCTTCTTCGGCCACGTGCACCGCCACCCGGCCCGGATGTTCTACGAGCACGGCGCCACCCGCGACGGCAAGCTGGTCTTCGCCGACTGCCGGATCGTGCTGGACGGCGGCGCCTACGCCTCCGCCTCGCCCGCCGTGGTCGGCAACGCGGCCTCGCTCGGCCACGGCCCGTACGTGATCCCGAACGTCAAGATGCACGCCATCGCGCTCTACAGCAACAACCCGAGCTGCGGCGCGATGCGCGGCTTCGGCGCGGTGCAGGCGGCCTTCGGCTACGAGAGCCAGATGGACAAGCTCGCCGCCGAACTCGGCATGGACCCGGTCGAGCTGCGCCAGCTCAACGCGATGTCCGAGGGCGACCTGATGCCCACCGGCCAGCAGATCGACTCGCCGGCCCCGGTCGCCGAGCTGCTCCAGCGGGTCAAGGACATGCCGCTGCCGCCGCCGCTGGACCTCGACGACCTCGACGTCCGAGCCCTGCCCGGGGCGCTGTCCAACACCTCGCACGGCGAGGGCATCGTCCGCGGTGTCGGCTACTCGGTCGGCATCAAGAACGTCGGCTTCTCCGAGGGCTTCGACGACTACTCCACCGCCCGGGTCCGGCTGGAGGTGATCGGCGGCGAGCCGGTCGCGATGGTGCACACCGCGATGGCCGAGGTCGGCCAGGGCGGCGTCACCGTGCACGCCCAGATCGCCCGCACCGAGCTCGGCGTCGAGCAGGTCACCATCCACCCGGCCAACACCGAGGTCGGCTCGGCCGGCTCCACCTCGGCCTCCCGGCAGACGTACATGACCGGCGGCGCGGTGAAGCTCGCCGCCGAGGCGGTCAAGTACGCGCTGATCGACAAGGGCCGCCGGCGCTACGGCTGGACCCACCAGGACATCACGCTGGCCGGCGGCAAGGTGGTCTCCGAGTCCGCCGGGGTGCTGGTGCCGATGGTCGACCTGCTGGGCGACGAGGCGATCGACCTCACCCGCGAGCACCACCACCGGCCGACCGTGCCGTTCGACAAGGAGACCGGGCAGGGCTTCGGCCACGTCCAGTACACCTTCTGCGCCAACCGCGCGGTGGTCGACGTGGACGTGGAGCTCGGCCTGGTCAAGGTGGTCGAGCTGACCGCCGCCCAGGACGTCGGCAAGGCGCTCAACCCGCTGTCGGTGGTCGGCCAGATCCAGGGCGGCTGCACCCAGGCGCTCGGCCTGGCCGTGATGGAGGAGATCATCGTCAAGGACGGGAAGGTGCGCAACGCGTCCTTCACCGACTACCTGATCCCCACCATCCTGGACACCCCGCCGATCCCGGTGGACATCCTGGAGCTCCCCGACCCCAACGCCCCCTACGGGCTGCGCGGCGTCGGCGAGGCCCCCACCGTCTCCGCGACGCCCTCCATCGTCGCCGCGATCCGCCAGGCGACGGGCATCGCCCTGAACCGGATCCCGGTCCGGCCCGAGCACCTCACCGGAACGCTCTAGAGCCTGACCGGCGGATCTTGTCGCGCGCCCGGCAGGATCCGCCGGACAGGCCCTGGCCCCCAGACGTCCCCGGGGCGGTGACCGTCTTCCCCGCCGCCCCGGGGCAGCTCCACAAGAGCGCACGCCACCCGTACGCGACCAACGTGCACCATCCCGCTGCCTCCCACGCCGGGGCTCTGCAGCGGTGCGAAGCCCCACCCGAGCGCCGCACGCACCACAGCACGTGCACATCGTGAGTCGAACAGTCCCCCTGCGCCCTGCTCCTATGCCTGGCACACAGGTCGGCTCGCCCACCCCAACCCCCTTTGAACCTTGGGAGTGGACATGACCCGGATCCCGACGGAGCCCGGCACCACTGAAGAAGCACCCGCCGCTGACGAGTCCCTCACCTCGCCACCGGCAGCAGCCCCGCCGAGACACGTCCTGGACGCCTACTTCAAGATCTCCGCACGGGGCTCCAGCCTCGGCAACGAGCTCCGCGGCGGCCTGACCACGTTCATGGCGATGGCGTACATCGTCCTGCTCAACCCGATCATCCTGAGCGGCGCCGACGTCAACGGCCTCAAGCTGGACCACGCGCAGCTGACCACCGCGACCGCGCTGGCGGCGGCGGTCACCACGATCCTGATGGGCGTGGTGGGCAACGTCCCGCTGGCGGTGGCCGCCGGCCTCTCGGTCTCCGGCGCGATATCGGCGCTGGTGGTCCCGCACACCACCTGGCCGCAGGCGATGGGCCTGTGCGTGATCTACGGCCTGCTGATCGTCCTGCTGGTGGTCTCCGGCCTGCGCGAGAAGATCATGAACGGCATCCCGCTGCCGCTCAAGCACGCCATCACCATCGGCATCGGCCTGTTCGTCGCACTGATCGGCCTGGTCAAGGCCGGCTTCGTGCACACCGGCGGCCCGACCCCGGTCTCGCTCGGCCCGTTCGGCGAGCTGGCCGGCTGGCCCGTCCTGGTCTTCTGCCTGACGCTGCTGACGATCTTCGTCCTGCTGGCCCGCAACGTCCGCGGCGCGATCCTGATCGGCATCGCCGGCGGCACCGTGGTGGCGTTCGTCGTCAACGCGGTCGCCGACCTGCCCGCCAAGACCTGGAGCAGCTCCGCGCCGGTGTGGCCGGGCAGCCCGGTCTCCGCGCCCGACTTCGGGCTGTTCGGCAACGTGGACCTGTTCGGCGCCTTCGGCAGCCACGGACTCGGCGCGATCAGCGCCACGGTCGCGGTCTTCACGCTGGTGCTGGCCGGCTTCTTCGACGCGATGGCGACCATCATCGGCGTCGGCACCGAGGCCGGGCTCGCCGACAAGCAGGGCCGGATGCCGGGCCTGTCCAAGGCGCTGTTCATCGACGGCGCCGGCGGCGCGATCGGCGGGGTCGCCGGTGCCTCCGGCCAGACCGTTTTCGTCGAGTCGGCCACCGGGGTCGGCGACGGCGCCCGGACCGGCCTCGCCTCCACCGTCACCGGCGCGCTGTTCGCGGCGATGCTGTTCTTCTCGCCGCTCGCCGCGATCGTCCCGGTCGAGGTCGCCTCCGCCGCCCTCGTGGTCATCGGCTCGATGATGATGAGCCAGGCCCGCCACATCGACTGGTCCGACCGTGAGATCGCCATCCCGGCCTTCCTGACCTGCGTCCTGATGCCGTTCACCTACAGCATCACCGCCGGTGTCGCCGCGGGTGTCATCTCCTACACGGTGATCAAGGCCGGTACCGGCAAGTGGCGCGAGCCCGGCCCGCTGATGTGGATCCTCAGCGTGGTCTTCGTGGTCTACTTCGCGCTCGTCCCGATCAAGGACTGGCTGGGCGTGCACTAGCACCCGCCCACCCCGCCCCGCCGCGGTACGGGGGCT
>NZ_JAIZ01000187.1 GCF_000710465.2 Kitasatospora sp. MBT63 | reverse complement strand
GCCCCGGTACGGCGGCCTCGGCGGCGGCCGGGGTCGGCGGCCGCCGTCTCGGCCCTGGCGGCTGGGTACGGATGCTCTGCTCCACCCGACCAACGTACGGTCCGATCATCGCCACACTGTGTAATGCCCGCGGATTGCTTCCCCCGTGTCCGGAAGGGGACTAGGGTCTCCGGCCGGGAAAGGGAGGCAGGCATTGGGGACCGGCACTGGGGACTTCACGTTCGAGCGGCTGCACCACGTCCAGCTGGATGTGCCGCGGGGCTCCGAGGAGCGCTGCCGGGAGTTCTGGGCGGGCGTGCTCGGGATGACCGAGCTGGCCAAGCCGCCGGTGCTGGCGGCCCGTGGCGGCTGCTGGTTCCGGGGCGGCGGGGTCGAGGTGCACCTCGGCGCGGTCGACGCCCACCTGCCGTCGCCCAAGGCGCACCCCGGCATCCTGGTCGGCTCGCTGGACGCGCTGGCGGCCCGGCTGGCGGAGCACGGCAGCCCGGTGCTGTGGGACACCGGCCTCCCCGGGTACCGCCGCTTCCACTCGGCGGACCCGTTCGGCAACCGGCTGGAGTTCCTGGAGCGGATCCCGGAGCGGATCCCGGAGCCCGACCGGTCCGCGTGACGGCGCCCCGTAGACTGGGGGATCGGCCCGGACCGGTGCCGTTCCACCTCCCTCCAAGCCCACGGGACATCGCTACATGTCGCTCACGATCGGAATCGTCGGTCTGCCGAATGTCGGCAAGTCGACCCTGTTCAACGCCCTGACCAAGAACGACGTGCTGGCGGCCAACTACCCGTTCGCCACCATCGAGCCCAACGTCGGCGTGGTCGGCGTCCCGGACTCCCGGCTGGCCAAGCTCGCCGAGATCTTCGGCTCGCAGCGCATCCTGCCGGCGACGGTGGACTTCGTGGACATCGCCGGCATCGTGCGCGGCGCGTCGGTCGGCGAGGGGCTGGGGAACAAGTTCCTCGCCAACATCCGCGAGTCGGACGCGATCTGCCAGGTCATCCGGGCCTTCGTCGACCCCGACGTGGTGCACGTGGACGGCAAGGTCTCGCCCAAGGACGACATCGAGACCATCAACACCGAGCTGATCCTCGCCGACCTGCAGTCGATCGAGAAGGTGCTGCCCCGCCTGCAGAAGGAGGCCCGCCTGAAGAAGGAGTCGGCGGCCACCCTGGCGGCGGCCGAGGCGGCCCAGAAGGTCCTGGAGTCCGGCAAGACGCTCTTCGAGGTCGGCTTCGACGCCTCCTCCGTGCGCGAGCTGCACCTGCTCACCACCAAGCCGTTCCTCTACGTCTTCAACGTCGACGAGGACGAGCTGACCGACGAGGCCTTCAAGGACGAGCAGCGCGCGCTGGTCGCCCCGGCCGAGGCGATCTTCCTCAACGCGAAGATCGAGTCCGAGCTGATCGGCATGGACGAGGACGAGGCGCTGGAGCTCCTCCAGTCCATGGGCCAGGAGGAGACCGGCATGGCCACCCTCGGCCGCGTCGGCTACGAGACCCTCGGCCTCCAGAGCTACCTCACCGCCGGCCCCAAGGAGACCCGGGCCTGGACCATCAAGAAGGGTGCCACCGCCCCCGAGGCCGCCGGAGTCATCCACACCGACTTCCAGAAGGGCTTCATCAAGGCGGAGGTCATCTCCTTCGACGACCTGGTCGAGACCGGCTCCATCGCCGAGGCCCGCGCCAAGGGCAAGGCCCGCATCGAGGGCAAGGAGTACGTCATGCAGGACGGCGACGTGGTGGAGTTCCGCTTCAACGTCTAGTCGAAGCGTCGCCCGCGCAGACCGTAAGGGGTCGGACTCCGTCGAGTCCGGCCCCTTCGTGGTCGCCGCGCCGGATGGTCGCCGGATGTTCGGACGCGGGGTCAGCGGCGGTCAGGTCTCGTAACGGTGGATCGATGCCCCGCGTGAACGGCCCGGACCACCAGCTCGCCGTTGTCGACCGTGTGGACGACGCGGTAGTCACCGACCCGCAGGCGGCGACGTTCGGGCTGGGACACGAGCGCGGGGGTGTCGAAGCCGAGAGGGGCGGCTTCCGGCTCGGTCAGCCTGGCCAGGACGCGCAGCGCCGTGTCGCGAGGGATCTTCCGGAGCTCGGCCTGCGCCTCGGGGTGGGAGGCGGGTTCGGGGACGCCCCCGTCGCCGTGCTCCTACTCCGCGGACGGTTCCAGCATCGGCTCGAAGGCGGACTCCTCCTCACCGGGCACGTGAGGGAGGAATCCGCCGGGGACGGTGCGGGCGGCGGTGGTGAGCAGGCGGTCCAGGACCTCCCGGTCGGTGGCCGGCGGGAGGCAGAGCGCGGGGAGGAGACGGTCGCGGACAGCGGGGTGGTCCGGGTGGTCCTCGAGGTAGTCGGAGCTGAGGGCCGGGGGCCGGAAGCCGGCCAAGGCGTCGTGCCAGGACGGTAGGACGATGGCGAGGGTCAGGGCGTCGGCGAGGGACTCGGCGATGAGGGAGGCCCGGCCCTCCGAGTCGGTGTAGAGCACGGGTCGGGGGCCGTCGGGGACGGCCGGGCCGCAGAGGTAGTGGGTGCCGCCCGCGTTGCAGCCGGCGACGGGCTCCACCGGGAGTCCGTTGGGCAGGGCGATCGATTCGATCGGGTCGGTGCGGGCGAGGTCGAACTCGCCGTCACCGGACAGGTAGCGGGCGGCCTCGGGGTTCGAGGTGACCCTTCGGAGCAGTGCGTCCTCCGAGAGGGCGGCCGGGTTGAGGGCCCTGGCGACCGCGGGGGTGAGCGGGTGTCCGGCGAGGACGTGGCGGACGGCCTCGACGGGGACGGAGCGCTCGTAGTAGTCCTCGAAGTGACCTTGCACGGCCTCGGCGGAGCGGTCCGTGAGGAGGTGGAAGAGAAAACCGGATCCGTCCGGGTCCTCGCTGCCGGCGGGGAAGACGATGGTCGAGCCGGTGCGCCAGGCGGTGTCGCCGGTCTCCCACCACAGGCAGACGGTGACCCGAGGAAGGTCGAGGTCCTCGTCGCGGAAGGCGGGCTCGTGCAGGAGCGGGCGCAGCGCGGCGGGCACGTCGTCGATGACACCGGGCCAGACTTCCTCGTCGTCCGTCCCGTACGGGCTCATCTGCGACTCGTGGTCGAAGCCGCGCAGGAGCACCCCGGCCGGGGTGAAGAGGACGGAGAAGTCGTCCCCCGAGCCGTTCTCCATCAATGCGCCCTCCACGCCGGGTCCCCAGGCGGAATCGAAGGTGTACTGGCAGAACCGCGGATCGTCGGAGATCGCCGCGTCCAGGACGGCCAGCGCGCGCAGATGCGCACGGAGCCGGGCGGGGTCGGGGAGAAGGGTGGCTGTCTCGTGCGCGGTACTCATGCCGCCATGGAAGCAGCCGCCGCCGACACGGAACGGCCCGGACCACTGAATTCTTCGGTTGGAAGGGGCCCGGCTCCTGCAGGGTCGGACCCCTTCCCGTTCCGTGCCGTGTCCTCAGGCTTCTGCCGAGAGCCGGGTGCGCGGGTCGTACTCGATGGTCGGTGCATCTGCGCCGGCCTGTTCGGTCCGCTCCGGGACACCGGCCAGCTCGCGGAGCTTTTCGCGGGTCTCGGCGTCGGTGGAGTACACAACCGTGCCGATCATTCCCCGGGTCAGCAGCACCTTGTAGGTGTTGCGGATCAGGCGGTCCACATCGGCGTCCGAAGTCGACTTCTTGAAGACGGGGTCCTTGGACGCCGTACGGTCGGTGACCCAGCGGTCTCCCCGCCACACGAGGTCGGGGCCGATGATGACACCACTCCAGTCGTACTCGAATCCCTGCGCCGTGTAGACGCAGCCGACCTGTCCGAAACCGGCCGGATCGGTCGCCCACAGGGCGGCCGGAGGCGCGCCGTTGACGGCTCGGTCGCCGAAGACGTTCCAGGGCCGCTCCCACTCCCCGACGACCACGTCCGCGGGCAGTGCCTGCCCGGGCGGCACCTGCTTCGTCCACTTCCAGCAGTAGCCGGCGGACATCCGCGCGCTGTAGCCCTGCGAGCGACGGCCATCGAGGAACGCTTCCATCTCCCGTGGGCCGTCCGCGAGCATGAGGTGCATCCTGCCGTCCGGCTCCCACCCCACCGCGCCGCCCGGCTCGAGCCCCAGCAGCCTGACCACCCAGCGCAGATACGCATCGCTGCCACCGCATCTGAACTGGCTGTCCAGTGTTACCACCTGACAGCCGAGCCCCTTCTTGGCGGCGGCTGCCTCGATCTCCGCCACCGTGCCCATCTCGCCGGGCCGAACGACCTGGTGCTCGTCCAGCAGGAAGACCGGGACCCGAGCCGCATCGATGAGTTCCTCGATCTGGGCCTTGCCGGTACGGTTCGATGCCGGGGTGTAGCGGTTCGCCGACGTCTCCCGTATGCGGTGGGCCTCGTCGCAGATCAGGACGTCGAGGCTGTTGCGCTCGGCGGTCATGAAGCTGTTGAAGTACTTGAAGAGTTCCTGCACCTCGCGCTTTCGAGCACCTGCGACCCGTCGCATCGTCGTCGTGAACGAGCTCGAGCCCGTCGCGTGCAGCGCGGTGACGCCCTGCCGGTACAACTCGCCGAGGAGCGACAACGCGATGACGCTCTTGCCGGTGCCCGGCCCGCCGGTGACGACCACGACCTCCTTGTGGTCGGACTGCCCGGCACGGCGGACGGCATTGAGGACCGTGCGGTATGCGACCCGCTGCTCGTCCAGCAGGACGAACTGCTCGCGCTCGCGGACCTCTTGGGCGGCCGCCGCCATGAGCTGCCTGGACGGGCCGACCTTTGCGTGGACGAGCTCGTCAGCGACCGAGGCGCCCGGCGCCGCACTCAGTGTCGAGCGCAGGAAGTCGATGAACTCACCGCGCCGCGCACCGATGAAGAGCTGACCGTGCTGGTCCTGCCGGGCCTCGAAGAGTCCACTGACCCCGAACTCGGTGGCGTTGTGCAGATACGCGGCGCCACTGAGACGTTCCGGGTGTCCGGCCAGTGCGCCGTTGAAGGAGATGAGGTATTCGCAGTAGCCGCGCACCTGGTCGACGGGGTTCAGCAGCGCTCGGGCGTAGGCGTCGATGCGGCACAGCGACGGGTCCTCGTCGTCAGGCTCGGCGCTGCTCCACTGCTTCAGTTCCACGACGACGTAGGACGGCAGGCCGGTCCCGGGGTGGAACCCGGCCAGCACGGCGTCGGCCCGCTTGCTGTTCAGCGGCAGCCCGTACTCCAGGAGCATCTCCACCTGCCCGAGCCCGGCGTCGTTCAGCGCGCTCGCGAGCACCGGGATGCTGCGCTCCCAGGAGCGGACCTCGGACGGGCTGGGCCGGTGCCCGTGCGCGTGTACGAACTGCTCGGTCAGGCGGAAGAAGAGAGCGCCCGAGTGGCACTCGGCGGCGACCGCGGCGGCGGAGTCGCGGAAAAGCAAGAATTGCCCCCAGGCAGCACGAAGGAACTCGTGCGGGTGGGGGCATGTCCTAGTGGCTCCGTCGGATGGAGCGGAAGCCCGGCGGGCCGCAGCGACGACGGATCAAGGCTACCCGTGACGTCTGTTGTAGGCGGGCGGCAGCTGAGATCCTTCCGCAGTGAGTCTGGGCCGGGTGCCGTTGTAGTTCTGCATGCCGATGGTGCCCGGAACGAGCCTGCGCAGTTCGTTGTGGGTGGCCGGGTCGACCGCGTAGACCACGGTGCCGACGACACCGCGGGTCAGGAGCACGTGGTAGGCGTTGCGGATGCACCGGTCGACGACCTCGTCGTCGACCGAACGGTGGAAGGCGGGATCGCACGAGGCGCTCCGGTCCACCGTGAACTTCCCGTTGCGGAACAGCAGGTCGGGGCCGATGATGACGCCGTTCCAGTCGTACTCGAAGGTCTGCGCGGTGTAGACGCAGCCGATCTGCCCGATGCCGCGCGGATCGGTCGACCACAGGTCTGACTTCGGCGCGTGCGGCACGCTGTGCTCGGGCTTGACGTTCCACGGCTTGTGCCACGTCCCGATGTGCACGTTCTCGACCAGCCGCTCCCCATCCGGCTTGTTCCACGGCCAGCAGAAACCGGCGGTGATACGGGCGGTGGCTCCCTCGAAGCCACGCTCCAGGATGAACCGCTCCATCTGTTCGGGGGAGTCGGCGACCGTGAGGGTCATCCGTCCGTCCGGTTGCCAGCCCACCGGGTCGGAGGCGCTCAGGCCCAGCAACTGCTGGACCCAGCGCGGATACCGCTTGCTGCCACCCGCCCGGAACGTTCCCTCCAGATCGGTCACCTCGACCAGGCAGCCACTCTCCTCGGCCAGTCGTTTGAGATAGCCCGCGGTGCCCACCTCGTCGGGGCGGATCGACTGGTGGTCGTCGAGCAGGAAGATCGGCACCTTGGCGGCCCGGATCAACTCGGTCGCCTGCGGACGATCGTCGTCCCTGAGTTCTTTCGGCGTCCAGCGGTGTGTCGAACTGCGCCGCATACGGTGTGCCTCGTCGCAGATCAGGACCTCGATACCGTCCGGCGGAGTGTCGGTGAAGCTGTTGAAGTACTGGTACAGCTTGTTGGCCGCGCTTCGCTTGATCGACGTCTGCCCGCGGCGCGCCGTGCTGACCATGATCTGGCGCAGCGTCTCCGTGTACGCATGGGATCCGCTGGCCAGCACGGCCTCCCGGCCGGCGAGCCCGAGCGCACGCTGAAGCTCCAACGCCACAGCGCTCTTCCCGCTCCCGGGGCCGCCCCGCAGGATGTACACGCGCTTGGGACCCCCACCGGGGGCGGGGATCGGCGCGGGGTCGGCGTCCTGGAACAGCCCGACGTCCATGCCGGTGAGCGGTGCGGTCTTCTCCAGATGCCGGGTGATGCGGTCGACCGCGACGTATTGCTCGTCGAGCAGCAGGAGACCGCCACCGACGACGGACCGCTGTCGTGCCACGTCGGTGACCTTGAGCAGGGGGTCGCGGCGGGCCTGTGTCAGCGCGCTCGCTGCGCGTTCCCCGGACGCGGCGGCGAATCTCGAGGTGAGGACCCGCCGGAACCGGTCGAGGTCGTCGAGCGTGTAGAGGAAGCCGTGCTCGGTCTCGGGCAGATCGAACAGTGCTTCCACGTCCGCGTCGCGTGCGTTGTGGAGCAGCGCCACACCCGTCAGCCGATCCTCGCCGTCCCGAAGGTGGGGGAGGTAGCGGATCATGTACTCGCAGTACCGCTGGACCTGCCGCACGGGGTGCAGCTTGTTCTTCCCGTTGCCGAACCCGAGGTCCACGGCGATCGGACACCGGGGGTCGACCGTGGCGTGCCGTACCTGCTTCAGCTCGACCGCCAGGTAGGAGTCCGCTCCCGTGCCGGGATGCCGGCCGCACAGCACCAGGTCGACCGCGGAATTGGTGTGCGGCAGGTCGACCTCGACCTGCACCTCCACCTCGTCACGACCGCAGGCCAGCAGGGCGCCGACCACCACCGGGATGCTGTTGTTCCAGGACGCGACGTCGCCGTCGGTCGGTGGGCCCTTGACCTTGGAATGCTCGTCGATCAACAGCTCGGTGAGCGGGAGGTGCGTGGATCCGGGCCGGGCAACGATGAGACGACCGAGTTCGGCTGCGGAGTGTTGCAGAAGCACGAGGGTTCCCCAGGCACGAGATGACTCGCGCGGGTGGGGGCATGTCCTTCGTGGCTCCACCGGAGCGGAGCGGAAGCCCGTCGGGCCGCAATGACGATCCGTAGACTAACCCGGGCCTGCGGCACGGTGAGGGCGGGCCCCCGGAGGCCCGCCCGACGCCCGGCTCAGCCGAGGCGGTGCACCACTGCCTGCGCCAACATCCACAGCAGGTTCGAGCCGAGGCTCGTCGTGATCCCCACCAGGACATCACGGACCCATGTGCGCTGCTTGGGCGTGTACTTGACGGTGGCCATGGGGCGCGTCCCTTTCGAGAGAGGTGACGAGCGCCGGATGGCTCCCGCCGGGAGCGCACCATGGGGCTGCGTCGCCGAACCGAAAGGGTCGACGTCCTTGCTGGTCGCGTCGCGTACGTCCTCCGGGAGGACACGCGGTGCGGGGTCAACGCTAGCTCATAACTGGACATTCGGAAGCATGAGTTGAACCCGGCCGAGGCGGGTGGCGAGGGGCGCGGGTCTGCGGGTCCCCTGCTGTGGGCCTTGGCGACGGTCGCCGCCCGGTGGGGTGACCCTGACGTCGTGTCATGGACTGGTCCGGGTTGGTTCGGGGGCGGTCCCCGATGGCTCGGCGGTGGGGTGCCGGCAGGGTGGGTGGTGGGGCCGGGACGGCCGGCCCGGAGGTACCGGAATCGGGGGAACGCAGGCATGAACTCGAAGGTGAACCGCACCCGTTGGTCGACGATCGCCGCCGCCGGCGCGCTGCTCGTGGCGCTCACCGCGGGGGTGGCCGCACCGGCCCTGGCGGCCGAGCCCGCCGGAACGGGCGCGGTGGCTGCCGCGACCGCGGGCGGGCAGGGGGTGCGGGTGAAGCTGCCGCCGCTGGACCGGGCGGCGATCCGGCGGGCGGTGCCCGCGCTGCCGAACGCCGATCTGACCGGCGCGCTGCTGCGGGTGACCGGCAGCGCCGGGCAGTACAGCACCAGTTGGGGCGAGGGTGACCTGGTGACCGGCCGCCCGGTCGACGTCGACGGGCGGTTCCGGATCGGCAGCATCTCCAAGGTATTCACGGCCGCCGTGGTGCTCCAGCTGGCGGCCGAGCACCGCATCGACCTGGACGCCCCCGTACAGGGCTACCTGCCGGGTGTCCTGCCCGCCGGCCTGGCGCCGGTCACGGTGGGGCAGTTGCTGAACCACACCAGCGGGCTGCCGAACGGCACCGGCGACGGCTGGGGCGACGGCTCCAACGCCTGGTTCGCCGAGCACCGGTTCCAGAGCCTCACCCCGCAGCAGGTGGTCGGCTCGATGGCGGGCCAGTCGATGAGCTTCGAGCCGGGCACCGCGCAGCAGTACAACGGCATGAACACCTTCGTGGCCGGCCTGCTGATCGAGAAGGTCACCGGCCACAGTTACGCGCACGAGGTGCGCAGCCGGATCATCCGCCCGCTGGGCCTGCGCGACACCGACGTCCCCGCCGCGGACGATCCGCTCCTCGCCCGCCCGTCCGCCCGGGCCTACCTGAGCGTGCCGGACGGCAGCGGCGGCACCCGGCGGGTGGACGTCACCGAGCAGAGCCCGTTCCCGTGGGCGGAGGGCGGGCTGATCTCCAGCGCGCCCGACCTGGACCGCTTCGTGACGGCGCTGTTCCGGGGCCGGCTGCTGCCCGCCGCGCAGCAGCGGCTGCTGTTCACCGTCCCGGACGTGCCCAACCGCAGCAGCAGCCACTGCGCGGCCGGTCCCGACGCCGGGCGGGCCTGCATGAGCATGGGGCTGGAGCACACGGTGCTCAACGGCGTCGACCTGTGGGGCAAGACCGGCACCCGCCCGGGCTACACCAGCGGGGTGTTCGCCACCCGCGACCTGGCCCGCACGATCGTCTACTCGTTCAACCCCACCGATGTCGGCGGCGCGGACATGAAGTACGTGCTGGGGCTCGCCAACGCCGTTCTCCCGCCCGCGACGCCCTGACACCCGCAGGGGCGCCCGTACACCTGCGGGGCCGCCCTGACACCCGCAGGGTCACCGGGTCGCCAGGCGCCCCGTCAGCCGAGCAGCAGCAGGATCCCGCCGTCCCCGTCCGCCCGGACGGTGACGGCGGTCAGGTCGGCGACGTGCGCGGTCGGCCGGTGGGCCGCGGCCCGCGGGCCGACGCCCACCACGCGCATGCCGGCCGCGCGGCCGGCCGCCACCCCGGCCTCGGAGTCCTCGAAGACGATGCAGTCGGCCGGGTCGACGCCGAGTTCGGCGGCGGCCTTCAGGAAGCCCTCGGGGTCGGGCTTGCTGGCGCCGACCGACTCGGCGGTGACCAGCAGCGCGGGCAGCGGCAGCCCGGCCGCGCCCATCCGGACCCGGGCGAGTGCCTCGTCGGCGGAGGTGACCAGGGCGTGCGGGAGGCCGGCCAGCGCGGCCATGAAGGACTCCGCGCCGGGGACCGGGATCACGCCGTCGACGTCGGCGGTCTCCTCGGCGAGCATCTGCCGGTTCTCCGCCAGGTTTGCCTCCATCGGGCGGTCGGGCAGCAGGATGGCCATGCTGAGGTGGCCCTGGCGGCCGTGCACCACCTTCATCGCGGCGTCCCCGTCCAGCCCGTGCCGGGCGGCCCAGCGGCGCCAGCAGCGTTCGACCACCGTGTCGGAGTTGACCAGGGTGCCGTCCATGTCGAGCAGCAGCGCCCGGGCGGGCAGCGTCGTGGGGCGGCCCGCGGCGGCGGTCGGGGCCGTGGTGGTCGAGGCGGTGGCGGCCGGGGCCGTGGCCGGCGGGGTGGTGGCGGACATCCGGGTACCTCCAGGGAGCGAGTTTGTTCTCCTAGGATACAAACTCATTGCCCCAGCAGGTGCGCGTTGACCTCCCGGGCCGCCTGCGCCAGCTCGGGCAGCTCGACGACCTCGACCCCGGCGGCGGTGAGCAGCGCCGTGCCCTGGCAGGCCGTCACGAACAGGTCGGGCTCGCGCCAGGCCACCACCACCCGCGGCACCCCGGCCGCGATGATCCGCTGCGCGCAGGTGAGCGGCCGGGAGGCGCGCTGCCCGCAGGGCTCCAGCGAGCTGTACACGGTCGCGCCGCGCAGACGCGGGTCGCCGGCCGGCAGCTTGGCGAGCGCGGCCTCCTCGGCGTGGTCGTTCGGGTCGCTCTCCCGGCTCCAGCCCTCGCTGAGCAGCTCGCCGTCGGCGCCGACGATCACCGCGCCGACCGAGAACGCGGTCGTGGACGGCGGGCAGTTGCGGGACAGTTCGACGGCGCGCGTCAGCCACTGCAGCTCGCTGGTCACGGGGTGGGCTCCTTCGGGGCGTACCTGAGCAGGACGACGTCCCCCACCGTACGTGCCTCCAGCAGCCGCATCCGCCGCCCGGGTCCGCCCGGGAAGTCGGCGGTGCCGAGGAAGCGCGGCGCGTCCGCCTGGCCGACCAGCAGCGGGGCGAGCGCCAACTGGAGCTCGTCGGCCAGCCCCTCGGCCAGGAACTGGGTGTGCACGCTGCCGCCGCCCTCGACCATCAGCCGCTCGACGCCGCGCGCGCCGAGGTCGTCCAGTACGGCTCCCAGCCCGACCTGCGGGCCCGCCGCCACCACGTCCGCCAGTCCCGCCAGCGCGGCCCGCAGCCGGGGGGCGGCGGCATCGGTGGTGTACGCGACCTTGGCGCCGCCGGTGTGCCAGAAGTTCAGCCCGGCCGGCAGGTCGCCGCTCGCGCTCAGCGTGACCTTCAGTGGGTAGGCGCTGCGGCCGGCCGCCGCCCGGGCCGCCCGGCGGGCGGGGGAGTTGACCAGCAGCCGGGGGTTGTCGCGGCGCAGGGTGTTGCCGCCGACCAGGATCGCGTCGCAGCCGGCCCGCAGCTGGTCGACCCGGTCGAAGTCCTCGGCGTTGGAGAGCAGCAGCCGCTCGGGGCCGGCGTCGTCGAGGCGGCCGTCGACCGAGACGGCGGCGCTCAGCAGGACGTACGGGCGTGCGGCGGCGGCCATGGACCGGTCCGATCTGTCGGTGCGGGCTGGTGGTTCACCCCCACGCTACGGCTCGCGCTCCACACCGCGGTTCACCCCCCGCTCCGCGCTCCACGCCACCGCTGGCGGTGAGCTGTTCGCCGAACCACCGGCCTTTGTATCTCCGCCGTTCGCCCGCCGCCCCCACCCTGGTCCGGTCCTCGCATCCCCCGTCCGTCGAAGGGCCATCAGGTGTCCCGTCCCAGCTCGCTCGGTCTCGCCGCGGCAGCACTCGTGCTCGCCGCCGTACCCGCGCTCGCCGCTCCCGCCACCGCGGCGAGCTACGGCACCCCCACCATCTCCCTGTCGGCGGCCTACCTGTCCGGCGCCGTGGGCGCCACCGGCGACCCGACGGTCACCGTGACGGTCGCGCAGAGCGGCGCGGACGTCTCCGCGCTCACCGTCGCCGCGTCGGCCACCAGCAGGTCCTCGGTGGCGAAGACCACCGACGTGTCGGTGACCGGCACCACCGGCAGCCGCACCCTGACGGTGGCCGCGCGCGGGGTCGGCTACACCGACCTGACGGTCAAGGTCACCGGTCTCGGTGGCAAGACCGCCACCAAGACGCTGCACTACGCGGCCTCCGCCGCCGTCCAGCACTCGGCGGACGCCCGCTACCTGACCGGCTCCAGCGACGCCTCGGCGGCGGTGGACGCGGGCGGCGGCTACATCGTGGTCGCCGACGACGAGTCCAACGTGCTGCGGCTGTACGACCGCAACGCCTCCGGCGCGCCGGTGCGCACCTGGGACTTCTCCTCGTCGCTCGGCGTCTCCAAGGAGATCGACATCGAGGCGGCCACCCGGGTCGGCAACACCATCTACTGGCTGGGTTCGCTGGGCAACAACAAGGACGGCGAGATCAAGGCCGACCGGGCCACCCTGTTCACCACCACGGTGACCGGCTCCGGCGCCGCCACCCAGCTGGCGCTCGGCGGCTCGTACAAGGGGCTGCGGGCCGACCTGATCGCCTGGGACAAGGCCAACGGCAACCGGTACGGCTTCGCGGCCGGCTCCGCCGCGGGCGAGATCCCCAAGCAGATCGACGGTTTCAACGTGGAGGGCCTGGAGTTCGCGCCGGGCTCCACCACCACCGCCTACGTGGGCTTCCGGGCGCCGCTGGTGCCGCCGGCGGCTGGCGGCAAGGCGCTGCTGGTGCCGGTCACCAACTTCGACAGGCTGGCCGGCGGCTCGGTGCACGCCACCTTCGGCACCCCGGTCACGCTGGACCTCGGCGGCCTGTCGGTCCGTGACATCCGCAAGAACGCGGCCGGCCAGTACCTGATCGTGGCGGGCTCCTGGGCCGCCGACGACAACTCCGACCCGTACGCGCTCTACCGCTGGACCGGGCAGCCCTCGGACGCCCCGGTCAAGGTGCTCGACCTGCCGACCAGCGACGCGGGCGGCTGGGAGGCCGTGGTCGACGTCCCGGACCTGTCGGTGCCCGGTGCCCGTGCCCAGCTGATCACCGACGACGGCTCGGCGGACCTCTACGGCGACGGCACCGAGGCCAAGGACCTGACCCACCCGGAGTGGAAGAAGTCCCGCACCACCTGGTTCACCATCGGCTGACGCCACGACCGCCACGAGCGCCCCGGCGCGCCCGCTGCCGCCCCCGCCGGATCAGACCGGCCGGGGCGGCAGCGGCATGGGCAGCGCGGGCAGCCCGTCGAGGCTGGTGCCGACGTACGGCTTGCCCTCGCAGTAGGCGCGGAACTCCTCGTCGCTCTTGCGGCCGAAGTGCTGGGCGTGCAACTCCCGGTCGCTGCGGTAGTCCAGGTACGGGACGGCGAACCCGCAGGAGTCGCTCACCCGCTCCGCGGTGACCAGGACCACCGCGCGCAGACCCGCGCCGTCCGCCTCCGGGCGGAAGTGCCCGAGCAGCCCGGCGAACCGCGGGTCGTCCCGGAACACCGGCTCGCCGCGCCCGTGCACCCGCAGCACGGTCGGCGGGCCCTCGAAGGCGCACCACATCAGGGTGATCCGGCCGTTCTCCCGCAGGTGCGCCAGGGTCTCGGCGGTACTGCCGCCGAAGTCCAGGTAGGCCAGGGTGAGTTCGTCCAGCACCGCGAGGGTGCCGGAGCGGCCCTTGGGGGAGACGTTGACGTGCCCGTCGGCGGCGAGCGGGGCGGTGGCGGTGAAGAAGACCGGCTGACTCTCGATGAACTTCCGCAGGCGGTCGTCGATGTGTTCGTAGGTCTTTCCCATGGCTGCGATTGTCCGCGCGCCCGGCCCGCCCGGTCGAGCGTGGATCCCGCCGTCCCAAGGGGCGGGACAGTGTGTCGCCGCTAGTTTGCCGCGCGTTCGCCGACGGTATGTCCAACCCTGGCGCACTCCGGTAGTCTCGCGCCGCCCGTCGGAGCACCGCACCGGAGCCGTCTCCGGGCGGTAGGCGCGACGCGCGCCTTACCTGTTGTTAACCACCTCCGTACCCGGCGGTAGCAAGCCGTGCCTACGGTCGGAGTTCTGCTCCGGGCCCGGCCCGTCCCCCACCGGGCCGGGCCCGGTACCGTCGCGCTGTGGAGACCTTTCGGGTGATGCGCCAGGACGACAACGGCAACCGGTACCTGGTGGCGGGCGGGCTGACCCGGGCGGCCGCCGAGCAGCTCGCCGCCGAGTTCGAGGCCCGCGGCCACAAGCAGCTGTACTGGGTGGAGCGCGAGTCCGCATAGGGTCGTGGGCCATGGAGACGCGGATCGTGGTCGGTGGGGCCCTCATCCACCGGGGCCGGGTACTGGCGGCGCGGCGCAGCGCCCCGCCCGAGGTGGCGGGCTACTGGGAGTTCCCGGGCGGCAAGGCCGAGCCCGGCGAGAGCCAGGAGCAGGCGCTGGAGCGCGAGTTGCAGGAGGAGCTGGGCATCCGCGCGCGGGCGCTGCGGCAGCTGCCGGGCAGCTGGCCGATCCGGGCCGGCCTGGAGCTGCGGATCTGGGCGGCCGAACTGGTCGACGGCGAGCCGCGCCCGCTGGAGGACCACTCGGAGCTGCGCTGGCTCGGCCCCGACGAGCTGGAGGACGTCGACTGGCTGGAGCACGACCGCGAGGTCCTGCCGCACGTCGCCGCCCTGCTGGACGGTTCGGCGCGGTGAACACCGCCGGGCGTTGGTCCAGGCAGGTCACGCCGTAAAGACGACCCGTATGCCGGGATAGGCCCGGCTTCAGTGGGGTATGTCACTGTTCGGCAGCATTCGTCACGCCCGGTGAGCCCGGACCCGGTGGGCCCGGACCGGACGCCGCGCGGCGGCTGCCCGCACCCCGGCGTCCCGCCGTGGTGCGCCGCCCGGAAGCCGGAGGCCCCGTAGGTGGTGAGCACGGGAAG
Source organism: Kitasatospora sp. MBT63 (assembly GCF_000710465.2). GTDB lineage: Bacteria > Actinomycetota > Actinomycetes > Streptomycetales > Streptomycetaceae > Kitasatospora. Next base: position 139 of record NZ_JAIZ01000187.1, on the reverse strand, counting down.
CGGCGAGGGAGAGCGGCGGGCCCGGGGACTCCCCGGGCGGGGCTCGCGCCGCGCTTCCCAGCCCGGCCTGCGCGGCGGCCGTCTCCCCGGTGGCGCGGCCGCCCGGGCCCGGCTGCGCGGACCCGCCCGGCCTCCCGGC
>NZ_JAIZ01000186.1 GCF_000710465.2 Kitasatospora sp. MBT63 | reverse complement strand
GGCCGGGCGGTGCCCGGCCCGGGGGTCAGCCGGTCAGGGCGGTGGAGTGGAAGGGGGCGCCGTCCATCGCGTCCAGGCGGCGCAGGATGATCCCCTCGCGCAGCGCCCAGGGGCAGATGTCCAGCTCGTCGAGGCCGAACAGGTCCATCGCGGCGTCCGCGACCAGGGCGCCGGCCAGCAGCTGTCTCGCCCGGCCCTCGGACACGCCGGGGATCTGCGCCCGCTGGGCCACCGTCATCGCGCCGAGCCGCGGGAGCCAGGCGGCCAGGCCGGCCCGGGTGAGCCGGCGCGGCACCCGGACGCCCGCGTCGGTGGGGGCGGCGCCGGTCATCCGGGCGAGCTGCTTGAAGGTCTTGGAGGTGGCCACCGCGTGGTCGGGCGCGCCGATCCGGGCGAACTCGCCGACCACCCGGGCGATCTCGGTGCGGATGTGGCGGCGCAGGTCCCGCAGGTCGTCCGGGTCGGCGACGTCGCCGGGCAGCCGGGCGGTCAGCCGGCCCGCGCCGAGCGGCAGCGAGCAGGCGACGTCGGGCTGCTCGTCGATGCCGCAGGCGATCTCCAGCGAACCGCCGCCGATGTCCAGGTTGAGCAGCCGGCCGGAGGACCAGCCGAACCAGCGGCGGACCGCGAGGAAGGTGAGCCGGGCCTCGTCCTGGCCGGAGAGCACCTGCAGTTCGACGCCGGTCTCGGCGGCGATCCCGGCCAGCACCTCCTCGCCGTTGGCGGCCTCCCGGACGGCGGAGGTGGCGAACGGCAGCAGGTCCACCACTCCCTTGTCCTCGGCCACCGCGAGCGAGGACGCCACCATGGCGGTCAGGCGCTCGACGCCCTCCGCGCCGATCGCCCCGTCCGCGTCCAGCAGCTCGGCCAGCCGCAGCTCGGCCTTGTGCGAGTAAGCGGGCAGCGGGGCAGCACCGGGGTGGGCGTCCACCACGAGGAAGTGGACGGTGTTGGAACCTACGTCGAGCACACCGAGTCGCATAACCGACCACGCTACGCGATCCGGCCCGCTCACCTGCCCGATTGTGCGGGTCCTCCGTTCGGACGGCCCGCGGGTGCCCGGCCCGCGGGCGGTGCCGGTGACGGTTGGCGGCCGCCCGCCCGGGGATGAATAACGATCGGACGGGGACCCATCTCTGCTCAGGGGACGTTGATATGACGATCAGTCATCGCATGGTCGGCACCGGCGGGCACCGGGTGGTGGTGCTGCACGACTGGTTCGGCACCACCCGCGGCTGGGGCCCGTTCCTCGACCACCTGGACGGCGACACCTTCAGCTACGCGCTGCTCGACTACCGCGGCTACGGCGACCGCATCGACGTGCCCGGCGACCACACCCTGGCCGAGATCGCCGGGGACGTGCTGGCGCTGGCCGACCAACTCGGCTGGGAGCGGTTCTCGCTGGTCGGCCACTCGATGGGCGGGAAGGCGGCCCAGCGGGTGCTGGCCGAGGCCCCGCACCGGGTCGACCGGCTGGCCGGGATCACCCCGGTGCCGGCCTCCGCCTACCCGCTGGACGCCGACGCGCACGCGCTGTTCCACGGCGCGGCCCGGCGCCCGGCCAACCGCCGGGCCATCCTCGACCTGGTCACCGGGCAGCGGGCCAACTCCGTCTGGCTGGACCGGATGACCGCGCGGTCGCTGACCGACTCCCGGCCGGAGGCCTTCGCGGCCTACCTGACCGACTGGACCACCCAGGACTTCGCCGCCGAGGTCGCCGGGAGCAGGCTGCCGGTGAAGGTCTTCATCGGCGAGCACGACCTCGCCCTGACCGAACCGGTCATGCAGGCCACCTGGCTCTCCCACTACCCGCAGGCGTCCCTGGAGGTGCTGGCCGGCACCGGGCACTACCCGATGCACGAGATCCCGGTCGCCTTCGCCAGCGCGCTGGAGGGCTTCCTGCGGCCGTGAGGTCCGCGCCCGGCCGGGCCGTCAGAGCTGGCCGTGCCAGAGCTGCTCGACGATCACCGACCACCAGTTCTCGGGGTCGTCGAAGACGGTCCGGTCGAGGGTGGCCAGCGCCCACTGGAACTCGGCGACGGCCGGTCCCGCGCTCTGCGCGTCGAGGCCGCGCAGCCGCGGCAGCCGGTCGGCGAGCAGGGCGAGGCAGCGGGTGAAGGCGGTCAGGTCGGCGTTGCAGTACCTGGCGGTGGCCAGGTCGGGGTCGACCGCCCTGACCCGGCCCTGGGCGGTGTCGACCGTGATCAGCGCCCAGCCGTCGGTGCCGATCAGCACCTGGCCCAGCAGCCCCTGCCGGGCGGCCGCGGTGGCCCGCGCGCCGCGGCCGAGCCCGGCCAGCCAGCCGGTCAGCTCGGGCAGCACCGGCGCGGTCCGCCCGCCGTCCGCGATCCCGTCCGGCTCGGGGTGGTGCAGGGCGAAGAACCCCTCCACCACCCTGGGCAGGCCGACCTCGGTGAGCGGCCGGGCCACCGACTCCGGCAGGTCGGCGGCGAGGACGGCGGCCGGCTCGAACCGCCGTACGCCCTCCGCGCCGAACACCGACGCCAGCCGGGCCGCCAGGTCGGCCGCCGGCTCGGGCACGGCCGGTGGCACGGCGACCGGGAAGGGCACCCGGTTCGGCCGGGGCGCGCCCGCCCGGGCCGGTCCGGCGGCCGCCGCCCGGGCGCCCTCGGCCCGGTGGTCGAACCAGGGCCCGTTGGCGTGGTCGTAGCCGATCGGGGTGTCCGGCAGCTGGACGCCCAGCACGTACGCCCAGTAGCCGCCGGGCAGCATGCCGGGCCGCAGGTCGCAGTGGAGCGAGACCAGGTCGGCCGGCTGCACGCCCTGCCGGCGCAGCTGCTGCCAGCCGCGCAGCAGCGGGTGCGCGAGACCGTGGGCGGAGTCCACCACCAGGGTGTGCTCCGCGCCCTCGGCGTCCCGGTGGACCAGGGTGGCCCGCACGCCCGGGCCGGTCACCGGCGGCAGCACCGGGTCGAAGCCGCCCGCGCCGAGCCGGTCCCGGTAGCGCCGGACCACCGTGGCCACCGGGACCGACGGCCAGACGGTCAGCTCACCGGTCACCCGGTCGACCACCCCGCAGGCGGCGCCGATCTCCTCGGGGGCCCGGCGGGCGCCGGTCAGCGGGTCCACCTGGACCGGGGACGGCTCCGGCCAGACCACCCAGCCCTGCTCGAACTCGTGCGAGCGCACCGCCCGGGCCGCCTCGTCCGGGAGTTCGCCGTTGATCCAGCGGTGGGCCGTCCGGACGGCCTGCTCACGGGTGATCATCGGCGGGTGCTCCTCGGGCCTGCGGCGGGGCTGTGGTGGGCGGTGAGCCGCGAACGCGGCGGGGCGGGGGCGGGCGCGGGTGCCGGGGCGGCCACCGGCGCGGGTGCGGCGGGCGCC
>NZ_JAIZ01000185.1 GCF_000710465.2 Kitasatospora sp. MBT63 | reverse complement strand
GCCGGCGACCCGCAGCGGGGCGATGGCCTCGGCCCAGTGTCCGGCGGTGTCCGCGCCGTGGGCGCGGGCCAGCTCGGCGTCCAGCAGCCGGGCCCAGCCCTGGTGCAGCGGCACCTGCGGCCGGTAGCCCTCGGCCGCGGCGGCGATCCGCGCCAGCACCCCGTCCCGCCCCGGGCCGGCGGCGGGCAGTCCGCGCGCGTCCGCCTCCACGGCCGCGGCGCGGACCAGCAGCGGGAGCAGCAGCAGCGTCTGCTGTCCGGCCGGCTCGCGGTCCAGCACCTCGAGGATCTGCTCGCGCGCGGCCAGCGGACTGCCCCAGCGGGCGGCGATCTCGATGCTCACCAGGACGGTCGGCAGGACGTGCTGGGGCTGCTCGTGCCGGCCCGCCGCGACGGCCTGGGCGAGCGCCGCCTCGGCCGCGGCCCGGTCGTCGGCCAGCAGGGCGAGCTCGGCCCGCAGCCGGCTGAGGAAGGCGTGGTGGGAGTCCCTGGACGGGTCCTCGGCCCAGGCGTCGAGCACCCCGGCGGCCTCCGCCAGCCGTCCGAGGGCGATCAGTGCCTCGGCCAGGTTGCCGGTGAGGATCGCCCCGGTGTTGCCGAGCAGCCCGGTGGAGCCGGCCGCCTCCAGCCCCTCGCGGGCGGTGCGTTCCGCCTCCTCGGCCCGGCCCAGCTGGACCAGCAGGCTGGCCAGGTTGTTGAGCCCCCGGCAGGTCAGGTCGGGCACGCCGAGCGCCCGGGCCTGCTCCACCGCGGCGGCCAGCTCCGCCAGGCCCTGGTCCGGGTCGTCGAAGTCGGCGAGCAGGCTGCCCAGCGTCATCCTGGCGTGCGCCTCGACGCTGCCCGCGCCGACCTCCCGCGCGATCCGCACGGCCCGTTCGGCGGTGGCCAGGTGCTCGTGGGTCGGCCGGCGCAGCATCGCGTGCGCCGCCTCCAGGGCGAGCACCTCGGCCTGCACGGCGGACGGTCCGAGGTCGGCCACCAGCCGGTGCGCGTAGGCGAGTTCGGCGCTGCCGCCGGGCCGGTCGAGGTGGCCCAGCATCCGGGCCCGCTGCATCCGGAACCAGGCGGCCCGCATCGGGTCGCGCTGCTCGTCGACCAGTCTGACCCCGCGCTTGGCGAGGCTGAGTCCGCGTTCGCGCTCCCCGCTGCGACGGGCCGCGACCACCGCCTCGGCCAGCACGTCGACCTGCCGGAGCCGGTCGCACGAGGTGTCGTGCCGGCCCGCGTCGCAGGAGCAGGGCGGATAGGTCTCGGCCCAGTCGTAGGGGCGCAGGGTGTGCTCCAGGACGTCCTCGGAGACCTCCTCCCACAGCTCCAGGGCGCGTTCCAGCATCCGCAACTGTTCGGCGAAGGCGTTGCGGCGGCGGGCGGCGCGGGCCGCCTCCAGGGCGGCCGGCAGCGCGCGGGCCGGATGGTGCGCGTGGTACCAGTAGTTGGCCAGCCGGGCGGGCCGGACCTCGTCCCCCACCAGGGCGGGATCCTGCTCCAGGGCGTCGGCGAAGCGGCGGTTGATCAGGTGCCGCTCGCCGGGCAGCAGGTCGTCCGAGACCGCCTCGCGGACCAGCGCGTGCCGGAAGCGGTAGCCCTCGCCGTCGGTGTCGGGACGCAGGATGTTGGCGCCGACCGCGGTGCGCAGCGCCTCGATCAGCGGCTCCTCGCCCTCGTCCAGGACGGCGGCCAGCAGTCCGTGCTCGACGCAGGAGCCGCCCTCGGCGGCGAACTTGACCACCTGCTGGGTCTCGTCGCTCAGTGCCTCCACCCGGACCAGCAGGATGTCCCGCAGCGACTCGGTCAGCCCGGCCGGACAGCCCTGCCGGTGGGCGGTGGCGAGCTCCTCGACGAAGAACGGGTTGCCCTCGGAGCGGCGGTGGATCCGGTCCACCAGCGCGCGGTCCGGCGCCTCGGTGCCCAGGATGCCGGCCAGCTGCGCGGCCACCTCGACCTGGCCGAAGCGGTCGAGTTCGAGCCGCTGGACGGTGCGCAGCCGGTCGAGTTCGGCCAGGAAGGGGCGCAGCGGGTGGCGCCGGTGCAGGTCGTCGCTGCGGTAGGTGGTGACGATCAGGACCCGGGAGCGGTGCAGGGTGCGGATCAGGTAGGCGAGCAGTTCGCGGGTGGAGCGGTCGGACCAGTGCAGGTCCTCGACGGCGAGCACCAGGGTGCGGTCGGCGGCGAGCCGCTCGAACAGCCGGGCGGTGTGCTCGAACAGCCGGGCCCGGCCGAACTCGTCGTTCGGTTCGCCGTCCGCCTCGCCGAAGTCCGGCAGCAGCCGGGCCAGATGGCCCTCCATGCCGGCCGCGGCCCGTTCCAGTTCGGGCCCCAGCTGGCGGTACAGGCGGCGCAGCGCGGTGGCCAGCGGCGCGTACGGCAGGCCCTCGGCGCCGATCTCCAGACAGCCGCCCAGCACGGTGACCGCGCCGGCGGCGGCCGCGCTGTCGAGGAACTCCTCCACCAGCCGGGTCTTGCCGACCCCGGCCTCTCCCCCGATCAGCACGGTCTGCGGATCCCCGGCCTCGGCGCGGCGCAGGGCCGCCGCGAGGAGGTCGGTCTCCGTACTGCGCCCGACGAAGACCGGGCTGACCGATATCTGCTCCATGGCGGCGAGCATGCCACAGGCCCGTATCGCGGGCCGAGGCGTTATCCGGGCGCCGGACGGCCCGAAGGGGAGCACGCCGGTGGCGTGCTCCCCTTCCGTCCCGGCTCGGGCACCCGGGATGTGCCGCTCTGTCAGCATTCGCCGAGTCGTGCCGGGCGGGCGGTGGCCGACCGGCCGGTAGCGGCGGCGGCGCGGCGTCCGCTCCGGGCGAACCGCGCCCGCAGGCCGGTGCGGCCGCCGGTGTGCTCCCCGGCCTCGCGGGCGGTCCGGGCCTCGTGCACCAGGCGGGCGCGCTCGGCCTCCTGCTCGAGCTGGTGCTGGCGCTGGCGGATGATCTCGTACTCGTACACGGTGGTGGTCCCCCTGTTCGGGACGCTTCCCGGTCCCTGTGGCCGGTCCGTCGTCCTGCATCCAGGATTCCGTCCCAGGCGGGGGTGCGGCATCGGCAGCATGCCTCATCTTCGGGGGAACGACCGCCTTAGGCGCCTGCCTTTCGAAGCCGAAAGGCCCGCCCGCACCCCGGGAGTCCGGGGTGCGGGCGGGCCTTGAGGACTAAGGAGGCCTAAGGCGTCCTCAGGACAGCTTCGCCAGCAGCAGGTCCTTGACCCTGGCCGCGTCGGCCTGGCCGCGAGTGGTCTTCATGACCGCACCGACCAGCGCGCCGATCGCCTGGACCTTGCCGTCGCGGATCTTGGCGGCGATGTCCGGGTTGTCGGCGATGGCCTGGTCGACGGCCGCGCCGAGCGCGGAGTCGTCCGAGACCACGGCGAGGCCGCGCTGCTCGACGACCGCGTCCGGCTCGCCCTCGCCGGCCAGCACGCCCTCGATGACCTGGCGGGCCAGCTTGTCGTTGAGCTTGCCCTCGGCGACCAGCGCGCACACCCGGGCCACCTGGGCCGGGGTGATCGGCTGCTCGGCCAGCTCGGTGCCGGTCTCGTTGGCCCGGCGGGCCAGCTCGCCCAGCCACCACTTGCGGGCCTGGTCGGCCGGCGCACCGGCGGCGATGGTCTGCTCCAGCAGCTCCACCGCACCGGCGTTCAGCACCGACTGCATGTCCTTGTCGGACAGCGCCCACTCGGCCTGCAGCCGGGCGCGGCGCACCCGCGGCAGCTCGGGCAGCTCGGCCCGCAGCTCCTCGACCCAGGTGCGGGCCGGGGCGATCGGGACCAGGTCGGGCTCCGGGAAGTACCGGTAGTCCTCGGCGTTGTCCTTGATCCGGCCCGCGGTGGTGGTGCCGTTGTCCTCGTGGAAGTGCCGGGTCTCCTGGACGATCGTCCCGCCGTCGGTCAGCACCGTGGCGTGGCGCTGGATCTCGAACCGGGCCGCCCGCTCGACGCTGCGCAGCGAGTTGACGTTCTTGGTCTCCGAGCGGGTGCCGAAGGTCGAGGTGCCGTTCGGGCGCAGCGACAGGTTGACGTCGCAGCGCATCTGGCCCTTGTCCATCCGGGCCTCGGAGACGCCCAGCGCCCGGATCAGCTCGCGCAGCTCGGCCACGTACGCCTTGGCCACCTCGGGGGCGCGCTCGCCGGCGCCCTCGATCGGCTTGGTGACGATCTCGATCAGCGGGATGCCGGCCCGGTTGTAGTCCAGCAGCGAGTGCGTGGCGCCGTGGATCCGGCCGGTGGCACCGCCGACGTGGCTGGACTTGCCGGTGTCCTCCTCCATGTGGGCGCGCTCGATCTCCACCCGGAAGGTCGAGCCGTCCTCCAACTGCACGTCGAGGTAGCCGTTGAAGGCGATCGGCTCGTCGTACTGCGAGGTCTGGAAGTTCTTCGGCATGTCCGGGTAGAAGTAGTTCTTCCGGGCGAACCGGCACCACTCGGCGATCTCGCAGTTCAGCGCGAGGCCGATCTTGATCGCCGACTCCACGCCGACCGCGTTGACCACCGGCAGCGAGCCGGGCAGGCCGAGGCAGGTCGGGCAGGTCTGCGAGTTCGGCTCGGCGCCCAGCTCGGTCGAGCAGCCGCAGAACATCTTGGTCTTCGTACCCAGCTCGACGTGGACCTCAAGGCCCATCACCGGGTCGTACGAGGCGAGAGCGTCCTCGTACGAGACCAGACTGATGACGCTCACAGCGTCCCCTTCACTTGAGTCTTGGAGGTCCGTCAGCCCAGCAGCACGTCGTCGTCGCCGAGCCGCTTGAGCTCACGGACGAGGAGCGCGGTGCCGGTGATCAGCGCGGCGGCGCCGACCAGGGCGTTGATCAGCTTGAGGGTGTCGTTGTCGCCACGTGCCTTGCGGACGTCCTTGACGATCGAGACCGCGCCGAAGGCGCTCGTCCCGATGGACAGCCACAGGCCCGGCTTCGAGTGCTTGAAGCCCTTGGCCTTCGCAACGGTGCTCACAGTGCCGGTGCCTCCTCCAGCAGGGGGTGTCCCCACTTGTCGTTGAGTGCGGCCTCGACGGCGCCGCCCACGCGGTACAGGCGGTCGTCCGCCATCGCGGGCGCGATGATCTGCAGGCCGACCGGGAGATTGTCCTCCGGGGCCAGGCCGCAGGGCAGCGACATGGCCGCGTTGCCCGCCAGGTTCGACGGGATGGTGCACAGGTCGGCCAGGTACATCGCCATCGGGTCGTCGGCGCGCTCGCCGATCGGGAAGGCGGTGGTCGGGGTGGTCGGCGAGATCAGCACGTCGACGCCGGCGAAGGCCGCGTCGAAGTCGCGCGAGATCAGGGTGCGGACCTTCTGCGCCGAGCCGTAGTAGGCGTCGTAGTAACCCGAGGACAGCGCGTAGGTGCCCAGGATGATCCGGCGCTTGACCTCGTCGCCGAAGCCGGCCTCGCGGGTGAGCGCGGTGACGTCCTCGGCGGAGCGGGTGCCGTCGTCGCCGACCCGCAGGCCGTAGCGCATGGCGTCGAAGCGGGCCAGGTTGGAGGAGGCCTCGCTCGGCGCGATCAGGTAGTACGCGGGCAGCGCCAGCGTGAACGACGGGCAGGAGACCTCGACGACCTCGGCGCCCAGCTCGCGCAGCAGCTCCACCGACTCGTGGAAGCGCTGCATCACACCGGCCTGGTAGCCCTCGCCGGCGAACTCCTTGACGATGCCGATCCGCATGCCGCGGATGTCGCGCATCTTCGCCGCCGCGACCACGGCCGGCACCGGCGCGTCGATCGAGGTGGAGTCCAGCGGGTCGTGGCCGGCGATGGCCTCGTGCAGCAGGGCCGCGTCCAGCACGGTCCGGGCGCACGGGCCGCCCTGGTCCAGCGAGGAGGAGAACGCGACCAGGCCGTAGCGGGAGACCGAGCCGTAGGTCGGCTTCACGCCGACCGTGCCGGTGACCGCACCGGGCTGGCGGATCGAGCCGCCGGTGTCGGTGCCGATCGCCAGCGGGGCCTCGTACGCGGCCAGCGCCGCCGCCGAGCCGCCGCCCGAGCCGCCGGGGATCCGGGACAGGTCCCAGGGGTTGCCGGTCGGGCCGAAGGCGGAGTTCTCGGTGGAGGACCCCATGGCGAACTCGTCCATGTTGGTCTTGCCGAGGATCACCACGCCGGCGTCCTTCAGACGCGCCGTCAGGGTCGCGTCGTACGGCGGGATCCAGCCTTCGAGGATCTTCGAGCCGCAGGTGGTCGGGATGCCCTCGGTGGTGAAGACGTCCTTGAGTGCCAGCGGGACGCCGGCCAGCGGGCCGAGCTCCTCGCCCTTGGCGCGCTTGGCGTCCACCGCGCGGGCCGCGGCCAGCGCGCCCTCGGTGTCGACGTGCAGGAAGGCGTTGACCTTCTTGTCGACCGCGTCGATCCGGTCCAGGTGGGCCTGGGCGACCTCGACGGCGGAGACCGTGCCGGAGGCGATCGCGGTGGCGGTCTCGGCCGCGGTGTAGCGGATGAGATCGGTCATGGTGATCAGTCCTCCCCGAGGATCTGGGGCACGCGGAAACGCTGCTCCTCGCTGGCCGGGGCGCCGGACAGCGCCTGCTCCGGGGTGAGCGAGGGCCGCACCTCGTCCGCGCGCATGACGTTGGTCAGCGGCAGCGGGTGGGAGGTCGGCGGGACGTCCTGTCCGGCGACCTCGGAAACGCGGGCGACCGCGCCGATGATCACGTCGAGCTGCTCGGCGAAGTGGTCCAGCTCTTCGGCCTGCAACTCAAGACGCGACAGCCGGGCGAGGTGGGCGACCTCCTCGCGCGTGATGCCAGGCATGCAGCGATCCTCAAGGTGAGTTCTGGTGAGGCCGGGGCCGCTGCTGCGGCGCCCGGCCCGGACGGGCGGGCGCTCGGCGCACCCCGTCCTCTTGGTCTGTGCGCCCCATCCTATGGGGCGCGGCCCGGGCACCGGCGACGCGAGCGGGGCGCCGCGGGACGGTCACTGCTGGGCGGTCGGGGCCCCGAGTTCGGGCTTGGCCTTGCCCTTGCCCTTCGCGCCGGGCCCGAGCTGGGTGGCCGGGCGGACCTGGGTCGCCGTCAGCCGCTCGACCGACGGCGCGCCGGTGCTGTGCACCATCAGCCAGGCGGTGGCCTGGTCGGCCGGCAGCGCGGCCGACACCAGCCAGCCCTGCACCGCGTCCACCCCCATGCTCTGCAGCCGCTCCCAGGTCTCGTCGTCCTCGACGCCCTCGGCGACCACGGTCAGCCCGAGCGAGTGCGCCAGCTCGACCGAGCAGCGCACCACGGCGGCGTCGTGGTCGTCGGCGACCATCCGGGAGACGAAGGAGCGGTCGATCTTGAGTTCGCCGACCGGCAGGCTGCGCAGCCGCACCAGCGAGGAGTGCCCGGTGCCGAAGTCGTCCAGCGACATCCGCACGCCGTAGCGGCGCAGCTCGTCCAGGGTGTCGGCGGCCCGCCGGGAGTCGTCCAGCAGCAGCCGCTCGGTGATCTCCAGCTGGAGCGCGTCGGCCGGCACCTGGTTGCGGTCGAGGTGGCCGGCGACCCGGGCGGCGAAGCCCGGGTTGAGCACGTCGCGCGGCGAGACGTTGACCGCGACCGGCACCTTGAGCCCCTGGGCCCGCCAGATCGCCAGCTGGCCGACGGCCGACTCCAGGACGTAGTCGGTGAGCCTGGGCATCAGGCCGCTGGACTCGGCCAGGCTGATGAACTCGTCCGGGGCGACCCGGCCCTGCCCGGCCCGCTCCCACCGCAGCAGCGCCTCCAGGCCGACCACCCGCCCGTCGAAGGCGACCTTCGGCTGGTAGTGCAGCTTGACCTCGGCGGTCTCCAGCGCCCGCCGCAGGTCGCCGAGCAGCCCGATCCGGTACGGCGTGTCGATGTCCCGCGACTCGTCGTACTGCTCGACGCCGCTGCGGCTGCGCTGGGCGTGGGCCATCGCCACGTCGGCGCGCCGCAGAAGCGATTCGGCGTCCTGGGCGTGGGTCGGGTAGACGCAGACCCCGGCGCTGGCCTCCAGCACCAGCAGCAGCCCGTCGAGCCGGATCGGCGCGGCGAGTTCCACTATCAGGGCCTTGGCCACCCGTTCCATCGTCTCGGGGCTGCCGACCCCGGGCAGCAGCACCGCGAACTCGTCGCCGCCCATCCGGGCCACCACGGCCTGCCCGCTGCGCTGGACGGACGGCGGCAGCGCGGCGAACACGTCCTCCGCCGGGTCCTGCAGCGCGGGCACACCGGGACGCGGCGGGCCGGGCTGCGGGCCCGGGCCCGAGCGCAGCGCCCGGTTCAGCCGCCGGGCGATGTGCACCAGCAGCCGGTCCCCCGCGGTGTGCCCGAGGGCGTCGTTGAGCGAGCGGAACCGGTCCAGGTCGAGCAGGATCAGCCCGACGCTGTAGTCGTCCTCCCCGTCGTGCGCCGCGATGGCCTCCTGCGCGGCGATCAGCAGGGCCTGCCGGTTGGGCAGGTCGGTGAGCGGGTCGGTGAGCTGGTCCCTGGCACGGTCGCGGGCGATCCGCCAGGCCGCCACCAGGACGGCCAGCGGGACCGCGAACAGCGGCAGCAGCTCGGGTTCGTAGCGGTAGACCAGGACGGCGAGCGGGATGAGCGGCGCGGCCCCGGCCAGCACAACGCCGAGCAGCAGGACCGCACCTGCCACCCCCTGCGGCGGGCGTGTGGGCGCACCGCCGGTCGTACGATCCATAAGCCCTGTCCTCCGTCGGGCCCGCCCCGTCAGGCCGCCTTACGGTGAGGCACCGTACCGGTGCCGGTGGACGTCAGGCGACGGGGTGTCCCCACGGGCCCCGGCCAAGACCGGAGCCACCCACCCCTGCTGACTCTCTGTTGCGCTCCAGGGTATGCCGGGGTCGACCGGGAGGGCAGACTTTCGGACACCCTGAGCGCGGCACCGGCCGGACTTCTCCCACCGGGGAGGGTCCGGCCCTGTCCTCACACCGGATGGATGCCCGCGATCCCCGGTTCGGACCCCGGTGACGTCGCATCAGGAGGATAACGGGCCGGACGGTGGTGACCGCTCATCAGTACCCCGCGGGCGGGCTACCCGGCGGGCGCCGCGGGCTCGGCGGCGGTGGCCGGCTCCGCCGCGGCTGCGGCCCCGGGTGCGGCCCCGGGGGCCGGCAGCGGGTCGAGCCCGAGGCTCGCGCGGGCCGCGTCGGGCCCCTGCTCCAGCAGGACGGTGAAGCCCGCGTCGTCCAGCACCGGCAGGCCCAGCTGGACGGCCTTGTCGTACTTGGAACCCGGGTTGTCACCGGCCACCACGAAGTGTGTCTTCTTCGACACCGAGCCGGTCACCTTGGCCCCGCGCGAGGTCAGCGCCTCCTTGGCGCCGTCCCTGGTGTGCCCGGCCAGGGTGCCGGTGACCACCACGGTCAGGCCCTCCAGCGGGCGCGGCCCCTGCTCCTCGGCCCCCTCCTCGACGAAGCGCACGCCGGCGGCCCGCCACTTCTCCAGGATCTCGCGGTGCCACTCCTCCTCGTACCACTCCTTGATGGAGCGGGCGATGGTCGGGCCGACCCCCTCGGCGGCGGCCAGCTCCTCCTCGGTGGCGGCGAAGATCCGGTCCAGGTCGCGGAACTCCCTGGCCAGCGCCTGGGCCGCGACCGGGCCGACGTGACGGATCGACAGGCCGTTCAGGAAGCGCCACAGCGGGCGGTCGCGGACCGCCTGGAGGTTGTCCAGCAGCAGCGTCAGCGACTTCTTCGGCTCGCCGCGGAGATTGGCGAAGAAGGTGGCCACCTTCTCCTCGCCGGTCTGGTCGTCCAGCTTGGGCATGCCGGTCTTCGGGTCGCGCACCAGCACCTTGATCGGCAGCAGCTGCTCGACCGTCAGGCCGAAGATGTCGCCCTCGTTCCCGACCGGCGGGTCGGCGGGCTCCAGCGGCTGGGTCAGCGCGGTGGCCGCGACGTACCCGAGGCCGTCGATGTCCAGCGAGTCGCGGCCGCCGAGGTACGCGATCCGCTCGCGCACCTGGGCGGGGCAGAACTGCGCGTTGGGGCAGCGCAGGTCGATGTCGCCCTCCGACATCGGCCGCAGCTCGGCACCGCACTCGTGGCACTCGGCCGGCATCACGAACTCCCGCTCGGTGCCGTCCCGCAGGTCCTCGACCGGGCCGAGGATCTCCGGGATCACGTCACCGGCCTTGCGCAGCACCACGGTGTCGCCCAGCAGCACCCCCTTGGCCTTCACCACCTGCTGGTTGTGCAGGGTCGCGTACTGCACCATCGAACCGGCCACCTTCACCGGCTCGGCGAGCACCGCGTACGGGGTGGCCCGGCCGGTGCGGCCGATGCCGACCTTGATGCTGGCCAGCTTGGCGGTGACCTCCTCCGGCGGGTACTTCCAGGCGATCGCCCAGCGCGGCGACTTGGAGGTGGCGCCGAGCCGGCCCTGCAGCGCGATCTCGTCCACCTTGACCACGACGCCGTCGATCTCGTGCTCGACCGAGTGCCGCTGCTCGCCGTACTGCTTGATGAAGGCGCGGACCTCGTCGAGGGTGGAGACCACCCGGTTGTGCCGGGCGGTGGGCAGCCCCCAGTCCCGCAGCAGCTGGTAGGCGTGCGACTGGCAGTCGATGTCGAAGCCGACCCGGGCGCCGATGCCGTGCACCACCATGTGCAGCGGGCGGGCCGCGGTGACCTGGGTGTCCTTCTGGCGCAGCGAGCCGGCCGCCGCGTTGCGCGGGTTGGCGAACAGCTTGAGCAGCGCCTGCGGGCGCTTGCCCTGCTTCTCCCGCTCGGCGTTCTCCGCGCGGCGGCGCTCGTTCTCCGCCGCGAAGGAGGCGTTCAGCTCGGCGAACGCCTCGGTCGGCAGGTACACCTCGCCGCGGATCTCCACCAGCTCGGGGACGTTCTCGCCCTGCAGCTGGTGCGGGATCTCCTTGATGGTGCGGACGTTGGCGGTGATGTCCTCACCGACCCGGCCGGTGCCGCGGGTGGCGGCCAGCACCAGCCGGCCGCGCTCGTAGGTGAGGTTGACGGCCAGGCCGTCGACCTTGAGCTCGCACAGGTAGTGGTAGTCGATGCCGGACAGCTCGCCGGCGACCCGCTCGGCCCAGGCGGCCAGCTCCTCGTCGTCCATCGCGTTGTCCAGGCTGAGCAGCCGCTCGCGGTGCTCGACCTTGGCGAAGGCGTCGGTGGCGCTGCCACCGACCTTCTGGGTGGGCGAGTCGGGGGTGACCAGCGCCGGGTGCCCGGCCTCCAGCGACTCCAGCTCGCGCATCAGCCGGTCGAACTCCGCGTCGCTGACGACCGGGGCGTCCTGGTCGTAGTACCGGACCCGGTGCTCCTCGATCTCGGCCGCCAGCTCCGCATGCCGCGTGCGAACCTCGGCCGGGATCTCCTCCCAGCCCTCAACAGCCGCCACCCTGGGCCCTCCTGCCGTCTTACTCCGGGTTGTCCACCAGGCTCTGCGCCGCCTTCACACTGAGTGACAGCGCCCGCTTGGCGTAGTCGGGGGAGGCCCCCGCCAGCCCGCAGGTCGGTGTCACCAGCACCCGGCGGCCCAGGAGCTCCGGATCCAGCCCGAGCCTGCGCCACAACGTCCTGACACCCTGGACACTACCGGCCGGGTCCGACAATCCCGTGTCGGTGGAGG
Source organism: Kitasatospora sp. MBT63 (assembly GCF_000710465.2). Taxonomy (GTDB): domain Bacteria; phylum Actinomycetota; class Actinomycetes; order Streptomycetales; family Streptomycetaceae; genus Kitasatospora. The sequence continues at coordinate 17,946 of NZ_JAIZ01000185.1, read as the reverse complement.
GCACCACACCGGCCAGGATCACGGTGCCGCTCTCGACCGCCTCGCCGAGATCGTCGTCGTCACGCTCCGTCAGGAACGAGAAGTCCAGCGACACCCCCGCCACCCCGGCCCGGCGCAGCAGCGGGATCGGCACCCCGGGCGCGCAACTGTGCACCACCACCGGCACGTCCAGCGCCCGGACCACCGAACGCAGCGTCTCCTCGGCCACCTGCCGGTCGACCGCGCGCAGCCGCTGGAAACCGCTCGCGGTCTTCACCGACCCGGCCAGCACCGCCGACAGCGACGGCTCGTCGAGCTGCAGGACGGGCTCCGCGCCCGGCACCCGGGTGCGGACCTCGGCCAGGTGCCGGCGCAGGCCCTCGGTCAGCGACCCGGCGATGTCCCGGCACGCGCCCGGGTCGGCCAGCGCCTTCTCGCCGTGCCGCAGCTCGACGGAGGCGGCCAGCGTCCACGGGCCGACGGCCTGCAGCTTCAGCGGCCCCCGGTAGCCCTGGGTGAACTCCTCCAGCGCGTCCAGGTCCTCGCCGAGCCAGGAGCGGGCCCGCCGGCTGTCCCGCCCGGGCCGGTCCGCGAACCGCCAGCCGCTCGGCTCGACCTGGGCGAACAGCTCGACCAGCAGGCCGGCGCCGCGCCCGATCATGTCGGCGCCCGGCCCGCGGGCGGGCAGCTCCGGCAGGTGCGGCAGCAGCTCCAGCGAGCCGGTCACCGTCCTGGCCGTCTCCCGGGCATCGGTGCCGGGCATGGACCCGACGCCGCTGGCGGCGCCGGACAGGGCGGGGAAGGAGAATTCGGTGCTCACCCGGCCGAGCCTAGGGCACCGCGCGCCCGCGGACGGCCGGGCCGCCGGGGTCAGGCGCCGGGCACGGTCAGGCGCCGGGCCGGACGGTGATCTCGGTGATCGCCGCGTCGCGCGGCAGGTCGAGCGCGGTGACGATCGCGGTGGCCACCGACTCCGGGTCGATCCAGCGGCTCGGGTCGTACTCCTTGCCCTCCTGGTGGTGCACCTTGAGCTGCATCGGGGTGGCGGTCCGGCCCGGGTACACCGTGGTGACCCGTACGCCGTTCTCCTGCTCCTCGGCGCGCAGGGCGTCGGCCAGTGCCCGCAGGCCGAACTTGCTGGCCGCGTACCCGGCCCAGTTCGCGTCCGCCCGCAGGCCCGCACCGGAGTTGACGAACACCACCTGGCCCCTGGCCTGGCGGATCGACGGCAGGAAGAGCCTGGTGAGCTCGGCCGGTGCGACGGTGTTCACGTTCAGCTGGTACTGCCAGGCCTTCACCGGCAGGTCACCGACGGTCCCGAGCTCCACCACGCCCGCGATGTGCAGCAGTGCGTCCACCTCGACCGGCATCTCCTGCTGGCCGAGCGCCCAGGACAGCTTGGCCGGGTCCGCGAGGTCGCCGACCAGTGTGCGGGCGCCGGGGAAGCGCGAGCGCAGCACCGCCGCCCGCTTGGCATCGCGCGCCAGCAGCCACAACTCGGCGCCCCGGGCGGCGAGTCGCTCGGCGACGGCCGAGCCGATGCCGGAACCGGCGCCGGTGATCAGGTGTGCACCCATGATGTCCTCAGTGTGGTCGTGGGGGTCGGGTGGGGAGTCGATCGCGGTCGGTGCGGTCAGCGGCGGCGGTCGAGCCGTGCCAGCGCCTCGGCGGGGGTGTCAGCGAAGGTGATCAGCTCGGCGAGCGGACGCGGCAGGAAGCCCTCGGCGTCCATCCGCTCCAGCTGGGTCCGCAGCCCCGCGTAGAAGCCCTCGGTGTCCAGCACCACGACCGGCTTGTCGTGCAGGGCGTGCTTCTTCAGCTCCAGCACCTCGGTGACCTCGTCCAGCGTGCCCAGCCCGCCGACCAGCACCACCACGGCGTCGGCCCGCGCCAGCAGCTGCGCCTTGCGCTCCGCCAGGTCGGCGGTCATCACCAGCTCGTCGGCGCCCTCGTACGTCTTGTGCGCCAGCAGCTCCACCGAGATCCCGACCAGCCGCCCGCCGGCCTCCTTGACCCCGTCGGCGAGCAGCCCCATCAGCCCGGCGTGCGAGCCGCCCCACACCAGGGTGTGGCCGCCCGCCCCGAGCAGCCGCGCGAACTCGGCGGCGGGGGCGGTGTAGCGGTCGTCCAGCGAGTACGCGGAGCAGAAGACAGTGATGTTCATGATTCCCCAGGTCTACCACGCCCTCCGCCCGGAGCCGGTGCGCAGGGGGTTGCTCCAGGGGCGCGGGGACCGCGCGAATCGGGAGGGCAGCTCGCCGCACCTTCCGTCTCCCGCAGCTCCCAGCGCCCCCGGGAGAGTGCGCCGCCCCCGGGGAAGCCCCCCGGAGCGCGCCTCAGGCCGTGACGGCCCGCCGCTGCGTCGTCGCGATGGTGGCCGAGCCGACCACGCGGGTGCCGTCGTAGAGGACCACGGCCTGCCCCGGGGCGATGCCGCGGACGGGCGCGGCCAGCCGGACGGTCAGCTCCCCGTCCACCACTGCCGCCGTGACCGGCACCTCCTCGCCGTGCGCCCGCAGCTGCGCCGTGTACGCGGCCTCCCCGGCCGGCTCCTCGCCGCACCACCGCGGCCTGATCGCCGTCAACCCGAGCACGTCCAGGCCCTCGGCGGGGCCGACGGTGACGGTGTTGTTCACGGGCGAGATGTCCAGGACGTAGCGCGGCTTGCCGTCGGCGGCGGGCCGGCCGATCCGCAGGCCCTTGCGCTGGCCGATGGTGAAGCCGTACGCACCGTCGTGCTCGCCGAGCTTGCTGCCGTCGGCGTCGAGGATGTCCCCGGTCGCGGTGCCGAGGTGCTTGGCGAGGAAGCCCTGGGTGTCGCCGTCGGCGATGAAGCAGATGTCGTGGCTGTCGGGCTTCTTGGCGACGGCCAGGCCCCGGCGCTCGGCCTCCTGCCGGATGGCGTCCTTGGTGGTGTCGCCGAGCGGGAACATCGAGTGCGCGAGCTGCTCCGCGTCCAGCACCCCGAGCACGTACGACTGGTCCTTCGCCGGGTCGACGGCCCGGTGCAGTTCGCGTCCGCCGCCGGGCAGCTCGACGATCCTGGCGTAGTGGCCGGTGCAGACCGCGTCGAAGCCGAGGGCGATGGCCTTGTCCAGCAGCGCGGCGAACTTGATCTTCTCGTTGCAGCGCAGGCACGGGTTGGGGGTGCGGCCGGCCGCGTACTCGGCGACGAAGTCGTCGATCACGTCCTCGCGGAACCGCTCGGCGAGGTCCCAGACGTAGAACGGGATGCCGATCACGTCGGCGGCCCGCCGGGCGTCCCGGGAGTCCTCGATGGTGCAGCAGCCGCGGGCGCCGGTCCGGAAGGACTGCGGGTTGGCGGACAGCGCCAGGTGGACGCCGGTCACCTCGTGGCCGGCCTCGGCGGCACGGGCGGCGGCGACGGCGGAGTCGACGCCGCCGGACATGGCCGCGAGCACCCGCAGGCGCGGGCTGTCACTGGGGAGGGTCGGGGCACCGGGGAAGTCGCTCATGATGCGACCAGCGTACGTGCTCCCGCTCGGCAGGCGGTAAAGGAATCCTCGACCGTCCGCGGCAACCCTCTCCCCTGCCCCGGGCCCGCGCTCAGCGCCGGGCGGCGGCCGCCAGGCCCGCGTTGCGGGCCCGCTCGACGGCCGGGGTGAGCGCCGCGGTGAGCGCCTCGACGTCGGCGCGGGTGGAGGTGTGGCCGAGCGAGAACCGCAGCGAGGCCCGGGCCAGCAGCGGGTCGGCGCCCATCGCCAGCAGCACGTGGCTGGGCTGCGGTACGCCGGCCGAGCAGGCCGAGCCGGTGGAGCACTCGACGCCCTGGGCGTCGAGCAGCATCAGCAGCGCGTCGCCCTCGCAGCCCGGGAAGGAGAAGTGCGCGTTGGCGGCGAGCCGCCCGGCCGGCGCCGGGTCGCCGTTGAGGATCACGTCCGGCACGGCGCCGCGGACCGCGGCGATCAGCTCGTCGCGCAGCGCGCCGACCGCGGCGGCGTACGGTTCGCGGCGCTCGACGGCGAGCGCGGCGGCGGTGGCGAAGCCCGCCGCGCCGGGCACGTCCAGGGTGCCGGAGCGCACGTCCCGCTCCTGCCCGCCGCCGTGCAGCAGCGGCACCGGGGTGGCCTGACGGGCCAGCAGCAGCGCACCGACGCCGTACGGGCCGCCGATCTTGTGGCCGGTGACGGTGAGCGCGGTGAGCCCGGAGTCGGCGAAGGAGAGCGGGACCTGACCCAGCGCCTGGACCGCGTCGGCATGCATCGGGATCCCGAACTCCCGCGCCACCTCGGCCAGTTCGGCGACCGGCTGAACGGTGCCGACCTCGTTGTTGGCCCACATCACGGTGATCAGCGCGACCGAGGACGGATCCCGCTCGACGGCCTCGCGCAGCGCGTCGGGGTGCACCCGGCCGTAGGGGTCCACCGGCAGGTAGTCGACCAGCGCGCCCTCGTGCTCGGCCAGCCAGTGCACCGCGTCCAGCACCGCGTGGTGCTCGACCGGGCTGCACAGCACCCGGCGGCGGGCCGGGTCGGCGTCGCGGCGGGCCCAGTACAGCCCCTTCACGGCGAGGTTGTCGGACTCGGTGCCGCCGCCGGTGAGGACGATCTCGCTCGGGCGGGCGCCCAGCGACTCCGCGAGGGACTCCCGGGACTCCTCGACCACCCGGCGGGCCCGGCGGCCGGCCGCGTGCAGGGAGGAGGCGTTGCCGACGACCCCGAGCTGCGCCGTCATGGCGGCGACAGCCTCGGGCAGCATCGGAGTGGTCGCGGCGTGGTCGAGATAAGCCATAGCGGGACCAAGTGTAGGCGTCGCCAGGGTCACGATTTGGCCATTGCACCCTCTGCAACGCGCCGTTAGCCTCCTGCCTCACTGGCAGGCGTGGAGGGGCGGACACGATGTCGCAGACGGTCGACCGGGCGCTGACCATCCTGGCCGCCCTCGGCGAGGGGCCTAGCTCGCTGGAACAGGCGGCGAACCGGATCGGTGTGCACAAGTCCACCGCCCTGCGGCTGCTGCGCACGCTGCAGGAACACGGCTTCGTCACCCGCCAGAGCGACCACCGCTACCGGCTCGGCGGCCGGCTGTTCTCGCTCGCCCAGCAGGCGCTGGAGACGATCGACATCCGGCAGGTCGCCGCGCCGTACCTGGCCTCGCTGAACGAGCGCTACGGGCACACCGTCCAGCTGTCGGTGCTGGAGGACGGCAAGGTGCTGCACCTGGACAAGGCGCAGAGCCGCTACCCGGACCGGCCCGGCTCCCGGCTCGGCCCGGACGGCCGCTTCGGCCACCGCCCGCCCGCGGCCGCGACGGCGATCGGGCGGGTGCTGCTGGCGGACCTGCCGCCGGAGCAGCTGACGGCCTTTCTGGCGGCGCAGCGGGCCGGCGGGCAGGAGACCGGCCCGACCGAGGAACTGCGGGCCGAGCTGGCGGCCGTGCGCAGCCGGGGCTGGTCCGCGGACGAGGCGGCCGGCCCGGGGACGGTCAGCCTGATCGCCGCGCCGATCGCCGGCACCGAGGGCCGGGCGATCGCCGCCTGTTCGCTGTCCGCGCCCGCCCACGAGGCCTCGGCGGCGGAGCTGAGCCGGCTGCTGCCGGAGCTGCTGTGCACGGTGGAGGCGATCTCGCTGGCGTACGGGGGGACGCCTACTCCTCGCTGGTGCGAGAACCGTTGCGGTGCCAAGCACGTGGAGCGCGCCAGCCGTACCTGAGCGCCAGCATCCGGATCACGAAGGCGCACAGCGCGGCGGCCGAGGCGTTCAGCGGCGTGAGGCGGTCGACCGAGATCAGCACCGCGACCACGGTGGCGCCGGCCAGCGCGGGCACCGCGTAGATCTCCCGGTCCCAGCGCAGCAGCGAGGGCTGCTCGGTGGCGAGGACGTCGCGGATGACGCCGCCGCCGGCGGCGGTGAGCATGCCGAGCGCCACCGAGGCGACCGAGCCGAGGCCGTAGTCGTGGGCCTTGATCGTGCCGGTGACGCAGAACAGGCCGAGGCCGGCCGCGTCCAGGGTCTGCACGGCGGTGTTGATCCGCTCCACCTGCGGGTGCAGGAAGAACACCACCAGGCCGGCGGCGAGCGGGGTGGAGAAGTAGCCGAGGTTGCTGAACGCCGCCACCGGCGTGGCCCCGATCACCAGGTCGCGCATCACCCCGCCGCCCAGCGCGGTCGCCTCGGCGAGCACGCAGATACCGAAGATGTCCATGTTCTTGCGGACGGCCAGCAGGCCGCCGGACAGGGCGAAGACGAAAATGCCGATCAGGTCCAGGGCCTGTTGCACCCCTGGCGGGAAGATTTGCGAGGTCACCGGCCCAGTCTCCCTGCCGCCCCGGCCCGCGGCCCAATCGAACAGCGGGCCCCGCCGCACGCCCCCGGGATCAGGCGAAGGTCTCGCGCGGGGGCGGGCCGCCCAGCGCGTCGAGCCGCTCCGGCATCGTCAGACTGGTCATCCGGTGCCAGCCGGCCACCCGCTCGTAGCCGAACACCGCGTGGACGCCGGCCGCCAGCACCGCCGACTTCGCCCGCGGCCAGCGCAGGATCGCGCCCATGTGGGCCATCACCGCCAGGCTCACGTCCCGGTAGGTGCTGATCTCGGCGCGGGCGGTCTCCTGCAGCGTTGCGAGGATCCGCCGGCCGTGCCCGGCGTGGGCGAGGCGCAGCAGCTCCTCGTGGCAGTACGCGAGGTGGTTGTCCTCGTCGTTGGAGATCATCCGCACCGCGTGGCCGACCTCGGGGTGGTGCCCGAACACCCTCTTCAGCAACTGCATCTGCTCGGCCGCCCGCTGCTCGGTGACCCGGCTGTGCGCAAGGTAGGTGATCACGTCGGACTCGCTCAGCGGCTCGTCGCGGCGCAGCCGGGAGTGGGCCAGGCCGATCCCCTGGCGCTCCAGGATCATCGTGTAGTCGGTGTCGTCCGGGACGTCCACCGGCGACAGCCCGCGCTTGCGCAGCAGCGCGTTGAAGATCCGGCCGTGCTTGTCCTCGTCCGCGCCGTGCCGGGCGATCCGGGGGGCCAGCCACTGGTCGTCCACCAGCCGGGAGATCCGGCCGTTCTCCCAGCCGCCCTGGTCCTCGCCCTTGGCCGCGATGGAGCAGAACAGCCGGAAGGCTTCGTCGTCGTCGTGGATCTCCTGGAACAGACTGCGCGCCGACAGCACCTGAGGCCTCCCAGCTGCCCGGCCGGGGTCGGGCGTCGATCGGAACAGAACTCCGATCAGTGAATGCAGGCCCGGCCGCACCCGCAACCGCTCGCACCGCCCGCTGCGCCGTACGGGGGAGCGGGCGGCGCGGGCGGCCCCCGGGGTGCCACGACGCCGAAGGCCGCCACCCGGTGCGGGGGTGGCGGCCTTGGGCGCGTACGGGCGGGGCCCGCACCGGGTCAGACCAGGACGGGGTTCTCCGGGAAGTGGCAGGCGACCTGGTGGCCGACCTTGGCCGCGACCAGCGGCGGCTCCTGGGTGGAGCAGACGTCCTGGGCCTTCCAGCAGCGGGTGCGGAAGCGGCAGCCGCTCGGCGGGTTGATCGGGGAGGGGACGTCACCGGTGAGCAGGATCCGCTCGCGGCGCTCCTTGCGGCCCGGGTCCGGGACCGGCACCGCCGACATCAGCGCGGTGGTGTACGGGTGCATCGGGGCCTTGTAGAGCGAGTCCCGGTCGGCGATCTCGACGATCTTGCCGAGGTACATCACCGCGACCCGGTCCGAGACGTGCCGGACCACCGAGAGGTCGTGCGCGATGATCAGGTAGGTCAGGCCGAGCTCGCTCTGCAGGTCGTCGAGGAGGTTGACCACCTGGGCCTGGATGGAGACGTCCAGGGCCGAGACCGGCTCGTCCGCGACGATCATCTTGGGCTTGAGCGCCAGGGCCCGGGCGATGCCGATGCGCTGGCGCTGGCCGCCGGAGAACTCGTGCGGATAGCGGTTGTAGTGCTCGGGGCTGAGGCCGCACAGCTCCAGCAGGTCCTGCACCGCCCGCTTCACCCCGTGCTCGGTCTGCACCTTCTGCAGCCGGAACGGCGCACCCACGATGGTGCCCACGGTGTGCCGCGGGTTCAGCGAGGAGTACGGGTCCTGGAAGATCATCTGGATGTCCTTGCGCAGCGGCCGCATCGCGCCCGTGCTCAAGTGGGTGATGTCGGTGCCCTCGAACTCGATCTTCCCGCCGGTGGGCTCGGCGAGCCGGGTGACCAGCCGCCCCATCGTCGACTTGCCGCAGCCCGACTCGCCGACCACGCCGAGGGTCTCCCCCGGGTTGACCGTGAAGTCGATCCCGTCCACGGCCCGGACGGCACCGGTCTGCCGGCGCAGCACGCCCTTGGTGATGGGGAAGTGCTTGGCCAGAGCGGTCACCTTGAGCAGCGGCTCGCGGTCGGCGGCGGGCGCGGGGGCCGGGATCGCCGCTGTCGATGAGTCCGTCATGGGGTGTCTCCTGAGGGGTGGAACGGGGTCACAGCCGGGGCGCGATCTCGTCGGCGAAGATCCGGTGCCGGTCGGCGGCCGGCAGGTGGCAGGCGGCGTGGTGCCGCTCGGCGGCCTCCGCGAGCACCGGCACCTCGGTGGACGAGCGCCCGCCGGTCAGCTCCGCGTACGGGCAGCGCGGGTGGAAGGCGCAGCCGGAGGGCACGTTGATCAGGCTGGGCGGGGTGCCCTTGACCGGGATCAGGCGGTCCTGCAGCTCCCGGTCCAGGCGCGGCATCGAGCCCAGCAGGCCCCAGGTGTACGGGTGTTCGGGCGCCTGGAAGAGGGTGGCCGCGGGGCCGCGCTCGACGCACTTGCCGCCGTACATCACCAGGATGTCGTCGGCCAGCTCGGCGACCACGCCGAGGTCGTGGGTGATGATGATGACGGCCGAGCCGAACTCCTGCTGCAGGTCCCGGATCAGGTCCAGGATCTGGGCCTGGACGGTGACGTCCAGGGCCGTGGTCGGCTCGTCCGCGATCAGCAGCGAGGGGTCGTTGACCAGCGACATCGCGATCATCGCGCGCTGGCGCATGCCGCCGGAGAACTGGTGCGGGTAGTCGTCCACCCGGCGGTCGGGCTGCGGGATGCCGACCCGGTCGAGCATCTCGACGGCCCGCTTGCGGGCGTCCTTCTTCTTCACCTCCGGGTGGTGCACCCGGTAGGCCTCCACGATCTGCTGCCCGACGGTGTAGTACGGGTGCATCGCGGTCAGCGGGTCCTGGAAGATCATCGCCATCCGGCGGCCGCGCAGCTGGCGGACCCGCTCGGGGCCGGCGGCGATCAGGTCCTCGCCGTCCAGCCAGATCTCGCCGGTGATCCTGGCCCGCTTGGAGCGGTGCAGGCCCATGATGCCGAGCGAGGTGACGGACTTCCCGGAGCCGGACTCGCCGACGATGCCGAGGGTCTTGCCCTTCTGCAGGTCGAAGCTGACCCCGTCCACCGAGCGGACCAGGCCGTCGTCGGTGTCGAAGTGGATCCGCAGGTCGCGCACCGACAGGAAGGCGTCCGGCGAAGAGGTCTGAAGGTCGATCATGACAGCCTCACGCGGGGGTCGACTGCGGCGTACAGGAGGTCAACCAGGAGGTTGCAGGCGACGATGAAGAAGGCGGCCACCAGCGTCACACCGAGCACCTTGGGCAGGTCGTTCTCGCCGATGGCGGCGACCGCGTAGGCGCCGATGCCCTTGAGCGAGAAGACCTGTTCGGTGATCAGGGCGCCGCCGAGCAGCAGGCCGAGGTCCATGCCGAAGATGGTGATGATCGGGGTGAGCGCGGAGCGCAGCCCGTGCCGGACGACCACCTTGCGCTCGGCCAGGCCCTTGGCCCGGGCGGTGCGGATGTAGTCCTCGCTCATCGTCTCGAGCATCCCGGCCCGGGTGAGCCGGGCGTAGAGCGCCGAGTAGAGGAAGGCCAGCGAGACCCAGGGCAGCACCAGGTGCCCGGCCCAGGCGAACGGGTCGTCGGTGAAGTTGACGTACTCCACGTTCTCGAACAGCGGCCACTTGAAGTGGAAGGCCAGCAGCAGCAGCGCGCCGGTGAAGAAGACCGGGCTGGAGACGCCCGCCAGGGCGATGCCCATGGAGAGCCGGTCGAAGATCGACTTCGGCTTCAGCGCGGAGACCACGCCGGTGGAGACACCGGAGATCAGCCAGATCACCGAGGCGCCGACGGCCAGCGAGAAGGTCACCGGGATGCGCGAGGAGATCTCCGGCCAGACCTCGACGTGGTTCTTGAACGAGTAGCCGAAGCACGGCACGTGGCAGCTGACCGGGTCCGGGCCGAACTTGTACTCGGCACCGCTGACCAGGGCCTTCAGGAACCGGCCGTACTGGACGTAGAGCGGCTGGTCGAAGCCGAGGTTCTGCTTGACCGCGGCGATCGCCTCGGGGCTGGGGTTCTTGCCGACGTACTGCGCGGCCAGCTGGTCGGTGGTCTCGCCGGCCAGCGAGGGGAGCAGGAAGAAGATGCCGAAGGTGATGGCGCTGACTACCAGCAGCAGCACGACGGCCGCGAGGATCCTTCGGATGATGTAGGCGAACATAGTCGGTCGGCTGCGGCGGCCCGCCTCCGTCCGGGGTGACCGGACCGGAGGCGGGCGCCGCTGCCTTCACCTGCCTTCAGGGGTGTGGAGCCAGGCTCTTACTTGGTGACGCCGATGTTCAGGTAGTCGTACTGACCCGAGAAGGCCGGAGTGGACGCCACGTTGGTGGCACCCGCCGGGCGGTACAGGAAGACCTTGTAGTAGGTCAGCGGGACGATGACCGCGGCGTCCATGGTCTTCTTGTCGATCTCGCCGTAGATCTTCTCGCGGGCGGCCCGGTCCGGGTTGGCGATCGCGTCGTCCAGCAGCTTGTTGATCGACGGGTCGTTCAGCTGCGAGAGGTTGGTGTTACCGGACTTCTTGATCGCCCGGCCGTCCACCACCTGCTGCAGGAAGCCGTAGCCGGTCGGCCAGTCGGCGCCCCACTGCATCATGATCAGACCGGTGTTGTGGCTGTCGGTGTACTCCGGCACGCCCGCGAAGTCCGAGAAGTACTTGCCCTGCGGGAACTGCTGGATCTCGACGTCGATGCCGACCTTCTTCAGCGCCGCCTGGATCGCGGTGGCCGAGGCGACCTCGGTCGAACGGTCCTGACGGGCCATGATGCTGGTCTTGAAGCCGTCCGGCTTGCCGCAGGCCTTCAGGGCGTCCTTGGCCTTGGCCTCGTCGCCCTTGTTGCCCTCGGTCGCGTACGGGTCCGACTTCTGGTAGCCCGGGATGTCCGGCGGGAGCACCGTGGAGGCGATGTCGCCGCGGATCGGGCCGCCGATCGCGGTCTGCACCGAGACCTTGTCGATCGCGAACTGGACGGCCTTGCGGCAGTCGATGTTGTCGAACGGCGCGACCTTGGTGTTGATCGCGGTGTAGACCAGACGGCCACCGTAGGTGTTGTCGGTCTGCGCCTTGAGCTTGGGGTCCAGCAGCAGCTTGGCCTGGGTCTGCGGGTCGACGCCCTTGCCGGCCAGGTCGACCTGGGCGTTGCCGGCCAGCAGGTCCTGGTCGATGGTCGACTGCGCGATCTTCAGCTTGACCTGGATCTTGTCGGCGAGCTGCTTGCGGATCGGGTCGGTCTTCGGGTCCCAGTTGGTGTTCGGGACCAGCACGACCTCCTTGCCGTCCTCGTAGCTCTGGAACTTGTAGCTGCCGGTGGAGGCGATGTGCTTGACGTAGTCCGCGCCGGTGTCCTTGGCCTGCGGCACCGGGACCGTCTGCGGGGCGCTGACCAGGTAGTCGAAGTCGGCGAACGGCTGCTTCAGGTGGAAGACGATGGTGGTGTCGTCCGGAGTCTCGATGGCCTTCAGGTCACCGGTCTTGTCCTTGTACGGACCCTGGTAGGGGGTGTCGTTGTCCTTGAGCAGGTCGTGGAAGTACGTCGGACCGTTGGACAGCACGTCGGGCGCGAAGTTGGAGCGCTCCACCGCGTACTTGACGTCCTTGGAGGTGACCGCGGTGCCGTCGTCGTACTTGATGCCGGCCCGCAGCTTGTAGGTCCAGGTCAGACCGTCCGGGCTGACCTGGCCCAGCGACTCGGCCAGGTCCGGGACCAGCTTGTTGCCGGCCTCGCCGGCGGCGGGCTGGAAGGTGGTCAGCGGACGGCCGTACAGACGCGAGAAGTTGTACATGTACGCGTAGTACGTGTTGCCCGGGTCGAAGGAGTCGGGCACGTCGGAGTGCTCGTAGACGACCGTGCCGCCCTTGGCGTCCGAGGCGTTCACGATGTTCTTCGTCGCGGCGTCGGCGCCGGCGACGGAGCCGCCCTTGGTGGCGCCGTCGGTGCTGCCCTTGCTGCTGGAGCAGCCGGTGAGGGTCAGCGCCACGGCCGCGGCGAGCGCGGTCAGCGCGGCAGTACGGGACCTGCGCATAGCTGAGATCAACCCCTTGGAGGATGAGCGATGACGGTGGAAATCCCTGACGGCTACGTCAGTTGTTCTTGGGGTCGAGGGCGTCACGGAGCCCGTCGCCCAACAGGTTGAAAGCGAGCACGGTGACGAAGATCGCCAGGCCGGGGACCATCAGGTACTGCGGGTCCACCTGGTAGTAGTCGATCGCGTTGCTCAACATGCCGCCCCAGGAGGCCTGTGGCGGCTCGATGCCGACGCCGAGGAAGCTCAGGCCGGCCTCGAAGAGGATGTTGGTCGGGATCAGCAGGGTCGAGTAGACCAGGATCGGACCGACCAGGTTGGGCAGCAGTTCCTTGAAGAGGATGAACGGGCCGCGGGCGCCGAGGCTGCGGGCCGCGTCCACGAACTCGCGCTCGCGCAGCGAGAGCGTCTGGCCGCGCACGATCCGGCCCATGTAGGGCCAGTTGAAGAAGCCGATCACGAAGATCAGCACGGTGATGTGCAGCGAGGTGCCGTGCAGCCCGAACGCGCCGTCCTTGAGCGAGGCCGAGATGGCGATCGCGAACAGCAGCAGCGGGAAGGCCAGGAACATGTCCATCAGCCGGCTGATCACGGTGTCCACCCAGCCGCCGTAGTAGCCGGCGGTGATGCCGAGCACGGTGCCGATGACGTTGGACAGGATGGTGGCACCGAATGCCACCAGCAGCGAGACCCAGGAGCCTTCGATGACCCGGGTCAGCAGGTCGCGTCCGTACTGGACGTCGACGCCGAGCGGGTGCTCCCAGCTCATGCCGCCCCAGTCGCCGAACGGGATGCCGCCGAGGTTGGCGTCCAGCGCGTCCTGGTGGAAGGCGTTCGGGTCGAGGCCGAAGACCGCCTCGATCGGCTTGGCCAGCACTGCGAGCAGCACCAGCAGGATCACGACCACGCCGCCGGCGACGGCGGCCTTGTCGCGCTTGAAGCGCAGCCAGGCGATCTGGCTGAGCGATCTGCCCTCGATCCGCTTCACCGGGCCGGTTTCCTGCTTGGCCTGGGGTGCGGAGCCGAGGGTCTCGTTCGATGTGGTCATGGTCAGTTCGGTCCCCTCGCCGACGGTGGCCGGCCCACGGTCTCCGGCCGGTTCGTGGCCTGCCCGGCCCGGTGGGGCCAGGAGCTCGAAAGGGCCGGAATTGCGCCACTGATGCTTGGTGACGGTGCGTCGGTGCGGTGGTGCCGGGCTCGTGCGGCGGTGCTGAAGGTGCGGTGCTGAAATGCCGGGGTACTGCGGTCCCGGGCGGGCGGCGGTCAACTACGCCGGTACGCCGGGTCGTTGCGAGGTGCGTGGTACCGGTCGGAAAGCGACCCGTGCCGTTCAGGATTCTCAGCTTGCGCGTTCGCCTTCGTGGGGCTCGCTACGCGCTCTGCATTGCGCAGCACTCTGTGTCATTCGGACAGCCTTGCGCCAGACCTCACAACCGAAGGATGCCCAACTGTGATCTGCCTGCATGCACGACTGTTTCCACCGCATATCGCTCTTCACACAGGTGTTACGTGCCTGTCAAGACGCCCGCTGACGAATGGTCGCCAGTGGCGGAAAACTGCCAGGTCGGCGTGGGGGGACAAAAGGAAGCACCCGTGGGCGAAAACGCCTACGGGTGCTCAGAAAATGGCATACGAACGTAGTTCAGCGGCCCGGGTAGCCCTGCCACGGCTGCTGCGGCCAGCCCGCCACCGACTGCCCCTGCGGGGGCGGATAGCCGTACCCCGGGTACGGCGGCTGCGGGGCGGCCTGCTGCGGGCCGAACCGGGCCTCGCGGTCGTAGAACGGGCGCGCGTTGGCCAGCAGCCACATCGCCACCGGGTCGAACTCGTCGGCCAGCATCACCGTCGACACCGAGGTGCCCTCCGGCAGGTGCACCACCGCGCGCTGGACCAGCGCCCGGGCCGCCTCGACCGCGGGCGGCGAGGTGTCGTACAGGTCGAGGCCGATCGCCAGGTAGGGCTCGCCGAGCGCGGGCCGCACCCAGACCTGCCGCAGCGAGCGCAGCGGCCTGACCTCGGCCGCCTGGTGCTCCAGCTGGGCGTAGAACGGCGGGGCGGCCAGCTGGGGTTCGGCCAGCTGCAGCGGGCCGGCCGGGAGCCGGTCCAGGCCCACCGCGATCCGGCGCAGGTCCGCCCAGGGCACGCCGACCCCGCCGCCGGGCACGTGCGGGTCCAGCCACAGGCCCCAGCGGGTCCGGTAGAGAGCGCCCGCGATCTCCAGCCCGGAGATCACCTCGTGGCCCCGGGCCCAGCCGCTGGCACTCAGCTGCCCCGGCGAGGTGACGGCAGGCGCGTAGCCGAGACCGCCGATGTCCATGTTCCCGTACTGGGCGTCGGGGCTGCCGGGCTGTCCGTGCCACAGCAGCATCCAGACCTGGCCCTCGGCCAGCGCGCGCAGCAGCGCTTCGTAGGCCTCGTACCGCTCGGGCGCGACCTGGGCCAGGGCACGCTCGATCGCCCCCGGGTCACCACCGGGGCGCGCCTGGCCCCACTGGCCCGGCGCGCCGCCGCCTGCCGCTCCCGCGCTCACGCGCCCACCTCGCTCTCGCCCGTCCCGTCGCCTCCGCGGCCCCGCCGCGCGGACTGTCGGCAGCAACCCTATGGGGCAAGGCCGACAGCCGTCATACCGCCGTCCCCCTACTGGACGGTCACCGCCGGGGCGGGCCGCCCGCGGGGCCCGGTCCCGTCCCGCCCGTTCAGGCGCGGACGTAGAACGGCCGCACCTGGGTGACGAGCCAGTCGACCACCGGGTCGGCGGCCAGGTCCAGCAGCACCAGGTGGACGCCCCAGGCCGGGGCGGCGGTTCCGAGCGCCCGGCCGAGCGCCTCGCCCACCCGGGCCGGGTCGGCGGGCAGCGCGGGGTCGAGCTGGATGCCCAGGTAGAGCAGGGTGGCCTCACCCTCCACCTTGGCCAGCGCCCGACGTGCCGTCAACACCTCGGGCAGCATCGCGAGTTCGGATCCGGCGGCGGCCAGGAAGGCGTACGGCTCCTGGTGCGGCTCGGGCTCCTTGAGGGCGACCCTCGCCCCCTCGGGCACACCGCCGTCCGCCGGCCGATCGCCCTGCGGGCCGCGCCGCAGCTCGCCCACGCCCTCCGGCGGCACCGGGATGCCGACCGGCGCCTCGGGGTTGACCGCGATGCCGATGCCCAGCGGCAGGCCGCGGGCGAACTCCCACATCGGCGCGATCGCGAAGGCCATCCCGGGCGCCTGGCGCAGGAACTCCTCCTGGGAGGAGAAGACCGGCACGTACGGCGCGCCGGCCAGTTCGATGGTGGGCAGGTCCAGCGACTGGCCCTGCTGGTCGGCGCCGGCCGGCAGCGGGATCCACACCTGGCTGCGGGCCAGCACCTCGATCACCCGGGGCGTGGCGCCCGGGTCGCCCAGGGCCGCGGTGAGGACCTGTTCCAGCTCGTTGACCGGCCAGCTCCCGCCCTCGGGAGCCGCGCCCGGCTCCGTCCAAGGCCGTGCCTCGCCCGCCGGGTACCCCATCCGTCTCTGCCCCTTCCGCCCTGACCGGGCGAGCCCGCGCGCCGCGCGCCGTGCGCGGGCCGAAGAACCGTCCCGCAGAGCGTATCGCCCGGCCCCCCTCCCGCAGGGCCCCGCGGGCATGCCATGATGACCCCGATCGAACTTCATACTGGCCGCTCGAACCCGCGCGGGAGAGTCCGGAGTGCCACTACACGGCACGGGCCGGCGCCGAAGGAGCAAGTCCTCCCCGGAATCTCTCAGGCCACCCATACCGCGCGGGCGAGGCACATCTGGAAAGTGGACACGGCCGCGCCGTGCGCCCACCCACGGTGCAAGCCGCCATTCTTGTGTGCGGTGAAGCTCTCAGGTTGTGACGACAGACGGGGAGACTCCACCCCCGCATGCCCGCATCCAGGTGCGGGCGCGCTCCGTGAGTGTCCAGCCAAGGAGTCCCGCCGCCATGTCCCTCCGCCACACCGCGCTCGACGCGCTGCACCGCTCGCTCGGTGCCACCATGACCGACTTCGCCGGCTGGGACATGCCGCTGCGCTACGGCTCCGAGCGCGAGGAGCACCTCGCGGTCCGCACCAGGGCCGGCCTCTTCGACCTCTCCCACATGGGCGAGATCACCGTCAGCGGCCCGCAGGCGGGCGAACTGCTGGACCACGCGCTGGTCGGCTTCATCTCCGCGCTCGGCGTGCTGCGCGCCCGCTACACCATGATCTGCCGCGAGGACGGCGGCATCCTCGACGACCTGATCGTCTACCGCACCGGCGAGGCCGAGTACATGGTGGTCGCCAACGCCTCCAACGCCCAGGTGGTGCTGGACGCGCTGACCGAGCGGGCGGCCGGCTTCGACGCCGAGGTCCGCGACGACCGCGACGCCTACGCGCTGCTCGCCGTCCAGGGCCCGGAGGCCAACGGCATCCTGGCCTCGCTGACCGACGCCGACCTGCCGGGGCTGAAGTACTACGCGCTGCTGCCCGCCACCGTCGCCGGCCGCGAGGTGTGGCTGGCCCGCACCGGTTACACCGGCGAGGACGGCTTCGAGATCTTCTGCGCCCCCTCCGACGCCGAGCACCTGTGGCAGGAGCTCAGCAAGGCCGGCGCCGACAAGGGCCTGGCGGCCTGCGGCCTGTCCTGCCGCGACACCCTCCGGCTGGAGGCGGGCATGCCGCTGTACGGGCACGAGCTGTCCACCGACCTCACCCCGTTCGACGCCGGCCTCGGCCGGGTGGTGCGCTTCGACAAGACCACCAACGACGGCCGCTTCGTCGGCCGCGAGGCGCTGGAGCGGGCCGCCGCCGCGGCCGAGACCGCCCCGCCGCAGGTGCTGGTGGGCCTGGTCTCCGAGGGCAAGCGGGTGCCGCGCGCCGAGTACGCGGTGGTCTCCGCCGAGGGCGCCCCGATCGGTCGGATCACCTCCGGCGCCCCCTCCCCCACCCTGGGCAAGCCGATCGCCATCGCGTACGTGGACGCCGCGCACGCCGCCCCGGGCACCGCCGTCGCGGTCGACGTCCGCGGCAAGCACGAGCCGGTCGAGGTCGTCGCGCTGCCGTTCTACAAGCGCGCCCGCTGACCCGCACCAATCCGACAGGCCGGTCCGGTCGGCGGACGGCTTCGCCCTACCCTCTTGCGATCCTGGAGAATGACGTCATGAGCAACCCCACGCACCTGCAGTACACCAAGGAGCACGAGTGGCTGACCGCGGCCGACGCTGACGGCGTCTCGACCGTCGGCATCACCAAGCACGCGGCCGACGCGCTCGGCGACATCGTGTACGTCCAGCTCCCGGAGGTCGGCGACACCGTCACCGCCGGCGAGACCTGTGGTGAGCTCGAGTCCACCAAGTCGGTCAGCGACCTGTACTCGCCGGCCACCGGCGAGATCGTCGAGATCAACCAGGCCGTCATCGACGACCCGGCCCTGGTCAACGGCGAGCCCTTCGAGGGTGCCTGGCTGTTCAAGCTCAAGGTCGAGGCGACCGACGAGCTGCTGGACGCCGAGGCCTACACCGCGTTCACCAGCGGCGCCTGACCCACCGCGTGAAAGGGGGCCGGCCGCAGCGCGGCGGACGGCCCCTTCCCCTCAGGTAACCGCCCAGCCCCACGGGAAGACCCACTCATGACGGTTCTCAACCAGTCCCTGCACGCGCTCGACCCGGAGATCGCCGCCGC
>NZ_JAIZ01000184.1 GCF_000710465.2 Kitasatospora sp. MBT63 | reverse complement strand
GGCGGCCGAGCCGGAGCCGGTGCCGGCGGGGGCGGGCGCACCGCGCGGCTGACCCGCCGACGGGTCCCACCGGGGCCGCCGTCCCGCCTTCCGCGCCGGACGGCGGCCCCGGCCGCACCGGGGTCCGGTCCCGGGCACGTACCGACCCCGTCCGGCCCGCCACCGCGTGCCGTTGACCGGCCGTCAGGCCCGTGGCCCGGGCCGTCCGCCGGGGCTGCGGCGGGAGCTACGCCGCTCCGCCCGGCTCCCCGGTGGTACGGCGCAGCAGGTACGAGTCCATGATCCAGCCCTTGCGCTCGCGGGCCTGCTCGCGCAGTTCGCGGATCCGCGGCGCGGCCTCGGCGAGCGGGCCGGCGGCCAGGATCTCGTCCGGGGTACCGAGGTAGGCGCCGTAGAAGATCTCCAGGCCCTCGGGGTCGATCGTGGCGAACGCCGAGCGCCCGTCCAGCATCACCACCACGTCGTCGACCTCGGCGGGGAAGCCCTCCGCGAGCCGGCGCCCGGTGGTGACCTGGACCGGGCGGCCGACCCGGGTCAGCGTGGTGCGGTGCCGGGCGGCGAGCGCCGAGATGCTGCTGATGCCCGGGATCACCTCGTACTCGAAGACGGCGGTGCCGCGCGCCAGCACCTCGTCCACCACCGCGATCACACTGTCGTACAGGCTGGGGTCGCCCCAGACCAGGAACGCGGCGGTCTCGTCGGGGCCGAGGTGGTCGGCGATCAGCCGCTCGACCAGGTCGGCGCGGCGGTGGCGCCAGTCGTCCACGGCGGCGGTGTACGCCGGGGTGGTGCGGTCCCGCTCCGCGTCCGGGACGCCGACCACCCGGTGGCCGGGCTTGGCGTGCTCGGCCAGGATCTGCCGGCGCAGCCGGATCATGTCCTGGCGTTCCTCGTTCTTGTCGAGGATGAAGAAGACGTCGGTGCGAGCGAGCGCCTTGGCCGCCTGGAGGGTCAGGTGGTCGGGGTCGCCCGCGCCGATTCCGATGACGAGGATGTGCTGCATGCCAGCGATTGTGCCGTGCGGCCCGGCCGCCCGGGCCGCCGGGGGACCGGGTGCACCCCGCGGCCCCGCGGCTCAGTGCAGGTGGTCGCGCCAGTCCTCGGGGACCCGCCCGGCCGGGCCGGGGGTGGGCTGGGAGCCCGGGTGCGCGGCGGGGCCGGACAGCTCGGGGCCGTCGTAGTACTCCTCGGTCTCGACGTTCCACAGCCAGCTCTCGCCGGGCTCGAAACTGGCGAGGAACGGGTGGCCGGACTTGCGTGCGTGCCGGGTGCCGTGCTGGGACGGCGAGGAGTCGCAGCAGCCGACCTGGCCGCACTCGGCGCACCGCCGCAGGTGCAGCCACCAGCCCGGGCCGTCACCGGCCAGGCACTGCGCGCAGCCCTCGCCGCTCGGCGCTGCGGCGGGGTTGATCCCCGGGATCCGTTCGTCGGCCATCCGGTGCCTCCCTGGTCCGCCTGGAGCCCCCGTGGCAGCCTACGACCGGGAGCCCGCGCCCGCACCGCCGAGCCGCCGGGTCCGGGGCAGGGCGGGGTGTACGGCGCGTTACCGGCCGCCCCGGCGGTGCTCCCCGAGCAGCGCCGCGCCGGCCACGACCGCGACCGCGCCCGCCGCCAGCAACCCGCCGCGCGAGCGCCAGGACAGCACCGACCAGCAGGACTGGGCGGACAGCACCGATCCGGCGCTCAGCCAGGACCCGGCCGAGAGCACCGACAGCGCGGACCCGATCGAGGCCACCGACAGCGCACTGCCGACCGACCCGACGGAGAGCACCGAACCGGTCGACCCGATCGAGAGCACCGAACCCACCGAGCCGATCGACAGCACGGAGTCCTTGGACCACAGCGACAGCGGAGAGTCAGCGAGCTTGGACATGCCCCGATCGTACGGCGCGCGGGCCTCGCACACGCCCCGTCCACGGTGATGCGCGGGCCGCGGGCGCCCGTACGCGGGGCGGGTGCGGGCGCCTTCGTTCCGGCTCTCCCGTGCGGTGCGGCCCGCGGCGGCGCAGAGTTGAGACCAGGAGCCGGAGGTGGACGCCGGGAGACGGCGGTGCCACGGCCCAGGCACCGCGCGGGATCCTGACCGTCCCGGGCCCGCCCCGGGCGGACGTGCGGCCTGGAGGCGGGCACCGCGCAGCTCCGCGGTGGATACGCGTCCGGATCGCCACGGTCCGGCAGTGCCAGTGGGGTTACCGCCGCCGTCCGAGGGAGGCACACCATGATCGCAACATCGCTGGCAGGTGACTATCCCCTGCTCAATCTGTTCTGGACCATCGCGGAGATCTTCCTCTGGGTGTTGTGGATCTTCCTGCTGATCCGGGTCCTCGACGATGTGTTCCGCGACGATTCGCTCAGCGGTGGCGCCAAGGCCGCCTGGGCGATCCTGGTCGTCCTGCTGCCGTTCCTGGGCATCTTCATCTACCTCATCGTCAGGGGAAAGGGCATGGGCGAGCGCAGCCTCAAGCAGGCCCAGAAGCAGGAGGAGCAACTCCGCAGCTACATCCGGGAAACCGCCGGATCGACGCCCGGCGCCGAGGGCGGAACGGGCGGAACGGGCGGCCATGTCGAGGAGTTGGCCAAACTCGCCGAACTCAAGAATCGCGGCGATATCACGGAACAGGAATATCAGCAAGCCAAGGCCAAGGTGCTGTCCTGAGCCCGGCGCCCCGGCCGCCGGAGCGGCCGGGGCGTGGCCGGCCGCGTCCCGGTGCGGCACGACGCATTGGTTCAAAGAACCCGGAAGTAAGAACTCCCACCCAACCCCACCCCCCACCCCGGAAGATCATCTCAACAGATCACCCCAACGGGTGAGTTGGGCGCGCGGGCGAGTTCGGTGCGGGTACGCTCTGGCCGACCGCCCGGAATGCATGGCCGGAACGCAATTCGGCCCTCGGCCGGGATGGCATTCCCGATCGAGGGCCTGACCACGTAGGAACCGAGTCCTTCCCCATGGCTGACGAAAAGTCTAACGCGCACCACGGCATTTCCGCGGCGGGTGTCGTGCATGTCCGCACGCGTCTGACGGCGAATTTCACCGTCCTCGCGAACTGCCTCGCCCAACGGCGCGGCAGTGCGGTCACGGTGGGCGTCGCCGCCTACATCCTCTCGCTGCCGGACGGTGCACCGGTCTCGATCAAGGCGCTCGCCGCGCACTTCAGCGAGGGCGAGATCCTGCTCGCCCGGGCTCTCAACGAGCTTGTGGCGGACGGCTATCTGGAGCGGCGGGTCGAACGCGTCGGCGGCGGCCGGATCCGTACCCGGACCTACTTCCACGATGTGCCGGTGCCGGTGTCAGTCCCGGAGCCGGAGCCGGTGCCGGTGCCGGTGTCAGTGCCGGAGGCGGAGCCGGTGCAGCCCGCGCCGGACCTCCGCCCGGCGCCGGCACCGGACCCAACTCCCGCCCCGGGCGCCGTCCCTGGACCCGCGACCGGGCCGGACCCCGACCGCGACCGCGACCGCGGACCCGATCCTGACCCCGACCGGCCGCCGCCGTCCGGCTCGGGCGGGGGGCGCAAGCACCCGCTCGCTCCGGTCAACCTTCCCGGCGCCTGGCGGCCGGCCGGCCACTGCGAGTCCCGGTCGCCGAGCGAGGCGGCCGAGCGG
>NZ_JAIZ01000183.1 GCF_000710465.2 Kitasatospora sp. MBT63 | reverse complement strand
CTGGTGCTGGTGCCCTCGCTGCCGCTGCTGGAGCAGACGGTGGAGGTCTGGAAGCGGGAGGGTCACGGCGGGCGGATGGTGGGGCTCTGCTCGCTCAAGGGCAGTGAGCAGCCGGGGGTGCGGTGCACCACTGATCCGGTGGAGCTGATCCGCTGGACGGCTGGGCCGGGGCGGGTGACGGTGTTCGCCACGTACGCCAGCC
>NZ_JAIZ01000182.1:3787-17342 GCF_000710465.2 Kitasatospora sp. MBT63 | reverse complement strand
GGCGGGGCGGGGGCGATGGTGCGGGCCGGCCTCGGCGTGGGCCGGGTCCGCTGAGGCCGGGCGCGTTCCGGCGGCGGCCCACGGTCGGAACCGGGCACGCACCGCAACCGATCCGTCGGGCCCGGGGGCTTTTGCGGACATCGCCGGTCGAGAGGGAAGGCGCCGAGGCGCCCGTTCCGGCGCCCGGTGCAGGGGAGGCACTCCGATCCCCGGCGCCCGCACCGCCGGGCGGACGCGTGGCGTCGAGCGAGGTGGGAGCGGTTCGCGGCCGTCAGCAAGGGGGCGCCACGCCCGCCTTCGGCGGAACGGCCGGAGTGCCCCGGTGCTGCGGCCGGGCTGGAGCCGGTCGCCCGGGAGCGGATACCCTCGGCCTCGATTTCGCGCACCGCCGACGGGGTTCCACCGCTCCGGCGGCCCGCCGTACCCACCCTCGACGAGGACCAGTGACAGAGCACCCCACCACCGCCCGGCCGGGACCCGTGGCCGGCGACAGCCTGGTCCGGCCGTACATGCCGCCCGTCCTCGACCTGCCCGAGCCGCCCGCCCCGGTCGAGCCGCCCGGCCCGGTCGAGCGGCCCGTCCCGGTCCACGTGCCGCCGCCGCTTCCGTCGGCGCCGCCCGAGGCCCGCCCGGCGCATCGGCAGGAGCCCGCCGGGCGCGGGGGAGGGGCGGTGTCGCGGGCCACCCTGAGCCTTGCCGCCGCCGTCTGCCTGCTGCTCGGTGGCGCGGTGTACTTCGTCACCCGGTCTGCCCCGCCACCCGCGCACCCGGTCACCGCACCGACCCCGCCGGCCGTCCTGCCCGGTGCCGCCTCCGGTACCGCGCCCGGTTCCGCTCCGGCCACCGCCGCACCGGCCACCACCGCAGCGGCCACCACCGCACCGGTCCCGGAGCCGGTACCGTCGGCCAGCCAGGCGCCGCCCTCGCCCGCGGCCACCCCGTCCGCGGCCGCCTCCGGTCCCCGGACCACCGGCGCCGCCGCGCCGTCCGGCCCGCGCGTCCTCACCGTCGGCGACACCGGCCCGGACGTGACGGCCCTCCAGGACCTGCTCTTCGGGCAGGGTTTCACCTATGTGACCCGTACCGGCCGCTTCGACGAGGCCACCCGGCGCGGTACGGCCCAGTTGCAGAGCGACCGCGGTATCACCGGTGACCCGTCAGGTGTGTACGGCCCGAACACCCGGGCGGCCCTGGAAGGCCGCTGACCGGCGCGGGACCGCTCCGGGACCGCCTTGGGGCCCGCGTCCGCCCGCCGGATGGAAGACTGCGGCCATGGACTCCCCACAGCAGCCGACCGTCGCCGTACGCGGCGAGGCCGAGCTCGACGTCGAACCGGACCTGGCCGTCGTCCACCTGACGGTCCAGGCGCAGGACAAGGACCGCGGGCGCACCGTGCGGCTGCTGGCGCAGCGGCTGGACGCCGCCCGCGCGCTGCTGGCCGGATACGGCGACGCGGTGGAACGCACCGAGAGCGGCGCGGTCTGGGTCAACCCCGAACGGCCCGGTTCCAAGCGGGCCGTGGAGAAGGTCACCAGCTACCGTGGCAGTGCGCAACTGCACGTCACCGTGGTCGACTTCGAGGTGCTGGGCGAGCTGGTGGGCGCACTGGCCGGGCTGGAGCAGGCCACCGTCGCGGGCCCGCGGTGGGAGCTACGCCGGGACAACCCGGCGTACCGGCAGGCCCGTACCGAGGCGGTCGAGGCCGCGGTCGAGCGGGCCCGCCAGTACGCCGCCGCGCTCGGCTCCGGGCTCACCGGCCTGCTGTCGCTGGCCGACCAGGGGCTGGGCGGGGCGGACCCGTACCCGGCGCCCGGGGGCGCGCAGACCCGCGGCGCGGTCGTGTACGGCTACGCCCAGGAGAGCCCCGAACTGGACCTCCAGCCGGCCCGGCAGACCGTCCGGGCGACGGTCGAGGCGCGTTTCACGCTGCGCCCGCCCGACCTGTCCTGACGGGCCGCCGACGCTTGGGGTGCCGGAGCGCCGGGCCGCCGGCTCAGCGCCTGGTGCCGCAGGCGGGGCAGAAGGCGGCGCCGTCCGGCAGCTGGGCGTGGCAGCCGGTGCACTGTGCGGTCTGTGCCAGCCGGTTGCCGCAGCCCGGGCAGAACGGTGTGCCGTGGGTCTCGGCGCGGCAGTGCGGGCAGACCAACTGCCTTGGCGCGGTGACGTCGTAGGCCTGGCCGGTCTGCTGGCCGTACGCGTAGGCCTGCTGCGAGACCATGTCGTTGAGCCCGCGCTGCTGGGCCGCGACCGCCTCGGCGGCGGTGTCGGGGGAGCAGCGCAGGCACAGGCCCTGGGCGGTGTTCCAGCAGCGGCCGCAGACGTAGTCGGTGCAGCGGCCGCAGCGGTTGAAGTGGTGCTGGGCGTTGGCGATGGCGCGCTGGAAGGCGGAGTCCCGGGAGCTGCCCCAGTTCGCCCCGGCCAGGCCGTCGGCGGCGCCGGTGATCCCGTTGGTCGCGCTGCCGCCGATCAGGTTCCAGGCGGCGCCGACGCCCTTGTTCAGCCAGCCCGCCACCTGTCCTGAGGTGAACGCCTCGAACGGCGAGCGCCAGGTGTCGTGGCACCGCTGGCAGGAGAACTCGAACTGGAAGCCGGCGCCGGTGCCGTGCTGCTCGCTGAGGTCGCGGTAGTTGTGGCTGAAGTAGATCTCGGTCATGGCGTCCCCCCACAGAGGTCGTCTCGTCCTGCGCGGCCGTTCGGGCGGCTGCCCGGTGCCCTCCCGGCACAGCGGCCCGTCCCGGCGGGTGGAACACCGCGGGAAGGGATCACGCTGACCTCTACATCACTGTAGAGTCAGCTGGCGGGGCAGCACAAAGGCCCCTCGATCAACAGTCGGGTAACGATCACCCGGCCCTGGGGGAGAGCGATGGCAGACCGTCAGCGACCGGCCGGCCGGACGGCCCCGGCGGCCGCCGAGGCCGGCTGGCGGCCGCCGGAGGCCGAGGTCACAGCGGTGTACCAGCCCGTCGAGGTGCTGGCCGAGGACGGCACCTGGGCGCTCGGGCGGATCAACGCCTGGTGGCGGCCGCAGGACGGGCCGGCCTGGTGCCGGGTACGGATTCTGCGGGCCCGCACGGCCCCGCGGTGGATACCGTTCGATCCTGAGCGGCTGGTCCTGCTGCCGGTCGGCGGGGTCTGAGCGCCACCCGCCGGTGAGCCCCGGCGGGCTCAGCCGAGGAAGGCGCGCAGCAGCGCGGCGGTGGCCTCCAGGTGCTCCTCGGTGGCCCGGCGGGCGGCGGCCGGGTCCCCGGCCAGGATGGCGCGGGCCATCGCGCCGTGCTGCTCGGAGGCGTGGTCGATGTTGCGGCCGAGCATCGGGATGGCGTTGAGCAGGTCGTTGAGGCGGATCCGGGCCTCGGTGATGCTGGCGGCCAGCGAGGGGGAGCCGGTGAGTTCCCCGATGGCGAGGTGGAAGCGCGAGTCGCACTGCCGGTACTCCTCGGGGCTGGCCCCGTCCGCGTCGGCGAGGCGCTGGAGCAGGTAGCGGCGCTGCTCCTCGCCGAGGTCGCGCCGGGCGGCCTGCTCGGCGGCGCCGGTCTCCAGGACCAGGCGGAAGGTCAGCGCGTCCTCGAGTTCGGCGCCCAGGTCCTCGGCGGCGCGGCGCAGTTCGCCGACGTCGGGGGCGGGCAGCCGGTAGGTGACGAAGGTGCCGCCGTAGCGGCCGCGGCGGGACTCGACGTACCCGGCCTGCTGGAGCGAGCGCAGGGCGTCGCGCAGGGTCTCGCGGCTGACGCCGAGGCGGGTCGCGAGGTCGCGCTCGGCGGGCAGCCGGTCGCCGTGGCCGATCACGCCGAGCTTGATCGCCTGGAGGATCCGTTCGACCGTCTCCTCGAAGGCGTTGCCGGTGCGCACCGGCCGGAAGACGGTGCCTAGCTGGGGGTCCAACACTGCCTCCTCCACGCGGGAATCGTACTCAGCCGCGGGCCGGATCCAAGGGGGGATCCCCCTTGACGCCGAGGTTGCCGGGGGTGAACGATGCTCCGCACAGCCCAATGGTCTGCTTCCAGGCCATTGAGCGCAAGGAGGGCGCACCACGAAGACGTGGGCGCGCGTGTCGGTCCCGCCTCAATCCCCAGGGGTGCGCATGACTTCCGAACACCAGGCCGGTCCCCACTCGGCCGAGCAGACTGCCAGACCGGTGTTTCCGGCCGGTACCACCACTGTGTCCGACCCCGCCGAGCTGTCCGAGGACGAACGCCGGCTGCGCGAACTCGGCTACACCCAGGAGCTCGCCCGCTCGATGTCGGGCTTCTCCAACTTCGCCGTCTCCTTCTCGATCGTCTCCATCCTCTCCGGCTGCCTCACCCTGTACGGGATGGGCATGAACACCGGCGGACCCGCCATGATCACCTGGGGCTGGCCGCTGGTCGGCCTGATGACGCTCTGCGTCGGCCTCGCCATGGCGGAGATCTGCTCCGCGTACCCGACCGCCGGCGGGCTCTACTACTGGGCCGCCAAGCTGGCCAGGACCAAGGGCCCCGCGGCCTCCTGGTTCACCGGCTGGTTCAACTTCATGGGCCAGGTGGCTGTCACCGCCGGCGTCGACTACGGCGCGGCCTTCTTCACCAACGCCTTCCTCGACCTGCAGTTCGGCTTCGCCGCCAGCACCGGCCACACCGTCGAGATCTTCGTGGTGATCCTGCTGCTGCACGGCCTGCTGAACACCCGCGGCGTCAAACTGGTGGCCCTGCTCAACAGCGTCAGCGTCTGGTGGCACCTGGTCGGCGTCGCCGTCATCGTCGGCGCGCTCGCCCTGCTGCCCAGCCACCACGCCTCCGCCTCCTTCGTGTTCACCGAGTTCGTGAACAAGACCGGCTTCTCCAACGGCTTCTACGTCGGCATGCTCGGCCTGCTGCTGGCCCAGTACACCCTCACCGGCTACGACGCCTCGGCCCACATGACCGAGGAGACCCACGACGCGGCCCGCTCCGGACCCCGCGGCATCGTCAACGCCATCGTGGTCTCCCTGGTGGCCGGCTGGATCCTGCTGCTCGGCATCACCTTCGCCATCCAGGACTACGACGGCGAGATCGCCAGCTCCACCGGTGTCCCGCCCGCCCAGATCTTCATCGACGCGATCGGCACCACCGGCGCCAAGCTGCTGCTGCTGATCGTGATCGGCGCCCAGTTCTTCTGCGGCATGGCCTCGGTCACCGCCAACTCCCGCATGATCTACGCCTTCTCGCGGGACGGCGCGCTGCCCGGCGCCCGGCTCTGGCACCGGATCAACCCCCGCACCCAGACGCCCACCAGCGCGGTCTGGCTGGCCACCGGCGGCGCCCTGATCCTTGCCCTGCCGGTGCTGTGGAACACCACCGCGTACGCCGCCGTCACCTCGATCTCGGTGATCGGCCTCTACATCTCCTACGTGATCCCGGTCTACCTGCGGCTGCGCCAGGGCGACGCCTTCCCGCGTGGTCCCTGGCATCTGGGCCGCTGGAGCAGGATCATCGGCTGCGTCGCGGTCGGCTGGACGGCCGTGATCACCGTGCTGTTCATGCTGCCCACCGTCAGCCCCGTCACCGCCCTCAGCTTCAACTACACCCCCGTCGCGGTCGGTGTGGTGCTCGGGTTCGCCGGCCTGTGGTGGCTGGTGTCGGCCCGGCACTGGTTCACCGGCCCCCGCATCCAGGACGCCCCCGCCCCCGGCAGCCAGGAACTCCCGGACCACCACGGCGCCCCGGCCGACGAATTGGAGACCCCCCGATGACCGCCGCCCGGCTCACCCTCGACCGCCTGCAGACCATGGTCGCGCAGGGCGAGATCGACACCGTCGTGCTCGCCATGACCGACATGCAGGGCCGCCTCCAGGGCAAGCGGGTCGCCGCCGAGTACTTCCTCAGCGACGTGGTCCCCAACGCCGCCGAGGGCTGCGGCTACCTGCTCGCCGTCGACATCGACATGAACACCGTCGACGGCTACCAGATCTCCTCCTGGGACAGCGGCTACGGCGACCTCGTCCTCACCCCCGACCTCGACACCCTGCGGCCGGTGCCCTGGCACCCCGCCACCGTCATGGTCCAGTGCGACGTCCACCACCACGACGGCCGGCCCGTCAGCGTCTCCCCGCGGCAGATCCTGCGCCGCCAGCTGGAGCGGCTCGCGGCCTACGGCTGGAGCGCGTACGTCGGCACCGAGCTCGAGTTCATCGTCTTCCGGGACAGCTACGAGCAGGCCTGGGACAAGGCGTACCACGGCCTCACCCCGGTCAACCAGTACAACGTCGACTACTCCATCCTCGGGACCTCCCGGGTCGAGCCGCTGCTGCGCCGGCTGCGCAACAGCATGGCCGGCGCCGGGCTCACCGTGGAGTCCGCCAAGGGCGAGTGCAACCTCGGCCAGCACGAGATCGCCTTCAAGTACGCCGACGCGCTCACCACCTGCGACGACCACGCGGTGTACAAGACCGGCGCCAAGGAGATCGCCGCGCAGGAGGGCGTCAGCCTCACCTTCATGGCGAAGTACAACGAGCGCGAGGGCAACTCCTGTCACATCCACCTCAGCCTGCGCGACGAGCAGGGCCGACCGGTGATGGCCGGTGACGGCCCGAACGGCTTCTCCCGCACCATGGAGCACTTCCTGGCCGGGCAGCTCGCCTGCCTCGCCGACTTCTCCCTGCTGCTCGCCCCCACCGTCAACTCCTACAAGCGGTACGTACCAGGCAGCTTCGCCCCCACCGCCGTCGCCTGGGGCCGGGACAACCGGACCTGCGCGCTGCGGGTGGTCGGCCACGGCCCGTCGCTGCGCTTCGAGAACCGGGTCCCCGGCGGCGACGTCAACCCGTACCTGGCGACCGCCGCGCTGATCGCCGCCGGCCTGTACGGCATCGAGCACCAGCTGCCGCTGGAACCGGAGTTCACCGGAAACGCGTACGCCTCCGACGCCCCCCGGGTACCGTCCACGCTGCGCGACGCGGTGGACGCCTTCGAGCGCAGCGAGGCCGCCGCCGAGGCCTTCGGCAAGGACGTCGTCGGCCACTACACCCACGCCGGCCGCACCGAACTGGCCGCCTACGACGCGGCGGTGACCGACTGGGAGCGGCGCCGCGGATTCGAGCGGCTGTGACCGTGCGACCCCTGATCGGCATCACCAGCTACCTCGACGAGGCCGCCTGGAGCGTCTGGCGCCAGCGCGCCGCGGTCCTGCCGCAGACCTACCTGGACGCCGTCTCCCAGGCCGGGGGCACCCCCGTCCTGCTCCCGCCCCAGGGCGGCGGCGTCGAGCGGCTGATCGGCGCACTCGACGGCCTGCTGCTGGCCGGCGGCTCCGACGTCGACCCGGCCAGGTACGGCGCCGAGCCGCACCCGCGTACCGGCCCGCCCCACCGGGCCCGGGACGAATGGGAGTTGGAGCTACTGTCGGCCGCGCTCGAGCGCGACCTGCCGGTGCTCGGCATCTGCCGCGGCCTGCAACTGCTGAACGTCGCGCTCGGCGGCGACCTGGTCCAGCACCTGCCGGACGAGACCCACCAGCGGCTGCCCGCCGAGTTCGTCCGCCAGGGCGTCCTGGTCCGCCCGGAGAGCCGGCTCGGCGAGATCCTCGGCCCCACCGCCCAGGTCAACTGCTACCACCACCAGGCCGTCGGCCGCCTCGGCACCGGACTGCGGGCCACCGCCTGGAGCGCCGACGAGAGCGTCGAGGCGCTCGAACTGCCCGACCGCGCCTTCGCGGTGGCCGTGCAGTGGCACCCCGAGACCGACCCGGACGACCCGCGACTGTTCGACGCGTTCACCGCGGCCAGCTGCAAGGAGGCAGCCCGATGACCGAACCCGACCGCTACCACGTGCTCAACCCGGCCACCGAGGAGGTGATCACCACCCTCGAACTGGCCGGGCTCGCCGAGACCGACGCGGCGATCGCACGGGCCAAGGCGGCCTTCGACGGCTGGCGCAAGGTCGCCCCCGCCGACCGGGCCCGGCTGCTGCGCGCCTTCGCCGCCGCCGTCGACGCCGACCGCGAGCGGCTCGCCGCCACCGAGGTCGCCAACGCCGGGCACACCATCGGCAACGCCCGCTGGGAGGCCGGCAACGCCCGCGACGTGATCGAGTACTACGCGGCCGCCCCCGAGCGGCTGTTCGGCCGGCAGATCCCGGTCGCCGGCGGCCTGGACGTCACCTTCCAGGAGCCGCTCGGCGTGGTCGGCGTCATCGTGCCGTGGAACTTCCCGATGCCGATCGCCGCGTGGGGCCTGGCCCCGGCCCTCGCCGCCGGCAACACCGTCATCGTCAAGCCCGCCGAGCTCACCCCGCTCACCGCGCTGCGCCTGGGCGAACTCGCCCTGCAGGCCGGCATCCCCGAGGGCGTGCTGCAGATCCTGCCCGGCCGCGGGCCGGTGGTCGGACAGCGCTTCGTCACCCACCCGGACGTCCGCAAGGTGGTGTTCACCGGCTCCACCGCCGTCGGCAAGTCCATCATGGCGGGCTGCGCGGAGCAGGTGAAGCCGGTCACCCTGGAACTCGGCGGCAAGAGCGCCAACATCGTCTTCGCCGACGCCGACCTCGCCAAGGCCGCCGCCACCGCGCCCTACGCGGTCTTCGACAACGCCGGGCAGGACTGCTGCGCCCGCTCGCGGATCCTGGTCGAGGAGTCCGTCTACGACGACTTCATGGCACTGCTGGAGCCGGCCGTGCACGGCGTGCGGGTGGGCGACCCGGCCGACGAGAAGACCGAGATGGGTCCGCTGATCTCGGCCGCGCACCGGGCCAGGGTGGCCGGCTACGTCCCCGACGGCGCCCCGGTCGCGTTCCGCGGCAGCGCACCCGAGGGCCCCGGCTTCTGGTTCCCGCCGACCGTGCTGGCGCCGGTGGGCCACGACGACCGGGCGTTCACCGAGGAGATCTTCGGCCCGGTGGTCACCGTGGTGCCGTTCCGCGGCGAGGACGACGCGCTGCGGATCGCCAACTCCACCGAGTACGGCCTGTCCGGCTCGATCTGGACCAGTGACGTCGGCCGGGCGCTGCGGGTGGCCCGCGGGGTGGAGGCGGGCAACCTGTCCGTCAACTCGCACTCCTCGGTGCGCTACTCGACGCCGTTCGGCGGCTTCAAGCAGTCGGGCCTCGGCCGGGAGCTCGGCCCGGACGCCCTCAACGCCTTCACCGAAACCAAGAACGTCTTCATCTCCACGGAGGAATGATCACCATGACGAAGCGACTCGACGGCCGGGTGGCGGTCATCACCGGCGCGGGCAGCGGCATCGGCCTGGCCACCGCCAAGCGGTTCGCCGCCGAGGGGGCCAAGGTGGTCTGCGTCGACCTCGACGAGGAGCGCGGCGCCAAGGCCGCCAACGAGGTCGGCGGCCTGTTCATCCAGGCCGACGTCACCGACGAGGCGGCGGTCGAGGCGATGTACCAGCAGGCCGTCGACCACTACGGCAGTCTGGACATCGCGTTCAACAACGCCGGCATCTCCCCGCCCGACGACGACTCCATCCTGACCACCGGCCTGGAGGCCTGGAAGCGGGTCCAGGAGGTCAACCTGACCAGCGTCTACCTGTGCTGCAAGTACGCCATCGGGCACATGCAGCGCCAGGGCAAGGGCTCGATCATCAACACCGCCTCGTTCGTCGCGGTGATGGGCGCGGCCACCTCGCAGATCTCCTACAGCGCCTCCAAGGGCGGCGTGCTGGCGATGTCCCGCGAGCTGGGCGTGCAGTTCGCCCGCGAGGGCATCCGGGTCAACGCGCTGTGCCCCGGGCCGGTCAACACCCCGCTGCTGCAGGAGCTGTTCGCCAAGGACCCGGAGCGCGCCGCCCGCCGCCTGGTGCACATCCCGCTCGGCCGGTTCGCCGAGCCGGAGGAGATCGCCGCCGCCGTCGCCTTCCTGGCCAGCGACGACTCCTCGTTCATGACCGCCAACACCTTCCTGGTGGACGGCGGCATCTCCGGGGCGTACGTCACCCCCGAGTAGACCCGCCCGAGCGGACCGGCCGGACCGGCCGGACACGACCGCGGCCGGGCCCCCGCGAGGGGAGCCCGGCCGCAGCCGTACGGTCGGTGACTCAGGCCGCCGAACCCGCGTCACCGCCGACCGCGAGGGCACTGCCGCCGACCGAGCCGGCGTCACCGCCCACAGCCAGGGCGTTGCCGCCGACCGCGGCGGCGTCGCCACCCACCGCGGCGGCCCAGCCGCCGACGGCGGCCGCGTCGCCGCCCACAGCGCCGGCGTTGCCGCCGACCGCGGCGGCGTCACCGCCCACCGCCCCAGCGCTGCCGCCCACGGCGGCGGCGTCGCCACCGACCGCGAACGCGCCGTGCGGATGGTCGGCGTCGGCGTCCATGTGTGCGGCGGCCGTGCCGGCCCCGCCGATCAGCGCGAGCCCGGCGAGGAAGGCGGCGGTGGTGACCTTGGCAATGCTGGAACGCATCGAGTCCTCCTGGTTGGGAAAGGGACGGGACCGATGATCCGGCAGCCGGGGCCGATGGCGTGCGAACCACCCCGCCACCTCACCCGTCCGGCGTAGCGCCGCCGCTGTACCGGCCCAACGCGCCGCGCGCACCGGGTTCAACGCGCCGCGCGAACCCGCCCGGTGGCGGAGGATCAGCGCCGGGCGGCCGAGGGGATCTCCAGCTCGAACCAGACCACCTTGCCCTCGTGGGTGGCCCGGCTGCCCCAGCGGTGCGCCAGGTCGTTCACCAGGTGCATGCCCCGGCCGCCCTCGTCCTGCTCGCGGGCCCGGCGCAGCCTCGGCTCGTGGCTGTCGACGTCGGACACCTCGACGGTGAGCAGCTGGTTGCGGAACAGTCGCAGCTGCACCGGCGCCCCCGCGTGCACCAGCGCGTTGGTGATCAGCTCGCTGGTCAGCAGCTCGGCGTGGTCGCTGAGCGCGCCGAGCCCCCAGTGCTCCAGGGTCCGCCGGGTGAAGCGGCGGGCGTGCCGGACCATCGAGTGGTCGCCCGCCAGCGACAGCATCGCCAGCCGGTCGCCGCCGATCGGCCGGGCGTGCGCCATGATCACCGCGACGTCGTCCTGCCCGTTGTGCGCGCCCAGCCGGTCGATCACCTGGTCGCAGGCCTCCTCCAGGGTGCCGCGGCGCGCCGCGACGGTCCGGCACAGCAGGTCCATGCCCTCGTCCAGGTCCTGCCCGCGCCGCTCCACCAGCCCGTCGGTGTACAGCACCAGCAGCCCGTCCTCGGGCAGCGTGAACGCCATGTTCTCGAACGGCACCCCGCCCACCCCGAGCGGCGCCCCCGGCGGCGGGTCCAGCAGCCGGGTGGTCCCGTCGGGGGAGGAGAGCACCGGCGGCAGGTGCCCGGCGCTGGCGGCCGTGCACACCCGGTCCACCGGGTCGAAGACCACGCACACGCAGGTCGCGAACTGGCCCTCGCCGATCGCCGCGGTCGCGTCGTCCAGCCGGCGCAGCACCCGGGCCGGGTCGATGTCCAGGGTGATCAGCGTCCGGGCGACGGTCCGCAGCTGGCCCATGGTGGCCGCGGCCCGGATGCCGTGCCCCATCACGTCCCCGACGATCAGCGCCACCCGGCCGCCCGACAGCGGCACCACGTCGAACCAGTCGCCGCCCACCTCGCTGATCACACTGCTCGGCAGGTACCGGTAGGCGATCTCCAGCCCCGGCGTGTGGTGCACGTCCTGCGGCAGCAGGTTGCGCTGCAGGGTCAGCGCGGTGTCCCGCTCCCGCCGGTACAGCCGGGCGTTGTCGATGCACACCGCGGCCCGGGCCGCCAGCTCCTCCGCCAGCGCCACGTCCGCCGCCGTGAACGGCTCAGGATTGCGGGTCCGGATGAACTCCGCCCCGCCCAGCACCGTCCCGCGCGCCAGCAACGGCACCATCAGGTACGAGTGCACACCCGCCTGGAGGCTCGGCTCCACCCGGTCCGGGTGCGCCACGATCCGCCGCAGCGCCGCCTCGTCCACGTGCGGCACCAGGATCGACCGGCCGCTGCGCAGGCTCTGCGCGTACAGCATCGCCGAGCGGGACGCCTCGCCGACCGCGTCGGCGGCCTTCGCCATCCGCCCGTCCTCGTCCACCTCGCCGACCGCGATGGCCCGCATCAGCACCGAACCGTCCCGGGGCACCGGATCCGCCTCGTCGCCCTGCAGCACCGACTCCAGCACGTCCACCGTGGTGAAGTCGGCGAACCGCGGCACCACCACCTCCACCAGCTCCTGCGCGGTGCGGTGCAGGTCGAGAGTGGTGCCGATCCGGGTGCTCGCCTCGTTCAGCAGCGCCAGGCGCTGCTGCGCCGCGCCCGCCGCCTCCAGCGCCCGCTGGCGCTGCTGGGCCGCGTCCCGCTCCCGGGTGTACAGCAGCGCGTTGTCGATCGACACCGCCGCCCGGGCGGCCAGCTCCGCCGCCAGCGTCAGGTCCTCCTCGTCGTACGCCCGGTCGGTGACGCTGCGGTAGAAGGTCGCCACCCCGACCGCCGCGCCGCGGGCGATCAGCGGCACCACCATCAGCGAGCGCACACCCTGCTCGCGGACCGCGACGGCCCGCTCCCGGTCGTCGTTGAACCAGTTCAGCGCCCGGTCGTCCATCTTCGGCAGGAACACCGGCCGCCGGTGCGCCAGCACCCAGGCGTTCGGCGTGGACGGGTGGAAGCGGTGCACCGAGCCCACCGGCGTCACCGGCGACATCCCGCTGCCCTGCACCGTGTGGTACGCCAGCCTGCGCAGCACCGCCGAACGGTCCGCCCGGCCCGGCCCCGGCCCGGTCGCCCCGCGCACCAGCGCGTCCAGCACCTCCACCACCACCGTGTCGGCCAGCCGGGGCGTGGCCATCTCGGCCAGCTCCCGGGCGGTCTGCCCGAGGTCCAGGGTGGTGCCGATCCGGGCGGTCGCCGTGTTCACCAGCGCCAGCCGGTCCTGCGCCGCCCTCGCCTCGCGCAGCGCCTGCTCCCGGGCCGCGGCGGTCTGCTGCTGGCGCTGGTAGAGCCTGGCGTTGTCGATCGCCACCGCCGCCCGGGCCGCCAGCTCGTCGCCGAGCGTCAGATCCGACTCCCCGAACGGGTCCCGCCCGGCCCGCCGCGAGTACACCACCATGCCCAGCACCGTGCCCCGCGCCACCAGCGGCGTGATCACCACCGGCCGCGGCACGTCACCCAGGTACCCCTTCAACCGCTCCGGCGGCACCTGGTCGGCCAGCAGCGGCAGGTCCCAGGTCGGCATGGTCACCGTCCGGCCGGTGGCCAGCGCCTCGGCGTACGCCGACTCGGGCGGCACCCGGTGCACCGACTCGGTCGGCAGGTCCTGCACCGGGTGGTCCGGGTCGACGGTCGCCACCGCCAGGCGCCGCACCCGCAGCACGTCCGGCGCCGAGGGGTGCAGATCGTTGCCGGTCACCAGGTGCTCCAGCGCGAACACCCCGACCGTGTCGGTCAGCCGCGGCACCAGCGCCTCCGCCAGCTCCCGGGCGGTGCGCCGCAGGTCGAGGGTGGTGCCGATGGACGCGCTGGCATCGGCCAGCACCGCCAGCCGGTCCTGCGCCCGGGCCGCCACCAGCTCGGCGGTGTGCCGCTCGGTGACGTCCACGATGGTGGAGCTGACGCCCAACACCCGTCCGTCCGGCCGCTGCAGCCGGAAGTAGGAGGCCGACCAGGCGTGG
>NZ_JAIZ01000182.1:0-3674 GCF_000710465.2 Kitasatospora sp. MBT63 | reverse complement strand
GTCCACCACCGCGTCGCCGCCCGCCAGCACCTCCCGCATCACCGCCTCGATCTCCTCACCGTTGAGGCCCGGCAGCACCTCGGTGACGGTCCGGCCCAGGTGCTGCTCCACCGGCAGGCCGTTGATCCGCGCCAGCGCGTCGTTGAGCCGGACGAACCGCAGGTCGGTGTCGTACACCGCCATCCCGACCGGCGACTGGGTGAAGAACCCGTCCAGCACCGCGAGGTCGGACTGCAGCCGCCGCACCGCCGTCACGTCCGAGGCCACCGCCAGCACCAGCGGCTGCCCGCCCGGACCCGCGATCGGATGGGTACGGAACTCCAGGATCACGTCATGGCCCGACCGGTGCCGCACCGGGAACACCCCGGACCAGGCCCGGCCCGCCAGGATGTCCGCGAACAGCGCCGTCACCTCCGGCCGCTGCTCGGCCGGCACCAGCAGCTGCGCGGCGGGCGCCCCCACCGCCTGCGCCGCGCTGTAACCGAGCAGCGCCTCCGCGTCCGGGCTCCAGTGCAGGATCCGGCCGTTCTGCGCGATCAGCGCCGTGGCGATCGGGACCGCCAGCAGGCTGTCGGCAGCCTGCCCGCCGCGCCCGGGCCCGCCCGGCTCGGGCGGGACGAGGGAGCGGCGGGTCGGGGGGACGATCCTGTGCTGCTGCTCATTGGTGTCCATCGAGGCACCCGTCCGGAAGTCGGCGTTCCGCCCTGCCATCGTCGCACGGCCGCCGCGGCCCGGCCCAGCCCGGGCCCGGCGCATTCCCCGCCGGGCCCGGGCCGCCGGCCGGCGGCCCGCACGGATTGGGTCCCGGTCCGCCGGGATGGTTGGCTGGGGGCCGGTGCAACGAAGCAGACGGAGGTCGTCCGGCCGATGAGGCGCAAGTCCGGGGTACCCGCGAGCCCCCTCCCGCAACGCCGGGGAGTCGACCCGGTCCGGCTGCGGCTGCCCGCCGACGGCACCTGGCCGACCGCCCTCGCGTACCTGCTGGAGCGCTACGGCGCCGCCGTCGGCGCCGAACGGCTGGCGGCGATGATGGACGGCGGCGAGTTCGTCGCGCTCGACGGCCCGGTCACCGTGCACCGCCCGTACCGGCCCGGCGAGTACCTGTGGTTCCACCGCGAGCTGCCCGCCGAGACCCCCGTCCCGTTCGCCGTCGAGGTGCTCCACCGGGACGAGCGGCTGGTGGTCGCCGACAAGCCGCACTTCCTGGCCACCACCCCGCGCGGGCGGCACGTCACCGAGACCGCCCTCGCCCGGCTGCGCCGCGACCTCGGCCTGCCCCGGCTCAGCCCGGCGCACCGGCTCGACCGGCTCACCGCCGGCCTGGTGATGTTCGTCGCCGACCCCCGGCACCGCGGCGCCTACCAGGGACTGTTCGAACACCGGCTGGTCCGCAAGGAGTACGAGGCGGTGGCCCGCTTCGACCCCGCCCTCCCGCTGCCGCACACCGCCCGCAGCCGGATCGTCAAGGAACGCGGCGAACTCGCCTCCCGCGAGGTCCCCGGCGAGGCCAACGCCGAGAGCCGGATCGAGCTGATCGACCACCGGGCCGGCCTGGCCCGCTACCGGCTGCTGCCGCACACCGGCCGCACCCACCAGCTGCGCCTGCACATGTCCGCCGCCGGGCTGCCCATCCTCGGAGACCCGCTCTACCCCGAGGTGCTCGCCGAACCCGCCCCGGACGACTTCCGCCGCCCGCTCCAGCTGCTCGCCAGGCGGCTGGAGTTCACCGACCCGGTGACCGGCGAGGCACGGCGCTTCGAGAGCCGCCGCCAACTGGCGGCCTGGACCGACCCGCAGGCCTGGACGGCCGGCGTCTGACGGCCGGGGCCGCCCCCCACGTGCCCTTACCCGGCCTCCGGCCGCGAGGCGCCCCCACCCGGACGCACCGGCGAATCGCCCGAGTGCGGCCCGGTACGAGGGCGCTTCGCCCGGCACACCCCGCCGGGCGCCCACCGCCGCGCGCCGATCCGACGCGAACTGTCGGATACCGCCCCTAGGCTCCGCCCATGGGCATGATCGGCAGGTATCTCCGGCTCGGCGCAGCGGAGTTGGAACGCGCCGCG
Source organism: Kitasatospora sp. MBT63 (assembly GCF_000710465.2). Lineage (GTDB taxonomy): Bacteria > Actinomycetota > Actinomycetes > Streptomycetales > Streptomycetaceae > Kitasatospora. Next base: position 1,611 of record NZ_JAIZ01000182.1, on the reverse strand, counting down.
GACGAGCCGGGCTGGGCCCGGGCGTTCGTGGCCGAGCTGGACGGCGGTGCGGACGGCGCCCGGGCCGGCGGCTGGGCACGTCTGCACGACACCGGGAAGGCCTGGCAGGCGCTCGACTTCCTGCTGCGCCGCCACGGGTTCCCGGTCGACCTCGTGCACGGCGAGGAGGAGCTCCCCGGCGCGGGGGACTGGGGGTACGGGCCGCCGCGCCGGCTCGCCCCGGACCGGGTCCGGACGGCCGCCGACGCCGCCGCGGCGATCTCCCCCGGACAGCTGACCGACGGGGTACGGGCCGCCGACCTCGCCGCGGCCGGGCTCTACCCGCCGAGCCTGTGGACCTCCGAGGACTGCCTGTACCTGCTGAGCGCCGAGTACCGCGCACTGGCCGACTTCCTCAGGGCGGTGGCGGCTCGCCGGCACGGTCTCCTGGTCTGGATCGACTGATGGACCGACCGGGCCCTCAGGCCGGCAGCCCGGTCGCCAGCGCGCGGACCGCGGCCACCGTGTCCGCCTCCTCGGCCAGCTTGTCGTCCCGGTAGCGGACCACCCGGGCGAAGCGCAGCGCCAGGCCCGCCGGGTAGCGCGGGCTGCGCTGGATCCCGTCGAAGGCGATCTCCACCACCAGCTCCGGGCGCACCAGCACGGCGTGCCCGTCCCGGCCGCTCTCGCGGGCCAGCAGCTCGCGGGTCTGCCAGACCAGCAGCTCGTCCGTCAGCCCCTTGAAGGTCTTGCCGAGCATCACCCACGGCGGCAGCCCCGGCTCACCGGCCGCCCGGGCACCCAGGTGCAGGTTGCTCAGGAAGCCGCGGCGCCGGCCCGACCCCCACTCCGCGGCCAGCACCACCAGGTCCAGCGTGTGGTGCGGTTTCACCTTGATCCAGCCGGCGCCGCGCCGCCCCGCCGCGTACGGCGCCTGCGCGTCCTTGACCAGCACCCCTTCGTGGCCGCGGCCCAGCGTCTCGCGCAGGAAGGCCTCGGCCCGCGCCGGGTCCGCGGTCCGCACCGCGGGCACCCGCAGCTCCGCCGGGACGACCCGGGCCAGTTCGGCCCAGCGGCGCTCGGCGGGCAGGTCCAGCAGATCGGTGCCGTCCAGGTGCAGCAGGTCGAAGAAGTACGGCGTCAGCGGTGTCTCGGCGCGCAGCCGGGCCGGGTCCTGCCGGGAGGCCGTGCGGGCGCCGGTGACCTGGAACGGCCGCGGCCGTCCGTCCGGGCCGAGCGCGATGGCCTCGCCGTCCAGGACGGCCGCGCGGACCGGCAGCGCCAGCGCCGCCTCGACCAGTTCGGGAACCCGGGCGGTGATGTCGTCCAGGCCGCGGGTGAAGACCGCCACCTCGGGCCCGTCCCGGTGGACCTGGACCCGGACACCGTCCAGCTTCCACTCCAGGGCGGCCGGACCCTCGATCCGCGCGAGGGCGGCCGCGGTGTCCGGTGCGGCCGCCGCCAGCATCGGCCGCACCGCCCGGCCCACCTCCAGGGTGAAGGCGCGCAGCGCCGGGGTGCCGCCGCCGAGCGCCGCCTCGGCGACCGCCCTGGCCGAGCCGCGCAGCATCAGCGCCCGGCGGACCGCCGCCGCGGGCACCCCGGCGGCCTTGGCGACGGCGTCACCCAGCA
>NZ_JAIZ01000181.1 GCF_000710465.2 Kitasatospora sp. MBT63 | reverse complement strand
CCTGCTCCGCGGCCGGTGCGGCGGAGGGCCCGGCGGACGGTCCCGTCGACGGCTCCGGGGTCACCGGCGCCGCGAGGGCCGGGGCCTGCGGCGCGGACGTCTGCGGCCGCGGGGCCGCGGAGCGGCGGGAGATCCCGCAGCCGGAGACCGCGCTGCCGGCCAGCGCGGCCAGTACCACCCGACGAGCCAACGACATGCGGACCTCCGTGCCACCGGGACGACAGCGTTCTGACCCACCGTAGGCACGAGCGGCCCGATCGAGCCCGGGAAGATCTCCCCCGCGCCGCCGTTCGGGTTCTGATCAGCCGTCCGCCCCCCGGGCGCGTCCGCCGTGGCCCTGCCCTGCGCCCCTTCGGGAGTCAGCGGGCCGCGAGAGTGGCGAAGGCCGCCCGCACAGTTGTCGCCGGGCCGGTCCGGTCCACCGGGCGCGTCGCCGTGCTGTCCGTCACCGCGTCCGAGGGCGCCTTCGACGGCCCGGCGCTGCGGGCCGTGGGGTCACCCGGGGGGTGACGGCAGCCGGACGATCGCCACCATCGCGGCGTCGTCGCCGAGGCGGCCGCCGGTGTGCGCGGCCAGGTCCTGGCAGAGCAGCTTCAGCAGCTGCCCGGGGTCGTCGGCCGGCCAGGCGGCCAGCCGTTCGGCGAGCGGGTAGAAGCGTCCGGCCGTGTCCCGGGCCTCCACCACGCCGTCGGTGTACAGCAGCACGGTGTCACCGGGCTCGAACGGGAAGGACTCCAGGCCCAGCCCCCGCTCGGCCATCGCCGCCAGGCCCAGCGGCGGGGCCGGCTGCCGGGCCTCGAGCGCGACCACCCGGCCGCCGCGCAGCAGCAGCGGCGGCGGGTGGCCGCAGTCGACCAGGCTCAGTACGGGCCTGCCGTCAGGGATGTCGATCAGCACCGCGGTGGTGAAGGACTCCTGCCGCTCCGGGTCGTCCCCGGCCTCCTCCAGGTCGCCGGAGACGGTGCTGTCCAGGAAGTCGACCAGCCGGGTCAGTTCGACCCGGCGGTGGGCGGCGGCCCGGAACGCGCCGAGCACCAGCGCGGCGTCCCCGATCGCCCCCAGCCCCTTGCCCCGGACGTCGCCCACGATGAACCGGGTCGCCCGGCCGGAGCGCACCGCCGCGTACAGGTCGCCGCCGATCTGCGCCTCGGCCTCGGCGGCCACGTAGACCGAGGCGATCCGCAGCGGCCCCATCCGGGGCGGGATCGGGCGCAGCACCACCTGCTGCGCGGCCTCGGCGACCGAGCGCAGCTGGGTCATCTCCTTCTCGTGCTGCTCGCGCAGGTAGGCGAAGAGCGTCACCAGCGCGGAGATCACGGCCAGCGCGGTGATCTGGACGGTGTGGTTCAGGTCGAGCAGGGTGGTCCGGGCGGCGGCGACCGTGGCCTGGGCGAGGACGGCGAGCGCGCCGATGAAGCCGGTGGTCCTGGGACCGGCGAAGGAGGCCGTGATCGCGGGCGCGGCGACCAGGAACGGCCCGAGGTGGACCTCCGGCGGGGCGAGGACGTCGCCGATGCAGACCAGCACGATCAGGAGCAGCGGGATGACGACCAGGGCCCGCGAGGCCCGGCCGGGCCTGCGGATCGCCTCGGCGCGTGCCCGGATGTCCATGTCTCCTGGATACACCCCGCCCTGGGGAGGCGCTGGCGAAGGGAACCGCGGGGGGCGTCCCGGGCGCGCCGCGAGCGGTGCTCACCCGGTCGGCGCAGCCGCGGCCCGAGGTCCACCGGTTCGGCCGTATCGACCTCCCGGTCCGGGGAGGGCGTTGGTAGGAAGATGCCAAGAGACCGATTTGTCGGTCTTGTCGTGCCTTCGCGAGGAGGAGGCGTCCCATGGCTTCGACACCGACGACCACCGAGGCGACATCCCGATCCACCGGCCCGCCCGCCGGGGACGAGGAGCCGGTGGTCCACATCCTCTGGATCAACGCGGGCCTGAGCTGTGACGGTGACTCCGTCTCGCTCACCGCGGCGACCCAGCCCTCCATCGAGGAGATCGTCCTCGGCGTGCTGCCCGGCCTGCCGAAGATCGCCGTCCACTGGCCGCTGATCGACTTCGAGTGCGGTCCGGTGCAGGGCGCGGACAACTTCGTGGAGTGGTTCTTCAAGGCCGACCGCGGCGAGCTGGAGCCCTTCGTCCTGGTGGTCGAGGGGTCCATCCCGAACGAGTCCATCAAGGCCGAGGGCTACTGGTGCGGTTTCGGCGACGACCCGGAGACCGGCCAGCCGATCACCACCAGCGAGTGGGTGGACCGGCTCGCCCCCAAGGCCACCGGGGTGATCGCGATCGGCACCTGCGCGACGTACGGCGGCATCCACGCGATGGCGGGCAACCCGACCGGCGCGATGGGCCTGCCCGACTACCTGGGCTGGGACTGGAAGTCCAAGGCCGGGCTGCCGATCGTCTGCGTGCCGGGCTGCCCGATCCAGCCGGACAACTTCTCCGAGACGCTGGTCTACCTGCTCCACCAGCTGGCCGGCGCCGCGCCGATGATCCCGCTGGACGACAAGCTCCGCCCGACCTGGCTGTTCGGCGCGACCGTGCACGAGGGCTGCGACCGGGCCGGCTACTACGAGCAGGGGCAGTTCGCCTCGGAGTACGGCACGCCGGAGTGCCTGGTGCGGATCGGCTGCTGGGGCCCGGTGGTGAAGTGCAACGTCCCCAAGCGCGGCTGGATCAACGGTGTGGGCGGCTGTCCGAACGTGGGCGGCATCTGCATCGCCTGCACCATGCCCGGCTTCCCGGACAAGTTCATGCCGTTCATGGACGAGCCGCCGGGCGCCAAGGTGTCCAGCTCCGCGAGCGCCGCGTACGGCTCGGTGATCCGCCGGCTGCGCTCGATCACCGCACACTCCGTGGACCGGGAACCCAAGTGGCGGCACACCGGCCGCAAGCTCGCGACGGGCTACAAGCCGCCCTGGTGACCGCCGGCCGGCCGGTCCGGGGCCGCGCCCGCCCGCTGCGGCGGCCGCGGCCCCGCTCCGGTCGGCCGGCCCGCTCCCCGCAGAACTCTGCGCGGACCTCCGCAGACCCGCGGGCGGTCCGCAGACCCCTCCGCAGACCTTCAGAAGGGCACGACACACGCCATGACGACAACAGCCCCGCGGCCGGGCGGCAACGACGGCCTGGTGGAGATGAGCTGGGACCCGATCACCCGGATCGTGGGCAGCCTCGGCATCCACACCAAGATCGACTTCAAGCAGAAGAAGGTCGCCGAGTGCTACAGCACCTCGTCGGTCTTCCGCGGCTACAGCGTGTTCATGCGCGGCAAGGACCCGCGCGACGCGCACTTCATCACCAGCCGGATCTGCGGCATCTGCGGCGACAACCACGCCACCTGCTCGGTGTACGCGCAGAACATGGCGTACGGCGTGAAGCCGCCGCACCTGGGCGAGTGGATCATCAACCTCGGCGAGGCCGCCGAGTACATGTTCGACCACAACATCTTCCAGGAGAACCTGGTCGGGGTCGACTACTGCGAGAAGATGGTCCGCGAGACCAACCCCGGGGTGCTGGAGAAGGCCGAGCGCACCGAGGCGCCGCACGCCGCCGAGCACGGCTACAAGACCATCGCCGACATCATGCGCTCGCTCAACCCGATCGAGGGCGAGTTCTACCGCGAGGCGCTCCAAGTCTCCCGCTACACCCGGGAGATGTTCTGCCTGATGGAGGGCCGCCACGTGCACCCCTCCACGCTCTACCCGGGCGGCGTCGGCACGGTGGCCACGGTGCAGCTGTTCACCGACTACCTGAGCCGGCTGATGCGCTACGTCGAGTTCATGAAGCGGGTGGTGCCGCTCCACGACGACCTGTTCGACTTCTTCTACGAGGCGCTGCCGGGCTACGAGGAGGTCGGCCGCCGCCGGATCCTGCTCGGCTGCTGGGGTTCGCTCAACGACCCCGACCACTGCGACTTCACGTACCGCAACATGACGGACTGGGGCCGGCGGATGTTCGTCACCCCGGGCGTGGTGGTCGACGGCAAGCTGGTCACCAACGACCTCACCCAGATCAACCTGGGCATCCGGATCCTGCTCGGCTCCTCGTACTACCAGGACTGGGAGGGCAAGGAGCAGTTCGTCACCCACGACCCGCTCGGCAACCCGGTCGACCCGCGCCACCCGTGGAACCAGCACACCATCCCGCAGCCGCAGAAGCGCAACTTCGACGACAAGTACAGCTGGGTGATGTCGCCGCGCTGGTTCGACGGCAAGGACCACCTGGCGCTGGACACCGGCGGCGGCCCGATCGCCCGGCTGTGGTCGACCGCGCTGTCCGGCCTGGTCGACATCGGCTACATCAAGGCGACCGGGCACAGCGTGGTGATCAACCTGCCGCGGACCCTGACCAAGCCGGAGACCACCTTCGAGTGGAAGATCCCGAAGTGGTCCAACGCGCTGGAGCGCAACCGGGCCCGCACCTACTTCCAGGCCTACGCCGCGGCCGCCGCGCTGCACTTCGCCGAGAAGGCGCTGGCCGAGGTCCGCGCCGGGCGCACCCAGACCTGGGAGAAGTTCGAGGTGCCGGACGAGTCGATCGGCTGCGGCTTCACCGAGGCGGTGCGCGGCGTCCTCTCGCACCACATGGTGATCCGCGACGGCAAGATCGCCAACTACCACCCGTACCCGCCGACCCCGTGGAACGCCAGCGTCCGGGACAGCTACGGCACCCCCGGGCCGTACGAGGACGCGGTGCAGAACACCCCGATCTTCGAGGAGAACTCCCCGGAGAACTTCAAGGGCATCGACATCATGCGGGCGGTGCGCAGCTTCGACCCGTGTCTGCCCTGCGGTGTGCACATGTACCTGGGCGACGGCAAGTCGCTGCAGAAGATGCACGTGCCGACCGGCCTGAGCGGGATGACCGGGTGAGCGCGCCGACCGGGGAGGCGGCCGGGCGGCGGGTCGAGGAGATCCTCGACCGGCTCGCCGCCGACGGCGACCCGAAGGCGGCGGCCGCCGCCGAGGAGCTGGTACGGGTGCTGATGGACTTCTACGGCGCGGGCCTGGCCCGGGCGGTGGAACTGCTGTCGGCGGGCGCGCACGACCCCGACCGGCCGGCCGCGGGGCCGCTGGCGGAGCTGCTGGACGATCAGCTGGTCGCGGGGCTGCTGGTCCTGCACGACCTGCACCCCGAGGACACCGTCGGGCGGCTCGAACGGGCGGTGCGGCAGGTGCCCGGGGCGGCGCTGGCCTCCTTCGACCCCGCCTCCGGTGTGCTGCGGGTCCGGGTGGAGAACTCCGGCTCCGGCTGCGGGTGTTCGGGCGGCGCGGACGACGGCCGGGCGGCGGTGGCCGAGCTGGTCGCGGTGTTCGCGCCGGAGGTGACCGCCGTCGAGCTGGAACCGACCGGGCCCAAGGAGCCCGCCCTGCTGCAGATCGGGCTCCGGCCGGGACTGCAGCCCGCGGAGGCCCGGTGAGCGCGCCCGCCCGCGGACTGCGTCGCTTCCGGGCGCCCGCACCGCCGCAGCCCGAGCGCTGCGAGCTGTGCACCGCCGTGCTGGCGGAGCGTCACCGGCACCTGGTCCGCACCGCGAGCCGGACCCTGACCTGCGCCTGCGTGCCCTGCGCCCTGCTGTTCGAACAGCCGGGCGCGGGGCGGGGCGGCTACCGGGCGGTCCCCGACCGGTACCTGTCCGACCCGGGCCACGCGCTGGACGCGGCGGCCTGGGAGCGGCTGCAGATCCCGGTCGGCACCGCGTTCTTCTTCCGCAACGCGGAGCTGGACCGGCTGGTGGCGCTCTACCCCAGCCCCGCGGGGGCCACCGAGAGCGAGCTCGACCCGGCGGCCTGGCAGGCCGTCCTGGGCTCCAGCCCGCTGGCGGCACTGCTGCAGCCGGACGTCGAGGCCCTGCTGGTGCACCGCTCCGAGGAGCGCAGCGAGTGCTTCCTGGTACCGGTCGACGTCTGCTACGAGCTGGTCGGCCGGATGCGGCTGACCTGGCAGGGCTTCGACGGCGGGGCCGAGGCGCGGGCCGAGCTCGCCGCCTTCTTCGACAGCGTCCGGGCCCGCGCCCGGGCCGTACGGACCGAGGAGCCGGTGTGACCGAACTGGGTTTCAGCTGCACCGGGGTGCGGGCCGACCCGTACGCGGCCGGGCCGACCCTGGTGTTCCGGCTGCGGATCACCGCGTCCGAGGGTGCCCGGGTGCACGCCCTGGCGCTGCGCTGCCAGCTGCGGATCGAACCCGCCCGGCGGCGCTACGAGGCCGGGGAGCAGGCCGCGCTGGCGGACCTGTTCGGCGAGCCGGCCCGCTGGGGCAGCTCGCTCAACCCGGTGCAGTTCGCGCAGGTCTCGCTGACCGTGCCGGGTTTCACCGGGGAGACGGAGGCCGAGCTGGCTGTGCCGTGCAGCTACGACCTCGACCTCGCGGCGACCCGCTACTTCGACGCGCTGGCCGGCGGCGAGGCTCCGCTGCTGATGCTGTTCTCCGGCACCGCGTTCACCGGCGAGGGCGGCTTTCGGGTCGAGCCGGTGCCCTGGGACCGGGAGGCCAGGTGCGGCCTGCCCGCCGAGGTCTGGCGGGAGATGGTCGACCAGCACTTCCCGGGCTGCGGCTGGATCCGGCTGCCGCGCGAGGACCTGGCGGCGCTGCTGGCCTACCGCTCCCGCAACGCGCTGCCGTCGTGGGAGGCGACCGTCCGGTCGCTGCTGGCCGCGCAGGCCGTCCCCGTCGTCGAAGGGAGTGTGCTGTGACCGCCACCGCCGAGGTGGACTCCGCGCCGTTCGAGGTGGCGCGGCGGATCGCGGACGCCGTGCTGTTCGAGGGGTACGTGCTGTACCCGTACCGGGCGTCGGCGGCCAAGAACCGGCTGCGCTGGCAGTTCGGCGTCCTGGTGCCGCCGGCCTTCGAGGACGTCGGCGGCGAGCACTCCTGGCAGCGCACCGAGCTGCTGCTGGAGCCCAAGGCGGGCGCGCGGCTCACCGTCGAGCTGCGGTTCCTGCACGCGGTGCGGCGCACCGTCCAGGAGCTGCGGCCGGACGGTTCCACGCCGACCGTCGCCGCGCTGGAGCTGCCCGACCGGGTGCTGGTGCCCTGGGACGAGGGCGTCGAGGAGCGGGTCCGGCTGTCCTTCCCGGTCTCCGAGCTGCTGGGCGAGGGCGTCACCGTGCCGTTCAACCGGCCGGCCGCGACCGAGACCGAGCTGGTGTCGGCGGACGGCCGCCCGGTGGGACGGCTCAGCCGGCGCCGGGAGCGGCTGGAGGGGGCGCTGCGGCTGGCGGCCGTCGACCTGCCGGGCCCCTACCCGCTGCTGCGGCTCACCGCCGAGGTGCTCAACACCAGCGCCTGGGAGCCGGCCGCCGGTTCGGCCGACCGCGAGGCGGCGCTGCCCAGGTCGCTGGTCGCCGCCCACCTGCTGCTGGGCCTCGACAGCGGGTCGTTCCTGTCGATGACCGACCCGCCGCAGTGGGCCGCGGGCGCCGTCGCCGAGTGCCGCAACCTGCGGACCTGGCCGGTGCTGGCGGGTGCGGACGGGCGGGCGGACGTGGTGCTCTCCTCGCCGATCATCCTGGAGGACCACCCGGCGATCGCACCCGAGAGCCCGGGCGGCTTCTACGACGCCACCGAGATCGACGAGATCCTCGCCCTGCGCACCGCCGCGCTGACCGACGAGGAGAAGCGCGAGGCCCGCGGCACCGACGAGCGGGCCGGCGCGGTGATCGACCTGGCCGACTCGCTGCCGCCCGAGGTGATGGACCGGCTGCACGGCGCCGTCCGCGCGCTGCGCGATGTCACCGGTGACGGCGCCGGCCCCGACACGCCCTGGTGGGACCCGGGCGGCGACCGGTCGGTCGACCCCGGCACCGACCGCGTCCTGATCGACGGACAGCACGTCGGCGCCGGCAGCCGGGTGGTGCTGCGGCCCGGACGGCGCCGCACCGACGCCCAGGACCTCTTCCTCCAGGGCCACACCGCGCTGGTCGAGGCCGTCCTGCACGACGTCGACGGCACCGTGCACCTCGCCGTCACGGTGGAGGGCGACCCCGGCGCCGACCTGTGGCGCGAACAGGGCCGGTTCCTGTACTTCCAGCCAGACGAGGTCGCGCCCGCCCCGGAGGTGGCACCGTGAGCGCAGCCGTACCGAAGGGCCGGGTGCTGGTCGCCGGGGTGGGGAACATCTTCCTCGGCGACGACGGCTTCGGCGTCGAGGTGGTCCGGCGGCTGTCCGCGCTGGCCCTGCCCGACCACGTGGAACTGGTGGACACCGGCGTCCGCGGCGTCCACCTCGCCTACCAGCTGCTGGAGGGCTACCGCACGGTGGTGCTGGTGGACGCCACCGCCCGCGGCTGCGAGCCCGGCACGGTCTACCTGATCGAGGCCCGGCTGCCGGAGCCGGAGGAGCGGCCCGCCGTCATGGACGGGCACCGGATGACCCCGGACGCGGTGCTCGCCGTCCTCGGCACGCTCACCTCCGGACTCGGCCGCAGCGGGCCCGAGAAGGTGCTGGTGGTCGGGTGCGAGCCGCAGTCCCTGGACGAGGGGATGGGGCTCAGCCCGGTGGTCGAGGCCTCCGTCGACGAGGCCGTCCAGGTCGTGCTCGGCCTGGTGGAGGAGGCCGGCCGGACGGCGGCCGCGCTGGGAACCCGATGAGAGAGGAATGCCCGACCATGAGCAAGTTCCTGATCCGTGCGGCGGCGCTGGCCGCCGTGGTCGCCGTCGTCAAGCTGACCCTGCCGGACATCAAGCGCTATCTGCGGATCCAGCAGATGTGAGGCGCGCCCCGCTGGGGCAAACGGAGTAGCCCGGGCCCGGTGCCCGGCGCGGCGCGAGGGCCGCGCCGGGCACCGGGCCTGTAATGGTCCACGTCGCCGGGCTCCCGCCCGCGGCACCAGGCGGCGGACACGGGCCCGACGGGCGGAGAGAGCCGATGCACGAGATGTCGATCGCGCAGGCGATCGTCGACCAGGTCGAGGCCAGCAGCGAGGCCCGGGCCGGCTCGACCGCGCACCAGGTCAACCTCCAGGTCGGCGAGTTGGCCGGGGTGGTGCCCGACGCGCTGCGGTTCGGCTTCGACCTGGTCTGCGAGGGCACCGTCCTGGCCGGCGCCGAACTGCGGATCGAGCCGGTCCCCGCGCTCGCCGAGTGCGGCCCGTGCGGTACCGGCTGGGCCCCCGGCATGCCGCCCGACCTGGTCTGCCCGACCTGCGGCAGCGGCACCGGCACCGAGCTGGTGTCCGGCCGCGAACTCCAGATCACCGCCGTGCACTGGTCCGGCGGCGACATCCGCGTTCCCCGAGCCGAGGAGCTGTGAGCCCGTGTGCCGTGTGGTGGAGCTGAAGCAGTCCGTGCTCGCCCGCAACGACGAGTGCGCGGTGGCGCTGCGCGAGGAGCTGACGGCCCGCGGGACGGTGGTCGTCAACCTGCTCTCCAGCCCCGGCAGCGGAAAGACCGAACTGCTGGAGCGCGAACTGACCCTGGCCCGCGAGCGCGGGCTGGCGGTCGCCGCGCTCACCGCGGACCTCGCGACCGAGCACGACGCCGCCCGGCTGGCCCGCTCGGGCGTCCCGGTCAAGCAGGTGCTCACCGACGGCCTGTGCCACCTGGAAGCGCACATGATGCGCGCCCAGCTGGACGGCTGGCTGCCGGACGGCACCCGGCTGCTGTTCGTGGAGAACGTCGGGAACCTGGTCTGCCCGGCCGGCTACGACCTCGGCGAGACGCTGCGGGTGGTACTGGCCTCCGTCACCGAGGGCGAGGACAAGCCGCTCAAGTACCCGACCGCGTACGGGCTGGCCAACCTGGTCGTGGTGACCAAGACCGACCTCGCGGCGGCCGCCGCCTTCGACGAGGCCGCCTTCCGGGCCAACGTGGTCCGGGTCAACCCCGGCGTCGAGGTGGTGCTCACCTCCGCCCGCGACGGACTCGGCGTCGGCACCCTGCTGGAGCGGGCGGTGGCCGCCCTCGAGGGCGGCCCCGTGCACCGGCCGGTGATGGCCCGCCCGGCCCCGCACCGGCACGGCGGCGACGGTGACCCCGACGCCGGGCACCACCACCACGACGGCCCGGCGCACCACGGCGCGGGCCACGAGCACCAGCACTCCGCGCCGCTCCGGTGACCGGCGGCCCGGCCGCCGCACCGGCGGTGGAACGCCGGCAGGTGACGGTCCGCGGCACCGTCCAGGGCGTCGGCTTCCGGCCGTTCGTCCACGGCCTCGCGGTCGGGCTCGGACTGGCCGGACACGTCACCAACACCGGCGAGGGCGTCCTCGCCGAGGTCGAGGGCAGCGCCGGGGCGGTCGCCGAGTTCTGCGCCCGGATCGCCGCCGACGCACCGCCGCTCGCCGACGTCGAGTCGGTCGCCCACCGGCCCGCCCCGGCCACCGGACACCCCGGCTTCCGGATCCTCGCCTCGGTCGCCGACGGCCCGCAGCGCACCCTGGTCCCGCCGGACGTCGCCACCTGCGACGCCTGCCTGGCCGAACTCACCGACCCCGCCGACCGGCGCCACCGGCACCCCTTCATCAGCTGCACGCACTGCGGCCCGCGCTTCACCATCGTCACCGGACTGCCGTACGACCGGGACCAGACCACCATGGGCCGGTTCCCGATGTGCGCCGCCTGCCGGTCCGAGTACACCGACCCGGCCGACCGGCGCTTCCACGCCCAGACCGTGGCCTGCCACGACTGCGGACCGGTGCTGCGCCTGCGCGGCGCCCGCGAGGCCGCCGGCGGCGACGCCGTCGACGCCGCCCGCGCGCTGCTCGCCGAGGGCGCGATCGTCGCGGTCAAGGGCATCGGCGGCTACCACCTGGCCTGCGACGCCGCCGACCCGGCCGCCGTCGCGACGCTGCGCCGCCGCAAGGCCCGCGGCGACAAGCCGTTCGCCCTGATGGCCCGCGCCACGGCCGACCTCGCGGCACTGGTGCACACCGGCCCGGCCGAACACGCCCTGCTGACCGGCCGCGAGCGGCCCATCGTGCTGCTCCGGCGCCGGGCGGAAGGCGCCGCGCTCGCCGAACAGGTCGCGCCGCGCAGCCCCGACCTCGGCGTGATGCTCCCCTACACCCCGCTGCACCACCTGCTGTTCGGCCTGCCCGGCGACCCGCCCGGGCCGACCGTCCTGGTCCTCACCAGCGGCAACCGGTCCGGCGAATCGATCGTCACCGACGACGCCGACGCCCTCGAGCGGCTGGCGCCGCTCACCGACGCCTGGCTGACCCACGACCGGCCGATCGAGGTGCCCTGCGACGACTCGGTGGTCCGGATCTGCGACGGCGGGCCGCTGCTGCTGCGCCGCTCCCGCGGGTACGTGCCGCGGCCGGTCCCGCTGCCGATGACCGTCCCCGCCACGCTCGCGGTCGGCGGGGACCTCAAGAACACCTGCTGCCTCGGCGAGGGCGAGCGGGCCTGGCCGTCCGCGCACATCGGCGACATGGACGACCTCTCCACACTGCGCGCCTTCGACCGCGCCGAACGGCACCTGGAGGCCGTCACCGGGGTGCGTCCCGGGCTGCTCGCCGCCGACCGGCACCCCGGCTACCGCTCCGGCGGCTGGGCCCGGCGCAACGCCGCCGGACGGCCGGTCGCCGAGGTGCAGCACCACCACGCCCACATCGCCGCCGCGATGGCCGAGCACGGACTCGGCCCGGCGGACCGGGTGATCGGCGTCGCCTTCGACGGCACCGGCTACGGCGAGGACGGCGCGGTGTGGGGCGGCGAGGTGCTGCTGGCCGGGTACCGGGACTTCCTGCGCTTCGGGCGGCTCTGCTACGCCCCGCTGCCCGGCGGCGACGCGGCGGTGCGCCGCCCGTACCGCACCGCGCTCGCCCGGCTGTGGGCGGCCGGGCTGCCGTGGGATCCGGCACTGCCCTGCGTCGCGGCCTGCCCGCCCGACGAACTGGCAGCGCTGAGAGTGCAGTTGGAGCGCGGACTGAACTGCGTGCCGAGCTCCGGGATGGGCCGGCTGTTCGACGCGGTGGCATCGATCACCGGGATCTGCCAGCTGGCCGGGTACGAGGCCCAGGCCGCGGTGGAACTGGAGGCCGCGGCGCTCGGCCACGACGGCTGCGGCAGCTACGGGTTCGGGATCCGGCCGGGCGGCGGCGGGGTCGACGGCGAACTGGTGGGCGAGGCGGCGCCGGTGATCGCGGCGGCCGTCGAGGACGTGCTGCGCGGCGAGGACGCCGGGGTGGTGGCGGCCCGCTTCCATGCGGCCGTGGCCGGTCTGGTGCTGCGGCTGTGCACGGCGGCGCGCGAGCGGCACGCCCTGACCACGGTGGCGCTGACCGGCGGGGTGTTCGCCAACACCGTGCTGTCGGAGACGAGTTGTGCCGCGCTGCGGGCGGCCGGGTTCGGCGTGCTGCGCCACCGGCTGGTCCCGCCCAACGACGGCGGGCTGGCACTGGGCCAGCTGATGGTGGCGGCGGCCCGCGCGCGGTGACCGTACGACGAGGCGAGGAGAGAGCCATGTGCCTGGCGGTGCCCGGCAAGGTGTTGGAGATCGAGGAGCGCGACGGTACCCGGATGGCGGTGGTGGACTTCGGCGGCGTGGTCAAGGACGTCTGCCTGGAGTACCTGCCCGACCTGGAGGTCGGGGAGTACGCCATCGTGCACGTCGGCTTCGCCCTGCAGAAGCTGGACGAGGAGTCGGCGCTGCGGACCCTGGAGCTGTTCGCCGAGATCGGCGCGCTGCAGGAGGAGTTCGGTGACCCATGGGTGTCGGCGGCCGAGGCGGCGGCCGGCGGGGAGGAGCAGCGGTGAGGTATCTCGAGGAGTTCCAGGATCCGGCGCTGGCGCAGCGGCTGCTGGCGGACATCCGGGCCACGGTCACCCGGCCGTGGGCGCTGATGGAGGTCTGCGGCGGCCAGACGCACAGCATCATCCGGCACGGGCTCGACCAACTGCTGCCCGAGGAGATCGAGTTGATCCACGGGCCGGGCTGCCCGGTGTGCGTCACCCCGCTGGAGGTGATCGACAAGGCGCTGGAGATCGCCGCCCGGCCCGGGGTGATCTTCTGCTCGTTCGGGGACATGCTGCGGGTGCCGGGCAGTGACCGGGACCTGTTCCAGGTCAAGAGCGCCGGCGGTGACGTCCGGGTGGTGTACTCGCCGCTGGACGCGCTGCGGATCGCCCAGGACAACCCGCAGCGGCAGGTGGTCTTCTTCGGGATCGGCTTCGAGACCACCGCGCCCCCCGACGCCATGACGGTCCACCAGGCGAGCCGGCTCGGCATCCGCAACTTCAGCCTGCTCGTCTCGCACGTACGGGTGCCCCCGGCGATCATGGCGCTGATGGAGTCGCCGACCTGCCGGGTGCAGGGCTTCCTGGCCGCCGGGCACGTCTGCTCGGTGATGGGCACCGCGGAGTACCCGGAGCTGGCCGAACGCTACCGGGTGCCGATCGTGGTGACCGGCTTCGAGCCGCTGGACATCCTGGAGGGGGTCCGGCTGGCCGTACGGCAGTTGGAGCGCGGCGAGGCGAAGGTGGAGAACGCGTACCCGCGGGCGGTGCGGGAGGAGGGCAACCCGGCCGCCCGGGCGATGATCGAGGACGTCTTCGAGGTCACCGACCGGGCCTGGCGCGGTATCGGCACCATCCCCGGCAGTGGCTGGCAACTATCGGAGAAGTACCGCGAGTTCGACGCGGAGCGGCGGTTCTCGGTGGGCGGGATCACCACCGTCGAACCGGCGGAGTGCCGCAGCGGGGAGGTGCTGCAGGGGCTGCTGAAGCCGCACGAGTGCGGCGCCTTCGGGACCGTCTGCACACCGCGCACCCCGCTCGGGGCGACCATGGTCTCCAGCGAGGGCGCCTGCGCCGCGTACTACCTCTACCGGCGGCTCGGCACCGGCGCCCCGGCCGCCGCCGGCGGCTCGGCCGCGGTCGGCAGCCGGGAGGTGAGTTCCGTTGGCTGAGCTGACAGATGTCGAGAGCACGGCCGCGCCCGCGCCGGACTTCGACGGCTGGAGCTGTCCGCTGCCGCTGCGCGACCAGCCGCGGATCGTCCTCGGGCACGGCGGCGGCGGGGTGCTGTCCGCGGAACTGGTCCAGCACGTGTTCGCCCCCGCGTACGGCGGCCCGGTGCTGGAGCAGGGCGGTGACGCGGCCACGGTGACGCTCGGCGGGGCACGGCTGGCGTTCTCCACCGACTCGTACGTGGTGCGGCCGCTGTTCTTCCCCGGCGGCAGCATCGGCGACCTCGCGGTCAACGGCACCGTCAACGACCTGGCCATGGCGGGTGCCCGGCCGGCCTACCTGTCCTGCGGGTTCATCCTGGAGGAAGGGGTGGAGACCTCGGTGGTGGCCCGGGTCGCCCAGGCGGTCGGGGCCGCCGCACGGGCCGCCGGGGTGGAGATCGCCACCGGTGACACCAAGGTGGTCGAGTCCGGCCACGGCGACGGCATCTACCTCAACACGGCCGGGATCGGCCTGATCCCGGACGGGGTCGACCTCCGGCCGCAGCGGGCCCGGCCCGGCGACGTGGTGATCGTCAGCGGCGAGATCGGGGTGCACGGCGTCGCGGTGATGAGCGTGCGCGAGGGGCTGGAGTTCGGCGCGGACGTGCGCAGCGACAGCGCGCCGCTGGCCGGGCTGGTCCAGGCCATGCTGGCGGTCGAACCCGACCTGCACGTGCTGCGCGACCCCACCCGCGGCGGGCTCGCCGCCTCGCTCAACGAGATCGCCGCCGCGGCCGGGACCGGCGTGGTGATCAGGGAACGCGCCGTTCCGGTACCGCAGTTGGTGGCCAACGCCTGCGCGATCCTCGGCCTGGACCCGTTCTACGTCGCCAACGAGGGCAAGCTGGTCGCCTTCGTGCCCCGGGAGAGCGCGGACGCGGTGCTGGAAGCGATGCGGGCCCACCCGCAGGGCGTCGGGGCGGCGGTGATCGGCGAGTGCGTCGACGAGCACCACGGCATGGTGGTGGCCCGGACCGGCCTCGGCGGCACCCGGGTGGTGGACCTGCCGATCGGCGAACAGCTGCCGCGGATCTGCTGACCCGGGCGGCCGGGCGCGGTGTCACAGGGGTGGGTTACGGTGTCGCACCGTCACCCACCCCGGTGTCGGCGGCCGTCCCCGGCGCCGCCCGGGCCGTTACCCGCGCAGGAGAAGCCGCCGATGATCGAAGCCCGTCCGGTCGCCGCCCTCGACGCCCCGCTGCCGCCGGGGGACGCCGCCGATCCGGCCGTGGTCGTCCTCGGCGGCCGGCCGGTGCTGGTGCAGCGCGGCGACACCGAACTGGTCGCGGTGGACCTCCGGCAGCCGGACCGGACCGTACGCTTCCCGGCGCCCTGGCCCCGGCGCTACGGCACCGTCGCGCTCGCACCCGGCCTCGGGCTGGCGCTGTTCGCCGGGGTGCACGCGCTGCGCGCCGTGGACCCGGCCGGCGCCACGCGGTGGGAGGTCCGGCACGCGTGCTGGGAGGACGGCTGCCCCGACCTGCACGAGGAGGCCGCGCAGTACGTGGGCGCCGGAAGCCACCCGTACGCGTCCAAGGGGTCGGCGGTCTTCTCCGCCGACGGGTCGGTGGTGTGGGCGCACGTCCGCCCCACCGCCGACGCGGACGACGACGAGGAGGAGTGGCTGGTCCTGGACGCCGCCGACGGCCGGGTCCTGGCCCGGGCGCAGACCGGCACCATCGCGGCGGGTTCGGAGCACGTTCCGCACCCGGACCCGCGGCAGATGGGGCTGAGCGTCGGCGAGGGCCAGGACGGCGTTCCGCTGCGCTGGGGGCGGTGGGACGGGGACACCCTGACCGTCGGGAACCTCGGCCGCGAGCGGGTCCTGCTCGCCGTCAGCCCGTCGGGCGAGCGGATGCTGACGGTCACCCACTACCAGGAGACCCTGGCCGTGCACCGGGCCGGGGAGCAGGAGGCCCGGTCCGAGCTGGACGCCACGGACGCCGTCCCGTCCCGCCCCGGGGACACCGGCCCGGCCGCGGCGACGGACCTGCGCTGGGACTACTACGGCGGCTTCCTGGACGAGGAGACGGTGATCGCCGGCACCTCGGAGAGCGAGCAGAAGGACGACGAGGAGTACGGCGGGGCGCGGCACTGGCTGCTGGCCGCCGAACCGCTGCGGCCGGCCGGCCGGGTCGCCTACCCCTTCCCGGTGTCCGGCCCCCCGCACCCGCTCGGCGACGGCACCTGGGCGACCGTCACCGGCCAGGCCCGTACGGTGCACCTGTGGGAGCGGGCACCCGAGCGGGGCTGAGGCCGCGGCCGGCGCGCGGAGACCGCCGCGAACGTGGCGCGGGCCGCCTGACGGCGGGTCGGTACCACGGGCCGTCAGAGGTGTTGGCGGGTGCGGGATCCCGGCGCTCCGCTCCGATGGCCGGCCGGGCGGCGGCGTGGGGGCGGCCGGGAGGCGGCGTGGGTTGGCGTGGGTTGGCGTGAAAGCGAGCCTCCGACCGCACGGGTACCCCCCGGGGGTTTCGACGCCGACCGGCGGGGGTGGCACGATGGCGGACACTGTGACTGCCCGACTGCCCCGCGTGATCCGCTCAGGGGTCTTCGCCGCCCTGTGCGTGGCGTTGGCCGCCTGCGCGCACGCCAGTATGACGACGGCCGAGCTGCCTTCGTCCTGGCTCGTGCTGGCGTTCGCGGGCATCCTGGGCTGCTCCTGGCTGCTGGCCGGTCAGCGCCGCGGCCCGCTCGCGGTCACCGGGTGGATGGTGGCGCTCCAGGGCGGGTTGCACCAACTGTTCGACACCGTCCAGCGGACGCCGGTGATGCCGGTCGCCAAGCCGGACTGGGTCTCCCTGCTGCTCTGCGAGGCCGGTCCGGTCAGCGGCCGGATCGACCCCGAGGAACTGGCCCGCGCGGCCGGCCTGGATCCCGCTGTCCTGCCCGCACTCCGGTCCGGGCAGGGGGCCGTTCTGACGATGGCCCACGGCGCACACGGGCTGGCGACGACCGCGTCCGGGGCAGCAGACCTGGCCGGGACCGGCGGCCTGAGCGGTACGGCCGGCCCGGGAGGCGTGGCGGGCATGGCGGGCATGGCCGGTATGGCGCACTCGGGCTGGACGCTCGGTGACGGCCTGACCCTGGCCGGTGTCGCCTCGCTCGGCATGGTCGCCGCGCACCTGCTGGCCGCGCTCGCGTGCGCCGTGCTGTTCTGTCACGGCGATGCCGCCGTCGCCGGGCTCGGCCGGTTGCTGCTGGCCCTGGCGGCTGCGGTGGTGCCGGTCCTGCTGCTGCTCCCGCCGACCGTACGGCCGGCCGGGCCGCGCTGCCGGCCGCGGCGGCGGGAGAGACCGACCGCCGAACCGGTCCTGCTGCACGTGGTGGTGCGGCGCGGCCCGCCACCGCTCGTCCTGCTGTGACGCTCCCACCACCCGCGCCGCGGGCCGCCCCCCTGGCGGCCGCGGACCGACCGCGCTGCTGACCGGAACACCGGTCGGCGGTCCGGGTGGTGGGCCGGTCGCCCCTGCGCACGTACGCGTCCGGGGCCTGCCGCACCGCGCCCGCCGTACCCGACGCCGCAAGCCGTAGAGGCCGAGCGGCGCCGGTCGGCGGCAGGTCCGGCGTCCGGGCCCTGACCGGGCCCCGGGACGCCGGCCGGTGCGGGTCCGACCTCTCCCCTGCCTTCAGGACACCGCCATGACAGTCAGCCTTCCGGCTGCCCGACCGCCCCGCACCGAGCTGGTACTCACGGAGCCGGTACTCACCGAGCCGGACGCACGACCGAGACCTCCACGGGCCCGCTCACCCCGCGCTGCACGGCCCGCCCGATTGCCCCTCGGCCGGCGTCTCCTGCGGGGCTGCGGCCAGCGCCTCGTCCAGGCGGGCCATCAGCCCGCCCGTCCAGCTCTCGGACGGCCCCGGCGCCTGCCCGGCCAGCTCACGCAGACGGGCCGCGGCACGCTGCCACTCCTCGCACTCCGGACAGCCGTCACCGGGCGTCCCGTCCGCCGGGTCGGCGTCGGCTGCGGTGGTGGCACGGTGGTCCGGGCATCTCATGCGTCCATCGTCCCGTACGCACCGGGCCGTCGATCACGCCGCCCCCGCCGTGCGGGAGGCCGCCGGTGAACGCCGCCGCGGCCCCCCTCAACGACGATCGGCCGACCGACGACCGCCTGACCGAACTCGCCCTGGCGGGCGGCAGCGGCGACCGCCACGCCGTCGAGGACTTCGTCCGGGCCACCCAGCGGGACGTGTGGCGGTTCGTGGCCCACCTCGCCGACCCCGACTCGGCGGACGACTTGGCCCAGGAGACCTTTCTGCGCGCCCTGCGCAGCCTGCCGACCTTCACCGGCCGGGCCTCCGCGCGCACCTGGCTGCTCTCGATCGCCCGCCGCACCGTGGTGGACCGCTACCGCCGTTCGGCCGTCCGGCCGCGCAACGCCGGGCTGGCGGACTGGGAGGACGCGGTCGACCGTCGCCCCGCGCCGCCCGGCGGTTTCGAGGAGGGCGTCGCGCTGGCCGACCTGCTCGCCCGGGTGTCGGTGGACCGGCGCGAGGTGTTCGTGCTGACCCAGGTACTGGGCTATAGCTACCAGGAGGCGGCCGCCGTCTGCGGCTGCCCGGTCGGGACCGTCCGTTCCCGTCTGGCACGCGCCCGCGACGAGCTGGTGCTGCTGCTCAGGGCGGCGGAGGCCGCGGACCGCGACCCCCGCCCGGAGCGCGGCCTCCCGGCGGGGGTACCGGGCTGAGGCGGCGCCACCCACGCGAGGCGGCCCCGCGCCCGGGCGCTACGGGCCCGCGGGGCCGCCGGTTTGCGCGGGCTGGGCGGCGGCTGCCGGCTCGAGGAGGGTCCAGCCGTCCAGTTCCACGGCGTGCGGTTCGGCCGGGTGCCATCCGGCGGCGGACGCCGCGTCGAGGAGGGCCCGGACGGCGCCAGGTTCGTGCAGGTTCAGGCCGGCGCCGCGGGTGAATCCGACGTCGCCCGATCCGAAGGGGGCGCCGCCCGGGACGTACCGGTCGGGGCCGGACACGAAGACGATGCGCAGCGGGCCGCCGCTGCCGGGCGGCTGCGGGTACAGCGTGAGGGTCTCGCGGCAGTCGGCGGACCGGCCGCTGTCCAGTACCCGGTGGCGGTGGCGGAGCGTCCACAGGTACGTACGGCCGTCCGCGACCAATCGGCGCGGCTTCTTCGGATGGCGGGGCACGGGGGTGAGCGTACGCGGTCCCGCCCCTCCTCCGCCTTTACATCACCTATCGAGATTCGATAGATTCCCATCGCAACTCGATGGAGGGATGGGCCATGGGAAAACTGACCGTGCGTGCACTGCGCGCCGTGCTCGCGGTGGTGCTGGCCGGCACCGTGTTCGTCCAGGCGGGCCTGGTGTGGGCGCTGGCCACCGATCCGGAGGACGGGTCGCTCCCGCTGACCCCGCTGCGGCTGGTCACGATCCTGGGGATGGCGTCGGCCCAGGTCGCCCTGGTCTGCATCTGGCGGCTGGTGGCGATGGTGCGCCGTGGAACGGTGTTCTCCCCCACCGCCTTCCGGTACGTGAACGGCGTGATCGGCTCGATCGTGGCGGCCGCCCTCGTGTGGTTCGCGGTCACGGCCATCAACGCGCCGGGCCAGCGGGAGGACCCGGGCGTCACCGTGATCATGGCCGGGATCGGCGTGGCCATCCTGGGGGTCGCGCTGGTCGTGCTGGTGCTGCGGATGCTGCTCACCCAGGCCGTCGCGCGCGACGTCGAGGCGACGCAGTTGCAGGCCGAGCTGGACGAGGTGATCTGATGCCGATCGCCGTCGACATCGACGTGATGCTGGCCCGGCGGAAGATGTCCGTGGGCGAGCTCGCGGACCGCGTGGGGATCACCCCCGCCAACCTGGCGGTGCTCAAGAACGGCCGCGCCAAGGCGGTCCGCTTCGGGACCCTCGCCGCGCTCTGCGAGGTGCTCGAGTGCCAGCCCGGCGACCTGCTGCGCTGGGAGCCCGAGGACGCCGGGACCACGGAGGCCACGGAGGCCACCGAGGCCGTCAAGGTCTCCGGGCTCGCCGCCGCGGACGCCGCGGACGCCTGACCCACGCGAGGTCCGGCCGTCCCGGCCGGGCCCCGCCCACCTATTCGCTCAGGTGTTCGATAGCGGGCGTATGCTGGCTGCCATGGGCGTCCACGTGCAGGCTTCGCTGTTCGACGCGGCCGAGGAGATCGGGCTGCGGCGGCTGGACGGCGTGCGGCGCACGGTGCTCGGGGACGGCGCGTGGATCGATCTGCTGCCGGGGTGGCTGACCGGGGCGGACGCGCTGTTCGAGGTGCTGGCCGCGCAGGTGCCCTGGCACGCGGAGCGGCGGCAGATGTACGAGCGGGTGGTGGCGGTGCCGCGGCTGCTGGCGCACTACCGGGAGGGCGAGCCGCTGCCGCACCCGGTGCTGGGCCGGGCCAGGGCGGCGCTCGACGCGCACTACGCGCGGGAGCTGCGGGAGCCGTTCGTCAGTGCCGGGCTGTGCTACTACCGGGACGGGCGGGACAGCGTGGCCTGGCACGGCGACCGGATCGGGCGCGGCGAGCACGAGAACACCATGGTCGCGATCGTGTCGGTGGGCGAGCCCCGGCCGCTGCTGCTGCGCCCGCGGTTCGGCGGCGGCACGGTGCGCCAGGCGCTCGGGCACGGTGATCTGCTGGTGATGGGCGGCTCGTGCCAGCGCACCTGGGAGCACGCGGTGCCGAAGACGGCGCGCCCGGTGGGGCCGCGGATCAGCATCCAGTTCCGGCCGCGCGGGGTGGCCTGAGCAGGTCCACGGGCCTGTTCAGGCCGGGTCCGGACCGGCGCTCCAGCTGATCAGCGGCGGCCGGACCGCCGCGCACAGCGGCAGCCCGGCTGAGTCGGTGAGCCCCAGCCGGGCGGTGAGCCGGCCGCCCTCGACGGCGGCGGCCAGCGTCGCGGGGGTCACGGCGTCGAGCATCAGCTTGGCCCGGCGGAACATCGCCAGCCCGCCCGCGCCGTCCGCGGCCAGCCAGGACAGGTACACGAACCGGCCGCCGAGCCGGTTCTGCAGGTACGGGCCGCGCAGCGCGATGCCGTCCGGCCCCGGGACGGCGGTGCAGTCCAGGGTCCAGACGGCGGACGGCGCGTCGGCGGGCAGCAGGCCGAGCAGTTCGGCCGGGCGGTCCTTGCGCTGCACGCCCACGTGGATGTCGCTCGCGCCCGGGAAGCCGGGGCCGGCCGGGCAGTGGCGGCCCGGCAGGGCGGTGGCCTCGATGCGGATCTGCATGGCGGCCAGTCTGCCCTGCCGGCCGGCGGGTCAGCGCACGGCCTCGCCGTAGAAGTCCGGCACCTGCTGGCCGCCGTCGGCCGCGAGGACCGCGTCGTGCACCCACTTGCCGACCGCCAGGTCCAGTACGCCCAGGCCGAACGGGGAGAACACGGCCGCCCGCTCCGGGTCGCGGCTGACCGTGCCGGCCAGCAGGTCGGCGATGGTGCCGTGGACGAAGTCCCGGTGCCCGACCAGCTGTTCGGCCAGGTGCAGGGAGGTCCGCTCGCGGACCGCGTGGTCGATGTCGTCGGTGAAGTTCTGGGCGCCCAGGATCAGTTCGGGAGCCAGGTCACGCAGCGACAGGTGCAGGACGACGGGGGCGTGGGCGAGCAGGGCGGGGTCGGTCAGGTGCGGCTCCCCGGCGACGGTGGTGAGGATCACCAGGTCGCAGTCGGTGAAGGCGCCGGCCGCCTCCTCGACCACCTCGACGTCCTGGACGCCGTCCGCCTTGAGGGTCTGCGCGAACCGCTCGGCGTGCGCGCGGTCCAGGTCGAAGATCCGGAAGCCGCCGAACTGCCAGTTGAGGTCGCGCAGGAACTTCCACACGTGGCCGCCGATCAGCCCCGCGCCGACCAGGCCGATCCGCTCCACCCGGCGCCCGCCCACCAGGGCCTCGGCGCCCAGCACGGCGGAGGCCGCGGTACGGCTGGCGGAGATCACCGAGGACTCCATCGCGGCGATCGGGTAGCCGCTCTCGGTGTCGTTGAGCAGCAGCACGGCCGAGGCGCGCGGGATGCCGCGGGCCGGGTTGTCCGGGAAGCTGGCGATCCACTTGATGCCCGCCACCTCGAACTCGCCGCCCAGGTAGGCCGGCAGCGAGATGATCCGCGAGTTCGGCTTGTGCGGGAAGCGCAGGAACGCGCTCTCCGGGTTGACGCTCCGGCCGGCCGCGTGCGTGACGTACGCGCGGCGGACCACGTCCACGCAGGTGGCGCGGTTCCCCTCGACCTGGCGCAGCACGTCCGCGCCGGTCAGGACGCGCAGCTGGGGCAGGGTGAGCGGGGTGCTCGGGGTGTCGGTCACGGGTGGTGCTCCTCAACGTGTCGGGTGGCGCGGGTGGATCGGGGTGGATCGGGACGGTGCGGGTGGGTCCGGGTGGGTGCGGCCGGGGTCAGAGCGCCGACGGCAGGGCGGCACCCGGCCAGCCGTCGGGGACGGGCCGGTCGGCGAAGGACCGGGCGACCCAGTCGGCGTCGTACACGGTCTCCGCGTACGCGGTGCCGCGGTCGGCGCACAGGAAGGCGACGGTCGGCCGGGCGCCGCCGGCCGGGCGGCGGCCGAAGTAGTGGCGGATGGCGGCGTACACGCTGCCGGTGGAGCCGCCGGTGTAAAGGCCGTGCCGGCGGACCAGTTCCAGGCAGCCCTGGACGGCGGCCGGTTCGGGGACGATGACCACGTCGTCGATCAGCGCGCGGTCGCACAGCGGCGGCACCAGGCTGGAGCCGAGGCCGGGCAGCAGCCGGGCCTGCGGCGGCTGGCCGAAGATCGCCGATCCGGCGGCGTCGACGGCGACCACGGTCGCCGCGGGGTGCTCCTCCTTGACCCGCCGGGAGACGCCGGCGATGGTGCCGCCGGTGCTGACGCCCAGGAAGACGTAGTCCAGTTTCGGCAGGGCGGCGCAGAGTTCGCCGCCGGTCGTCCGGTAGTGCGCGAGCAGGGCGTCCTCGTTGGCGTACTGGTTGGGCCAGTAGACGTGCCGGTACTCGGTCTGCAGCTGCTTGACCCGGTCCAGGCGGGTGGTCAGGTAGCCGCCGCTGGGGTCGCGCTCGGTGACCTTCTCCACCCGGTCGCACATGATGCCGAGGTAGGCCTCGGTGAGCTGGTTGCAGTTGGGGTCGATCACCGGCACGAAGCGGATGCCGAGGGTGCGGCAGAAGGCGGCCATCGAGATGGCGAAGTTGCCGGAGGACGACTCCACCACGGTGGTCTCGGCGGTGATCTCGCCGCGTTCGACGGCTCCCTTGAGGATCCAGAACGCCGAGCGGTCCTTGGAGCTGCCGTTCGGGTTGCAGTACTCCAGCTTGGCGTGGAGGTCCACCGCGTCGTCCTCGATCCGCACCAGCGGGGTCTCGGCGAAGGTGGCGGCCAGCACGGCCAGCCGGGCGCGCAGCGCGCCGGCCGTACCGCCGGATCCGACCGGGGCCGGGAGGCCGTCCGCCACCGGGTCGAGAACGTCCGGCGCAGCCGGCGGACACGCGGCAGGCCGTGGCATCGTCGACACGGTGCAGTCCTGGTGACCGTTCTGTGCTGGCATAACGCCGTTTCTCCAGTCGTGTGTGACGGTGTGGGAGGACGCCCCGGGCGGCTTCGCCCGCCGGTGGTGCCGCGGGTGCGCGAGAGGCGTGGGGCACGCGGTGCCGGGGCGCGGGTCGTCGTCGACCCGCGCGGCCCGGCCCCCAGGTCGTGGCGGTGGTGCCCGGGTCGCGGTGCCCGGGGCTACCAGGCGGCCGTGGCGAACGAGAGCAGGGTCTCCCGCTCGGCCGCCGTGACCAGCTCGGTCCGCCGGACCGGCTGGTCCGGGTCGGCGACCGCGGCGGCCAGCAGCAGCCGGTAGTGGCCGGCCATCCGGTCCACGGTGGCCGGGTCGAACAGGTCGGTGTCGTACTTGAACGCCACCTTGACCGCCGCGTCGGTCTGCAGCACCTCGGCGCTCAGGTCGAACTGGCCCTCCTGCTGCGGCAGGTCGAAGCCGGTCAACCGCAGTCCGTGGTGGACCAGTTCGGACTTGGCATGGTCCTCGGGGGCGAGCAGTTCCAGCAGCGGCTGGAACCGGGTCGCGGTGATCAGGCTGAACATGCTCTGGAACACCGGGGTGCGGCTGGGGTCGTGCGGCAGGCCGAGTTCGGCCGGCAGCAGCGGCAGCGGCAGGTCGCGGTGGGCCAGGCCCTGCCGGAGCTGACCGGAGACCTGCGCCATGAGCTGCCGGTACGTCAGGTCGGCCGCCCCGAAGTCGGCCCGGCAGGGCAAGGTGTTGACGAAGTAGCCGGCCGTGTTGCGCATGGTGCGTTCGGGCCGGGTGCTGACGGCGTAGCCGACCAGGAAGTCCGGCTGGGCGCTCCACCGGTACAGCAGGGCCTGGAACGCGCCGAACAGCAGCACGAACGGGGTCACCCCGGCGGCCGCCGCGGCCGGCCGCAGGGCGCGGGCCAGCTCCTCGGGCAGCCGGAAGTCCCGGCTCGCACCGGTGAACCGCTTGCGGGCCGGACGCGGCCGGTCGGTGGGCAGTTCCAGTGCGGACGGCGCCCCGGCGCACACCTGCCGCCAGTGGTCGGCGAGTTCGGCCCGCCGGGGCGAGTCCAGCAGCTCCCGCTCCGCGGTGACGTACTCCTGGTACGGGCGCAGCGGCTGCGGCCAGCCGGGCGCCGTGCCCCGGACCTCGGCGGCGTAGGCCGTCAGCAGGTCCTCCAGGACGATGACCTGGGACGCGCCGTCGGTGACCGCGTGGTGGGCGGCCAGCAGCAGCACGGAGTCCTCGGCGGCGCGGCGCAGCAGCAGGATCCGGACCGGGCCCGCCTCGGTCAGGTCGAAGGGCCGGGCGACCGTCTGCCGGGCGGCGGCGTTCAGCTCCTCGTCGCTCGCGCCGGGCACCTCGCGGATCTCCAGCAGGCCGGGCAGCGCGCCGACGGTGCTCCGGCGGGGGCGCCCGTCGCGTTCGGTGAAGCGCGAGCGCAGCAGTTCGTGCCGGTCGGCGACGGCGGCGGCGGCGCGCCGCAGGGCGTCGTCGTCGACGGCCTGGCGGATCCGGACCGCCATCGCGACGTTGTAGGCCGGGCTGGCGGGGGCCAGGCGCTGCAGGAACCACAGGGCCTCCTGGCCGAGCGAGACCTCGTGCCCGGCCGGGCCGGCGGTCAACGCTGCCCCACGAGGCCGTGCAGGTAGCCGGTGATGGCGGCGATGGTGGGATGGTCCCAGGCCAGGGTGGACTCCAGCTCCAGGTCGAAGCGGTCCTCGATCTCGGTGATCAGGCTCATCCCGTAGACCGAGTCGAGGCCGTACTCGACCAGCTTGACGTCGGGCTGCAGCTCGGTGACGGGCCGGTCGAGGTAGTAGGCGACGCGGCCGGTCAGCCACTCGGCGATGGCCTCGGCGGAGGTGTCGATGGTGGTCTCGGGCATGTCGGGGTTCCTGCCGTTCTTGGTGGGTCGGGTCGGTGACGGGTCGGTGGTTCGGGCGGACGGTGCCGGTCAGCGCGCGGGCGGACGGTCGGCCAGGTCGAAGGTGCGGCCCTGCTGGAGGCGGGTGCGCAGCTCCTCGAGGAGCAGCGGGTCGCGGTCCGCGGCGGCGGGGACCGCCGGGCGTCCGGTGCGTGCGGCGAGGCGGTGGAGTGCGGCGTGGATCCAGTCGGGCCGGCCGAGGAAGCCGTCCCGGCCGGCGTGTCCGTGCCACCAGAGCCGCAGGCAGGCCGCGGCGGCGAACCCGGTACCGCCCGGGTCCCCGGCCAGCGGGGCCGCCAGGGCGACGAGTTCGGGGTGCCGGTCGGCCAGCTCCGCGGGCAGGGCGCCGAGGGTGGCGGCCAGTGCGTCGGGCCCGGTGGCCGCCGGACCGATCAGCGCCAGGTCCAGCGCGGGCAGCTGCCCGGCCGCCTCGAACAGGGCCGTCAGCGGCTCCTCGGCGGGCCCGGCCGGCGGTGCGGCGGGCGGCGGTGAGCCGTGCAGCGCCGCCAGCGCCGTCCGGTCCCGCAGGTGCTTCTGGAACACCGCGTGCGGGCCCTCCCGCAGGTACGAGCGGGCCCCCAGGAGCAGCGACAGCTGGTGGACGGCGTCCCGTACCAGGCCGGCCACCAGGTGCTGGGCGGTGCTCTGGTAGGTGGCGCGGCCGGGGTGCAGGTGCAGGGCGCGGGCGGCGACGGTGGTGCAGCAGTCCGCGATCAGCAGGTCCAGGAACGCGTCGGCGAGCAGCGCGCGGGCGCTCGGCAGGCCGGTGACGGGCCGGCCGTACAGGATCCGCTCGTCGGCGAAGGACAGCGCGGTGCGCAGCTCGGTGTCCAGCACGCCGACCAGGGCGGAGGCGACGACGGTACCGGTGATCCGCCGCACGGCTGCGGCGTCGGCCCGGCCGGCGCCGTCCGTGCCGACCAGGCGGTCCGCGGAGACCCGCAGGCCGTCGGCGCGGACCGCGCTGAACCGGCAACCGCGCAGGCCGGTGCCGCTGTGCGGCGGGGAGACGGTGAGGCCGGGGTCGGCGGGAAGCAGCAGGTGGGCGGTGCCCCCGTCGAGGGTGACGGGCAGCAGGATCGCCTCGGCGGCGGCCGGATCGCCGACCAGGTGTTCGCTGCCGGAGACCACCAGCTCACCGCCGTCGCGGGTGGCGCGCAGGCCCGCGCCGGGTGCGGCGTGCGCGGTGGCGACCCGGCGGTCCCCGAGCAGCAGGGCGGCGAGGGCCGCCTGCTGGCCGGGGTTGCCGCTGCGCCACACGTGCAGGCCGGCGGTGAGGCTGCCGAGGCCGTACCCGGCGGCGAGGCCGAGGTCGCGGCGGGCGACGGTGCGGAACGCCTCGGCGAGTTCGTCGGCCCGGGTGAGCCGGCCGCCGAGGGCCGCGGGCACCAGCTCGGCGTTGAAGCCGTAGGTGTCCAGGGCCCGCACGCCGGCGGCGGGCAGTTCGGCGCGTTCGTCGGCGGCCACCACGGCGTCCAGGCCGAGCGGGTTGCCCGGGGCGAGCGGGTCGCCGAGCAGGGCCTCCAGCCGGGCGGTGCGGGGACGGGTGGAAAGGTGCTCGCTCATACCGTCTCCTCCATCCGGCTGTGCAGCAGCGAGAACAACTCGCCGTCCCGGTACTGCCCGTGGAGCCGGTCGGAGAGGCGGTCGAAGACCGCGCCGTCGCGGACCACGCCCGGGCGCAGCTTGGCCAGCAGCCGGGCCAGGCCGGCCTCCAGCCAGAGGCCGTCGGCCCACAGCGCGGCGGTCGGCGAGTCGGCCGCCGCGTCGCGGTTGCGCAGCCACAGCTGGACGCAGGCCGCCGCGGCGAACACCTGGGTCCAGCGGCGGGCCAGGTCGAACGCGCCGGGCGGCACGTCACGGGCCGAGGGCCGGTGGTCGGCCATCGCGGCGTGCAGCTCGTCGGTGATCTCCCGCAGTTCGTCCGCGTACCGGCCGACGGCGGCCGGGACGGCGCGCCGGGCGGCCAGCTCGGTGAGTTCGGTGAGAGCGGCGGGGAGGCTCTGCACCAGGCTGCTGCCGGTGCGCGAGATCAGTTCCAGGGCTGCGCCGTCGTGCGGCGGCAGCTCGGCCTGCAGGTCGACGGCGGCGGCCAGGCCGCTCTCGTCGACCTTGCGGCGCCGGTGGCCGACGGCCAGCTGCGGGAACTGGTTGATCAGTGCGTTGAGGTTCACGAAGGTGTTGCCGTCGAAGATGCTCATGATGTGGTGGTCGCGTTCCAGCTTCTGGAACGCGCCGTGCAGGTAGGAGCGGCTGAGGAAGACCCCGGCGCCGAGCGCGGTGCCCAGGTCGGCGATCAGCTGCTCGACGGTGTGCGGCACGAAGCACTTGACGGCCGCCGAGACCACGCTGAGCTCGCCGGTGAGCGCGTGGATGGAGCGGATCCCGGCCAGCGTGACGGCCTCGGCGACCAGCAGGTCGGCGTAGGCCTCGGTGAGCCGCCGGTCCGCGGTGGGGCTGCCGTCGGCCGGGCCGAGGTGGTCCAGGCTGTAGCGGACGGCCAGGCGCAGCGCGTGGTCGCCGGTGCCCAGCGACAGCGGCCCGCACAGGCTGCGGGTCAGCTGGAGGATCTTCAGGACCGTCTCCAGGCCGGTGCCGGCCTCGCCGACCACGGCGGTGGCGGGGATCTCGGCCTCGGTGAACTCGATGCCGCTGATGTCGGCGCCCCGGATGCCGACCGTGCGCACGGCGGGCAGGCAGCGGAAGCTGCCGGGGGCCAGCTGCCGCTTGTCGATCAGCAGCAGGCTGAAGCCGCGCGGGCCGCCCGCGGGGTCGGTGCGGGCGAGCACGCAGACGAACTGGCCGCGCGAGGCGTTGCCGATCAGCCACTTCTCGCCGTTGACCCGGTACCAGTTCTCGCCCTCGGCGGTGGCGAGCCGGTTGGCCAGCAGGTCGCTGCCGTGCTGCTGCTCCGTCAGGGCGAGCGAGACCACGCTGCCGTCGTGGATCTCCGCCGCCAGCCGGTCGGCCTGCGCCCGCTCGCCGGCCAGCCACACGGAGGCGGCGCCGAGGAAGGTGGAGACGTGGGCGATGGCCACCGTCAGGTCGCGGCGGGCCACCGTGCGCAGCAGCGCGGCGAGGTCCTCGTAGCTGTCCAGCGCGCCGCCGTGGGTGGTGGGCACGTAGTGGCGGGCGAGCCCGAGTTCGTCCAGCAGCCGGCAGATCTCGGTGGGGAACTCCTCGCGTTCGTCGAGGTCCGCGCAGCGGGCGTAGGAGAACGCCTGGAGCGGGTCGTGCGGGTCGCCGAGCCGGCGGTCGAAGACGGCGGCGAGCTCGTGCGGCAGGTACTTCACGCGTCCGCCCCGTCCTCGGTGACGGCCGCCGGCCGGTACCGGTCGCGGGTGCGCGGGGCGAGGTCCTCGTGCAGCGGGTCCAGCTCGCCGGCGACGAACAGCTGCCGCATCCGGGAGCGCTGCACCTTGCCGCTGGTGGTGCGCTGCACCTTGCCGGGCTTGAGCAGCACCACGTTGCCGACGGGGACGCCGAGGCTGCGGCTGAGCGCGAGCTTGACCTCGCCCGCCAGGGTGTCGAGGCCGGTGCCGGCGAGCCTGGCCTGGCGGACCTCCTGGACCACCACCAGGTCCTCGCCGGAGCTGCCGCCGGGGACGGAGAAGACGCTGGCGGTCAGGCCGCCGAACGCCGGGTGCAGGCCGGTGCTCTCCCGTTCGATGTCGTGCGGGTAGAGGTTGCGGCCGTTGACGATCAGCAGGTCCTTGATGCGGCCGGTGACGTAGAGCTCGCCCTCGTGCAGCACCCCGAGGTCGCCGGTGCGCAGGTGGCCGCGGTCGCCGTCGGCGGTGGCGACGTCGAAGACCTCGGCGTTGACCTCGGGCTTCTCCCAGTAGCCGGGTGCGAGCGAGCCGCCGCGCAGCCAGATCTCGCCGACCTCGCCGTCGGCCAGCACCTGACGGGTCGCCGGGTCGACGATCCGTACCTCGAGGCCCGCCGGGGCGCCGCAGCTGACCAGCGGCGCGCCGTCCGGCCGGGGCCGGAACCGGTTGCGCTCCAGGTCGGCCGCGTCCACCAGGGCGACCCGGGGCTCGTGGCCGACGGGGGTGGCGGTCACCCCGAGGGTGGCCTCCGCCAGGCCGTACGCCGGGCGCATCGCGTCGGCCCGGAAGCCGGTGGGGGCGAGCCGCTTCGCGAACAGGTCCATGGTCTGCGCGTGGACCGGTTCGGCGCCGTTGGCGGCGCAGCGCCAGGCGGACAGGTCGAGCCGGGACAGCAGTTCGTCGGTGACGGTGCGGGCTGCCAGGTTGTAGCCGAAGTTCGGCGCGTAGCTGTGGGTCGCCCGGTAGGTGTGGATCAGCTCCAGCCAGGCGTACGGGCGGCGGACGAAGTCGGTCGGCGGCATCAGCACGGTCCGCAGGCCGCTGTCGAGCGGCAGCAGCAGGGCGGCGATCAGGCCCATGTCGTGGAAGAGCGGCAGCCAGCTGCAGACGGTGGAGCCGGGGCCGACGTCGAGCAGGGCGCGCAGTTCGCCGAAGTTGTGGTCGAGGTTGCCGTGGCCGACCATGACGCCCTTGGGGTCGCTGGTCGAGCCGGAGGTGTACTGCAGGAAGGCGAGCTGCTCCGGCGCGGGGGCGGGCCACGCGTACCGGTCCGGGGCGACCGGCGGCGCGGCCTCGGTGACGACGGTGCGGACGTGCGACTGCTCCTCCTGCTCCAGCCAGTCCGCGACCTCCGGGTGGGTGGCGGTGTCGGTCAGGACGGCGGTCGCGCCGCAGTCCTGGAGGACGCCGGTGGTGCGGCGGCGCTGGCCGGAGCCACGGCCGGGCAGCGGGACCGGCACCGGTACCAGGCCGGCGTACAGACAGCCGAGGAAGCCCTTGACGAACTCCAGGCCGGTCGGGAAGAGCAGCAGCACCCGGTCGCCGGGTTCGCAGTGCAGACGCAGCTCGGCGGCCACCGACTGGGCGTCCTGGGCCAGTTGGCCGTAGGTCAGGGTGCGGGTGACGGCGTCCTCGCCGTAGCCGCTGACGAAGACGACGGCCTCGTGGTCGGGGATCTCGCGGGCGTGCCGCGCGGTCGACTGGATCAGGTCGGTCATGGCGTGGTCACTTCCCTGCGGGGGTCGGGGTCGGGGTACGGTCCTCGGCGGCCGGCACGGCGGGCGCCTCGGAGGTGGTCTCGGCGGCTGCCTCGGCCGCGGCCTCGGCGGCGGCGCGCTCGCGCAGCTCGGAGCCGATCCGGCGCAGCGAGGGGCTCGCCGCGGCGGCCAGGGTGAGCAGCAGCATCACCGCGCTGCAGGCCAGCACCGAGTCACGGAAGCCGAACGCCTGGAGGGTGTAGCCGCCGAGCAGCGCGCCCAGCGGGAGGGTGCCGAACGCCACGATGCCGATCACGCTGGCGATCCGGCCCTGCATGTCGTCCGGGGTGATCTCGACCTGGAAGGAGACCACGGCGATGGTCCACATCGCGCCGATGAACGACATCGGGGTGATCACCAGGCCGAACAGCAGCGGGTTGTGCAGCAGGACGACCAGGGGGAAGAGCACCGTCCAGACGGCGTTGGCGCCGATCACGATCACCGGCAGCGGCAGCCGCGCCATCCACCAGTTGGTGCTCAGCGCACCCGCCACCCCGCCGACCCCGGCCGCACCCATCACCAGGCCGACCACGACCTGCTCGGTGCCGGTGTCGCGCAGTGTGGTCAGCATGCCGAGCACCAGCACCTCGAAGAGCATGTTGCTGATCGCGACCACGGCGGCGGCGGCCCGCAACTGCTTGTGGTTCCACAGCCACTTGACGCCGTCGGCGATGTCGCCGAACACGTTGCGCGGCTCGTCGGCGGTGTCCCGCTCGACCTGGAACTTGCGCTTGATACCGGACAGGGTGGCCAGCGACACCAGGTGCGAGACCAGCGTGAACAGCAGCGGCAGCCAGGCCAGCACCGAGGACAGCGCGCCGGCCAGCGGCTGGCCGAGCAGTCCGGCGCCCTGGACCCGCGCCTCGTTCTGCGAGACGGCCTGGGACAGGTGCTCCGGGTCGACCACGTTGCGGACCGCGGAGTGCTCGGCCAGCTTGTACACGACGGTGAGGCTCGCCTCGGCGAACGCCACCGCCAGCAGCAGCGGGAGGATCACGTGCCCGGAGACCATCGTCGCGACCAGCACACCGAGCGCCGCGGCCCGGCCCACGTTGCAGCCGATCATCAGGCGGCGGCGGTCGAACCGGTCCACCAGCACGCCGGCGAACAGCGAGAACAGCAGCTGCGGCAGGCTGGCGGCAGCGCCGGTCAGCCCGGCCTGAGCGACCGTGCCGCCGGACCAGAGCACGATCAGCGGGTAGGCGAAGGTACTGACCTGCGAGCCGAGCGAGGAGAACGCGGTGCCCGCCCACAGCAGCCGGAAGTCGCGGTTGCGGCTCAGCGGCGCGGGCTCGGCCACCGTGGCCGCCGCGGTGAGGTTGTCGGTGGTGCTCATGCCTGGGTCTCCGGGGAGTTGTCGGGTGCCGCGGTCTCGGCGGTACGGCCGCGGGCGCACCACTCCAGGACGGCCATGGCGCTGTACAGCTTGTGCTCGGCCTGCCAGAAGGCGATGCTGGCGGGCCCGTCCAGTACCTCGGCGGTGACCTCCTCGCCGCGGTGGGCGGGCAGGTCGTGCAGGAAGACGGCGTCCGGGCTGGACGCCCACAGCTCGGCCCGGACCTGGAACGGTGCGAACACCTCACGCCAGTTCGGGTCGGGCTTGGTGGTCCCGGTGGTCTGCCAGCGGGTGGTGTAGATGACGTCGACGCCCTCGGGCAGCCCGTCCATGTCGTGGCGCTCGGTGACCACGGATCCGTACGCCTCGGCCTGCTTGGCGGCCTCGGCCAGATAGCCGGCGTCCAGCCCGTACCCGGCGGGGGTGCGCAGGTGCAGCTCGGTGCCGGGGAAGCGGCTGAGGGCCAGCGCGAGCGCGGACGCCGTGTTGTTGCCCTCGCCCAGGTAGAGCACCCGCAGGCCCTCGATCCGGCCGAAGTGCCGCTGCAGCGCGGTCAGATCGGTCAGCGCCTGGGTCGGGTGCTCCTCCGCGCTCATCGCGTTGACCACCGCCATCGATCCGCGGGCGGCCAGCGCGCGCAGGTCCGCGGTCGGCTCCGCGGTCCGGGCGACCAGCACGTCGAGCATCCGCGACAGGATGTCGCCGGTGTCCTCCAGGGTCTCGCCGGTCGCCAGCTGCAGGTCGCCGTTCTGGTACGTGACGATCCGGGCGCCCAGGCGCAGCGATCCGCTGGAGAAGGCGGTACGGGTACGGGTCGAGGACCTCTTGAAGTAGATGCCGACGACGTCACCGTCGAGGGTCTGCGGGTACGGCCGTCCACCGTCGGCGAACTGCGCGCCCCGGGCCACGATGTGGCGCAGGTCGTCGTCCTCCAGGTCGGAGATCGAGATCAGGTGTCGTGCAGGAGACGTCATCGTCTTTCCGTTCCATGAGTGTTGGGGGTTCGGCCGCCGGGTGGAGAAGTGGGGTCAGCCGCCGAGCCTCGCGGTCAGCACGCGCCCGATCTCCGCCGCGGACCGGCCGGTCATCAGCTCGGCGTGCGAGCTGTCCACGCCGTGGACCTCCACCGCACCGGAGGTCTGCCGCCGCCAGGCGGACGGCTTCGGCAGGTCGGCCGGCTCGGTCCGCCGAGCGACGACCAGGAGCACATCGGTGTCCAACGCGGGTGCGCGGTGGGCGTCGCCGATCCGCTGGTTGTTGAGCAGCACCTCGATCAGGGCCTCGGACGAGCGCTCGTCGAGGTCGGCCAGTTCCGGGTAGGCGGAGTGCAGGATCTGCCGGAACTGGTCGCGGGGCGCGGCCGGTTCCTCACCGGGTGCGGGCTCCGGGGCGCGTTCGGGCAGGATGCCCAGACCCGCCAGGATCTCGATCAGCTCCGCACGCTCGCCGCGCGCGGCCGGTGCCGGGGCCTCCTCGGGGCCGCCGGTCCAGTCGGGGTAGGCGTCGAGCACCGCGAGCAGTTCGACCTCCGCCCCCTGCTCCCGGAGCCCGGCGGCGACCGCCGCGGCGAGCATGCCGCCGAACGACCAGCCCAGCAGCCGGTACGGGCCGGCCGGCTGGACCTCGCGGATCGTGGCCAGGTAGTCGGCGGCCATCTCCTCGACGGAGGAGGGCAGTTGATCGCCGGTGCCGTCCAGCCCGCGGGCCTGGAGGGCGTACACCGGCAGGTCGGCCGGCAGGTGCGGCAGCAGGCCGGCGTAGCTCCAGCCCACCGCGAGGCCCGGGTGGATGCAGAACAGCGGGAGGCGGGTGCCCGTAGGCCGCAGCGGCAGCAGCGGGGTGAGCGCCTCACCGCCGACGCCGTCGAGCCGCCCGGCCAGGCCGGCCACGGTCGGGGTGTCGAACAGGGCGCGGACGGGGAGTTCGCCGCCGAGTTCGGTGCGGATGCGGCTGACCAGGCGGGTGAC
>NZ_JAIZ01000180.1 GCF_000710465.2 Kitasatospora sp. MBT63 | reverse complement strand
GCCCCGACCGCCGCGGCCGCCCCGGCCGCGCCGGCCCAGCCCGGCGCCGCCGCCTCGCCCACCAAGCCCGCCGGGGGGAACTGACCATGCGCGCCAACCGGATCGTCCTGCCCGCCGTCCTGCTGCTGGTCGCCCTGGTGATCCAGGTCAGCGTGCTCGGCCGGCTCCAGCTGCCCGGCGCCACCCCCGACCTGCTGATGCTCGTCGTGGTCGGCCTCGCCCTGGTCTACGGCCCGTCCGGCGGCTGCCTGGTCGGCTTCGCCGGCGGCCTGCTCGCCGACCTCGCCCCGCCGTCCGACCACGCGATCGGCCGCTACGCCCTGGTGCTCTGCCTGGTGGGCTACGCCGCCGGCCTGCTGCGCCCGGAGGGCGGCCGGCAGCGTTCGGCGCTCAGCGCGCTGCTGGTGGTGGCCGGCGCGGCGGTCGTCTCCACCCTGCTGTACGCCACCGTCGGCGCCCTGGTCGGCGACACCGCCGCCCGGCACGTCGGCCTCACCGGGCTGGTGCTCAGCGCCCTGCTGTACGACGTGCTGCTGGCCCCGTTCGTGGTGCCCGCCGTGATGCTGGTGGCCCGCCGCTACGACCAGGGCCCGGCCGCCGTCGCGGCCGGCAGCGGTGACGGCGGCGGCTCCGGGCTCGGCTCGCTGGCCCGCTACCGGACCACCCGGGAGGCCTCGCCGATGCCCGTCAACACCCGCAAGAAGCGTCCGCTGAACCTCGCCAAGCGCCCCTGAGCCGCACGGTGATAGGAGTCACTGCCCCGTGAGCAACATCCCGGAGACCGGCCGCACCCAGCGGGTGACGATCCGTCTTGTGGTGCTGCAGATCCTGGTCCTGTCGCTGCTCGCCACCCTCGGCGGCCGCCTCTGGTACCTGCAGATCCGCACCGGCGACCAGTACGCCGCCAAGGCCGAGGGCAACCACATCCGCGAGGTGGTGGAGCCCGCCGTCCGCGGCGAGATCCTGGACGCCTCCGGCCGGGTGCTGGCCGGCAACGAGACCAAGCTGGTCGTCTCGGTCAGCCGCACCTCGCTGCTGCAGCAGAAGGACCACGGCAAGGGCGTGCTGACCCGGCTCGCCGAGGTGCTCGGCCTGCCCGCCAAGGACGTCCAGGACAAGGTCCGGCTCTGCGACGCCAAGACGCCGCAGCCCTGCTGGAACGGCTCGCCGTACCAGCCGATCCCGGTCACCCAGCAGGCCACCACCCAGCAGGCGATGCAGATAATGGAACGCCGCGAGGACTTCCCCGGCGTCACCGCCCAGCCGACCGCGGTCCGCCGCTACACCGGCGTCGAGGGCGCCAACGCCTCGCAGGTGCTCGGCTACCTCTCGCCGGTCACCGACGACGAGGTCACCAGGACCGCCGACAAGACCGGCCGGGACCGCCGGCTGCCCTCCGACCAGATCGGCCGGGCCGGCCTGGAGTCCGTCTACGACGACGACCTGCGCGGCACCACCGGCGTCGACAAGCTGGAGGTGGACAACCTCGGCCGGGTGATCGGCAGCGCCGGCCGCACCCCCGCCCAGCCCGGCGCCAACCTGGTCACCAGCATCGACGCCCGGGTCCAGAAGGTGGTCGAGGACCAGCTCCAGCAGGCCATGACGGACGCCCGCAAGGTGTACGACAAGGAGACCAAGAAGAACTACGAGGCCGACTCCGGCGCCGCCGTGGTGATGGACGTGCACACCGGCCGGATCATCGCGATGGCCAGCGCGCCCACCTTCGACCCGAACCTCTGGGTCGGCGGCATCTCCGCCAAGGACTACGCGAGCCTCAACAGCAAGGACTCCAACTACCCGCTGATCAACCGGGCCATACAGGGTCAGTCCGCCCCCGGCTCGACCTTCAAGGTCATCTCCACCACCGCGGCCGTCCAGGCCGGCTACTCGCTCGACGGCCACTACCCCTGCCCGACCAGCCTCACCATCGGCGGCCGCGAGTTCAAGAACTTCGAGAGCGAGAGCTTCGGCGACATCACGCTGGAGAAGGCGCTGGAGGTCTCCTGCGACACCGTCTTCTACGGTCTCGCGTACGACCAGTGGATGAAGGACGGCGGCATCAAGCCGAAGAACCCGGCCGACTGGTTCTTCAAGACCGCCCACCAGTTCGGTCTCGGTGCCAAGACCGGGATCGACCTGCCCGGCGAGGTCACCGGCCGGGTCCCCGACCGGCAGTGGAAGCAGTCCTTCTTCGACGCCAACAAGGACGCCTGGTGCGCCCAGGCGGCCAGGGGCGGCCATGAGTACGCCGACGAGATCGCCCGCGAGAACTGCGTCGACGGCAACCAGATGCGCGCCGGTGACAGCGTCAACTTCGCCATCGGCCAGGGCGACACCCTGGTCACCCCGGTCCAGATGGCCCGGATCTACTCGGCCCTCGCCAACGGCGGCACCCTCTACCGGCCGACCATCGGCAAGGCGATCGTCAGCCCGGACGGCACCCTGGTCCGCGACATCGCCCCGCACGAGGACGGCAAGCTGCCCGCCGACGGCAAGCTGCTCAGCTACATCAACCAGGCCACCGCGGGCGTCATCACCAGCGGCACCGCGGCCTGGAAGTTCACCGGCGCGGGCTGGCCGCAGGGCAAGATCGAGCTGCACGCCAAGACCGGCACCGCCGAGGTCGCCGGCAAGCAGACCACCTCGTGGCTGACCACCTACAGCGGCGACTACGCGGTCGTGATGACGATAAGCCAAGGCGGCACCGGCTCCG
Source organism: Kitasatospora sp. MBT63 (assembly GCF_000710465.2). Lineage (GTDB taxonomy): Bacteria > Actinomycetota > Actinomycetes > Streptomycetales > Streptomycetaceae > Kitasatospora. The sequence continues at coordinate 6,203 of NZ_JAIZ01000180.1, read as the reverse complement.
GCGGCTCCGGCGACTCGGTGCGACGGATCTACCAGGCGCTGTACGGCGTCGACGACAAGGGCAACGTGGACAACGGCAAGGCCCTGCTGCCCAAGCCGCAGGCCGAACTGCCCAAGTTCAACCCGGACGGCACCGCGATCATCAAGCCCGCCTCCTTCCAGGACGGCGCCGGCTACCCGGCCGGCTCGACCTTCCTCGACCCGGCCCCGCCGGCCGGCGGCGGCCTCGCCCCGTACCCGGTGGCCCTCGCCGCCCTCGAACCCGTCCGCACCGGCGGAAGGACCCGGGCATGACCTCCTACGGCTCGTACCGGCAGGTCCGGCTCAGCCCGCAGCGCGGCTCCATCTCCCGGGCGCTGACCAAGGACGCCCCGCTGCGCCGGGTGGACTGGATCATGATCCTGGCCGCCCTGGCACTGTCGCTCGGCAGCTCGCTGCTGGTCTGGTCGGCGACCCGCGGCCGGGACTCGCTCACCCACGGCGACCCGCAGTACTTCCTCTACCGGCACCTCACCAACCTGGTGATCGGCCTGGTGCTGTGCGGCGTGGTGGTGGTGATAGGGACGAGGCGGCTGCGGACCGCCGTGCCCTTCGTCTACATCGCCGTCCTGCTGATGCTGCTGGCCGTGCTCAGCCCGCTGGGCTCGACCATCAACGGCGCGCACTCCTGGATCCAGTTCGGCGGCGGGTTCTCGATCCAGCCCGCCGAGTTCGCCAAGCTCGGCATCGTGCTGGGGATGGCCGTGGTGCTGTCCGCCCGGGTGGACGCCGGCGAGCGGGAGTTCCCGCCCAGCCGCAGCGTGATCCAGTCGCTGGTGGTGGCCGCCGTCCCGATGGGCGTCGTCATGCTGATGCCGGACCTCGGCTCGGTGATGGTGATGGCCGTCATCGTGATGGGCATCCTGCTCGCCTCCGGCGCCGCCAACCGCTGGGTGATCGGCCTCCTGACGGTCGGTGCCGGCGGCGCGGCGGCGATCTGGAAGCTCGGTGTGCTGAGCAAGTACCAGATCGACCGCTTCGCCGCCTTCGCCGACCCGACCCTCGACCCCGGCGGCGTCGGCTACAACACCGCCCAGGCCCGGATCGCGATCGGCTCCGGCGGGCTGAGCGGCATGGGCCTGTTCCACGGCACCCAGACCACCGGCCAGTTCGTCCCCGAGCAGCAGACCGACTTCGTCTTCAGCGTGGCCGGCGAGGAGCTCGGCTTCATCGGCGGGATGGCCCTGCTCGGCCTGCTCGGCGTGATCCTCTGGCGGGCCTGCCGGATCGCCCGCCACGCCACCGACCTGTACGGCACGGTCATCGCGGCGGGCGTGGTGATCTGGTTCGCCTTCCAGGCCTTCGAGAACATCGGCATGAACCTCGGCATCATGCCCGTGGCGGGCATCCCGCTGCCGTTCGTCTCCTACGGCGGGTCCTCGATGTTCGCGGTCTGGATCGCCATCGGACTGCTGCAGTCCGTCCGCTCCCAGCGGCCGATAGGGATCTGACCCCGGCCGCTCCGACGCCCGCGATCCCTCCAACCGGGGCCGCGGGCGTCAGAATTTCGAAGGTCGCGATTCGGCTACCCTTGAGAGTCGTCCTGTTCCCGTCGCCAAAGGCTCCCCGCATGCCAGTCGAATCGGTCTTCCCACGCCTGGAGGCCCTCCTCCCGCACGTCCAGAAGCCGATCCAGTACGTCGGCGGCGAGCTCAACTCGACCGTCAAGGACTGGGACGCCTGCGACGTGCGCTGGGCCCTGATGTACCCCGACGCCTACGAGGTCGGCCTGCCCAACCAGGGCGTCATGATCCTCTACGAGGTGCTCAACGAGCGCGAGGGCGTGCTCGCCGAGCGCACCTACAGCGTCTGGCCGGACCTCGAAGCGCTGATGCGCGAGCACGCGGTGCCGCAGTTCACGGTCGACGCCCACCGCCCGGTGAAGGCCTTCGACGTCTTCGGACTGTCGTTCTCCACCGAGCTCGGCTACACCAACATGCTCACCGCGCTCGACCTCGCGGGCATCCCGATGGAGTCCAAGGACCGCACCGTCGAGGACCCGATCGTGCTGGCCGGCGGCCACGCCGCGTTCAACCCCGAGCCGATCGCGGACTTCATCGACTGCGCGGTGATCGGCGACGGCGAGCAGGCCGTGCTCGACATGACCGAGATCATCCGCGGCTGGAAGGCCGAGGGCCGCCCCGGCGGCCGGGACGAGGTGCTGCTGCGCCTCGCCCGTACCGGCGCCGTCTACGTCCCGCGCTTCTACGACGTCGAGTACCTGCCGGACGGCCGGATCGGCCGCGTGGTGCCCAACCGGGCCGGCGTGCCGTGGCGGGTCTCCAAGCACACCGTGATGGACCTCGACGAGTGGCCGTACCCCAAGCAGCCGCTGGTCCCGCTCGCGGAGACGGTGCACGAGCGGATGTCCGTCGAGATCTTCCGCGGCTGCACCCGCGGCTGCCGCTTCTGCCAGGCCGGCATGATCACGCGCCCCGTGCGGGAGCGAAGCATCACCGGCATCGGCGAGATGGTCGAGCGCGGCCTGAAGGCGACCGGCTTCGAGGAGGTCGGCCTGCTGTCGCTGTCCTCCGCGGACCACACCGAGATCGGTGACATCGCCAAGGGCCTGGCCGACCGCTACGCCGAGGACAAGGTCGGCCTGTCGCTGCCCTCCACGCGGGTCGACGCCTTCAACATCGACCTCGCCAACGAGCTGTCCCGCAACGGCCGCCGCTCCGGGCTCACCTTCGCCCCCGAGGGCGGCAGCGAGCGGATCCGCAAGGTGATCAACAAGATGGTGTCCGAGGAGGACCTCATCACCACGGTCGCCACCGCGTACGGCAACGGCTGGCGCCAGGTGAAGCTGTACTTCATGTGCGGCCTGCCCACCGAGACCGACGACGACGTGCTGCAGATCGGCACGATGGCCAAGAACGTGATCCAGAAGGGCCGCGAGGTCACCGGCCAGAACGACATCCGCTGCACCGTCTCCATCGGCGGGTTCGTGCCCAAGCCGCACACCCCGTTCCAGTGGGCCCCGCAGCTGAGCGCCGAGGACACCGACGCCCGGCTGGCCAAGCTGCGCGACTCCATCCGCGGCGACCGCAAGTACGGCAAGAACATCGGCTTCCGCTACCACGACGGCAAGCCCGGCATCATCGAGGGCCTGCTCTCCCGCGGCGACCGCCGGATCGGCGCCGTCATCCGCGCCGTGTACGACGACGGCGGCCGGTTCGACGGCTGGCGCGAGCACTTCTCCTACGACCGCTGGATCGCCTGCGCCGACAAGGGCCTGGCCGGCACCGGCGTGGACGTGGCCTGGTACACCACCCGTGAGCGCACCTACGAGGAGGTGCTGCCCTGGGACCACCTGGACAGCGGCCTCGACAAGGACTGGCTCTGGGAGGACTGGCAGGACGCCCTCGAGGAGGTCGAGGTCGAGGACTGCCGCTGGACCCCGTGCTTCGACTGCGGCGTCTGCCCCCAGATGGACACCAGCATCCAGATCGGCCCCACGGGCAAGAAGCTGCTGCCGCTGACGGTCGTCAAGTAGCGCCGCCCGCCCAGCCGTTCGAAGGAACCCGCTCCCGGCCCGCGAGGCCGGGGGCGGGTTCCGCCGTTCCCGGACACCGCCGGGCACCGGCCCGGGAGGGGCTGCACTACGATCACGGCCTCGGGACGGTCGCGGGCGGGGGAACAGATGGACGAGATGCAGCAGCCCGCGGGCTGCCTGACCTGGGTGGCACGGGCCGTCGCGCTGGTGGTGGTCCTGCCGCTGCGGTTCGCCTGGGAGGCACTGGTGGCGGCCGGACGGGCGGCCCGCAGGGTGCTCCTCGGCGCACTCGACCTGCTGCTGGTCCGGCCGGCGAAGGCCCTGCACCGGTGGCTGCTGGTCCCGCTCGGACGACTGCTGCGCGCACTGGCCACCTGGCTGGTGGTCCGGCCGTCCGGCTGGCTGTACCGGCACGCCGTCCGCCCGCTCGGACGGCTGCTCGGCGTGCTGGCGAAGGCCCTGGCGGCGGGTGCGGCGGCGGTGGCCCGCGCGCTCGGCCGCCTGCTGTCGGCGGCCCTGTCCGGCGCCGGGAAGGCCCTGCGGTGGCTGTGGCGGTACGCGGTGACGCCGCCGGTCCGCGCCCTCCTGGCGGCGCTGAGGCTGGCCCGGCGGGCCGCGGGGTGGCTCGGCGGTGCGTTGCTGACGGCCTTGCGCGCGCTGCTGCGGTACGCCGTGGTGCTGCCCGCGGGCGCCGCCGTGCGCCTGCTGCGGTGGCTCGGCACCGCCCTGGTCGCGGCCCCGCTGACCCTGCTGGGCCGGCACGTCCTGCAGCCGCTCGGCCGGGCGCTGCTGACCGCCTCGGCCGCCGTCGGCGCGGTACTGCGCCGGCTGCTGCGCAGCCTGCTGGTGGTGCCGGTGGTCGGGCTGTACCGGTACGGGCTGGTGCCGCTGGGACGTGCCGCGGTGCGGCTGGCCGGCCGGGGTGCGGCCGCCCTGCGGTGGTCGGTGCGGCACCTGGTGGTGCTGCCGGTCGTCGGGCTGTACCGGTACGGGCTGCTCCCGCTGGCGCGGGTGGTGGCGCGGCTGGCCCGTGGCGGTGCTGCCGCCGTGCGGACGGCGGCGCGGGCGACCGCGGCGGCCTGCCGCTGGACGGTGCGGCACCTGCTGGTACCGCTCGGACGGGCGATGGTGCGGGCGGTCCGCGGCCTCGGCCGGGGCATCGAGTGGCTGGCCCGGGCGCTCGGCGTGGTGGTCGGCACGGTCCTCGGCCACCTGGTCGTGCTGCCGCTGGCCTGGCTCTGGCGGACGCTGCTCGGCCCGCTGCTGCGCGGGCTGTGGCGGGTCCTGCTGGGAGCCTGGCGGCTGGCCGGCCGGGCGTGGCGGGCCCTGGTGGTGCGCCCGTGCCGCTGGGTCCGGCGCGAGGTGTGGTGGCCGGTCAAGGCGGAGCTGCGCCGGGCCGCCGCCGAGGTCCGCCGGGCGAGCCGGGAGATCCGCCGGGAGCTGCGCCGTGCGCTGCTGGGGTGAGCTGGGCGCCGGCGCGGCCCGCGGGCCGCGTACCCTTGTCCTGACAGAAGTCCGGCCGATGCCCCGACACGGTGGCGCGCCGGACTGGCCAACTGACTAAGGACTGAGCGACCCTGGCACGCCGCACGCCCGACGGTCCGCCGCCCGCTCCGACGGTGCAGCGCATCCGTCTGCGCTACACCAAGCGCGGCCGTCTGCGATTCACCAGCCACCGGGACTTCCAACGCGCCTTCGAGCGCGCGCTGCGCCGCTCGGCCGTCCCCATGGCGTACTCCGCGGGCTTCACCCCGCACCCCAAGGTCTCGTACGCCAACGCCGCCCCGACCGGGGTCGCCAGCGAGGCCGAGTACCTGGAGATCGGCCTGGCCGAGTTCCGCGACCCGGAGCAGCTGCGCGCGCAGCTCGACGAGTCGCTCCCGCCCGGCCTGGACGTGATCGACGCGGTCGAGGTGCGCACCCCGCACTTCGTGGAGCGCCTGGAGGCCTCGGTGTGGCAGCTGCGCCTTGACGGCGTGGCGCACGAGGAGGCCGGCCGCGCGGTCTCCGCCTTCCTCGCGGCCGACGCCGTCGAGGTCCAGCGCCAGACCAAGAACGGCATGCGGGTCTTCGACGCCCGCGGTGCCGTCGCCGGTCTGGAGGTTGTTCCGCCGCAGACGGGGAATGGTAACGACACCGGTACGGACGGTACCGGTGATGTTCGGACCACCGGTCCCTGTGCGATACTGCGGCTGGTAGTACGACACGCCACACCCGCCGTACGACCCGACGACGTTTTGTCCGGTCTCCGTGCGACGGCCGACCTGGCGCCGCCGGTCCCCGCTGAGGTGACCAGGCTGGCGCAGGGGCCGCTCGACGAGGAGTCCGGCACGGTGACCGACCCGCTGGCGCTCGACCGCGCAGCGGCCACGGACGGCCAGTAGCGGCCTCCTGGCTGCGCGCATCCGCGTCCGCCGGGCGGGCGGGAGCCCCGGTCCGGAGCAACTCCGGTCCTGCGGCTCCCCGGGCCCCGCGGCTCCCCAGGGGAGCGAGCGCCGTCGCACATGAAGGCCAGCCCTTGCGGCCGGCCGACCCGGATGGTCGGCCGGCCCGAGGATCCTTCCTCCGGCCCGCAACCGGGCCGGAGGGCCCGCCTGGCAGCCAACCAGGCCGGCTCCGGAGTGGCCCGGACAACTGAGAAGACTGGCCCAGACCAGAAGACTTTCGAC
>NZ_JAIZ01000179.1 GCF_000710465.2 Kitasatospora sp. MBT63 | reverse complement strand
TGGGCGGGGGAACGTCACCGGGCGGGCGGGCAGCTGCGCTCATGCCCCGATCATCGCCGATCCGCCGCCGCCCGGGCCGCTGTGACGCAGCCTCCCTCGCCGGCAACGGCCGGGAGCGGGCGAGATCGGCCGGGAGCAGCCCGGGAGCGGGCGAGATCGGCTGAGATTCTCTGATTTGGGGTGGTTTGGCAGGGCCCCGCCGGTGGTACTGGTCACAGCCTGTCACCTCGGTACGAGGGCGGATAGTAGACCGTGCGGAGTGCGACCGGCCGGTGACCGCGGCTTCCCGCCGCACCGGCCGGGGAACGATCGGACCCCGGGCGCAGCGACCGCGCCGAAGATCGTCGCCCGCCCGGAGGGCCGCCGGAGAGCCGGCGGAGGGCCCCGCTCACTAGCGGCCGTAGTACGTCACACCGTTTGGGGCTGCTCAGGGTGACGGTTACACCTGAGTGGTCCCCACCGGTACGCCGGGCCGACCCGGCCCTGCCGCGTGCTGCTCCCCCGACCGCGAGGTACGTCACCGATGCTTTCTCTCCCCCGCACCGGCCGCAAGCTGCTCACCGCCGTCGGGTCCGCCGCGGCCCAGCGCGGTATCCCCGCCATCCAGTCCCTGAACGGCATCAAGGGCCTCAACGGCCTCAAGGGCCTGAACGGGCTGAACGGCGGCGCGGTGCTCGGCCGGATGCAGGACCGCCGCGCGAGCGTGGCGTGGGGCGGCGCCGCCGTACTGGCGGTCAGCGCGATGCTGATCCCGGCGGGCTCCGCGCACGCCATGACCGTGCACCCGACCACCCCGGGCAGCTCGGCGTTCACCGCGGCCGCCGCACCGGCCGACCCGGCCGCAGTCGTCCAGATCTCCGCCCCGGCCGCCTACAAGGTGCCGAAGTCGGCCTCCTCCCAGGCCGCCGTGGCGGTGGCGAGCAACCTCGACGCCACCCCGGCCCCGGAGGCCGCCCCGGCCGCCCCCGCTGCCGAGGCACCGGCTGCCGAGGCGCCGGCTGCAGCTCCCGCCCCGGAGGCCGCCCCGGCGCCTGCCCCGGCCCCGGCGCCCGCTCCGGCACCGGCTCCCGCTCCGGCTCCGGCTCCGGCTCCGGCTCCGGCTCCGGCTCCCGAGTGGTCCGTCCCGGTGGCGAGCGGGGCGCACAGCAACCCGTTCGGCAAGATCAACCACTCCTACGCGGCCGGGTACCACACCGGCGAGGACTACGCCGTCAAGGTCGGCACCCCGCTGCTGGCGGTCGGCAACGCCACCGTCGTCTCGGCCAAGCTCGACGGCGCGTACGGCAACGAGATCGTGCTGAAGCTGGCGGACGGCAAGTTCGCCCAGTACGCCCACATGTCCAAGCTCGGCGTGCACGCCGGCCAGAAGGTGTCCGCGGGCCAGCAGATCGGCCTGTCCGGCAACACCGGCAACTCGACCGGCCCGCACCTGCACTTCGAGATCCGCACCGCCAACAAGTACGGCGCCGTGATCGACCCGGTCCAGTACCTGCGCTCGCACGGTGCCGTCGGGGCCTGAGGCCCGTAGCGGGCGGGGGCCAGGGGTGGTCGGGGAGCGGCGGTCAGTGGCCGGCGGTCAGTGGTCAGCCCTGAACCGAAGTCGGCTCGACCGGCCCGGCCGGCTCGATCCGACCGGAGATCTCCAGGGCGACCTCCAGGGCCGCCGCCATGGCCTCCTCCAGCGTCCCGGCGCGGGGGTGGCCCGAGCCGCCCGGACCGCACTGCTCGCCGTCGTCCTGCTTGAGCAGGAACAGCGTCGAGTTGATCGAGAACAGCGCCATGGTGGCGCGCAGCCGGTCGTGGAAGGTCGCGTCCGGGCCGTGCACCAGCCGGATCATCGCGACCATCCGCTCCTTGAACTCCAGCCCGGCCTCCGACTCCCGGAGGGCGGGCTGGTTCTCGTGGAAGAACCGCAGCAGCGGCGCCCGCTCGACCATCCCGGCGGCGAACCGGCGCACCAGCTCGTCCCGCAGCTCCGGCGACCACGGCTTGCCCTCGCCGAAGGCGATGGCCTCGTCGATCGGCGCCGCCATGCTCCGGACGATGCCGCGGACGATGTCGTCCTTGGTCTTGAAGTGGTAGTACAGCGCAGCCTTGGTGACGCCGAGGCGGTCCGCGATCTCCCGCAGCGAGGTCTTCTCGTACCCCTGTGCCGCGAAGAGCTCCAACGCCACGTCGAGGATCCGCGCACGGGTGTCGCTGCGGGGGCTCTGGGTCGTGCTCATGACTGGCGGCCTGCCTCGTGACGGCGGTGGTGGGCGGCTCGCTCCGGTGTTCGGGCGGCCTCGTGGTGCATTCTCCCTGCCCACGGGGTTCGCGCCGAAACTGGCTTGACGCCCGGCTGGGGAACAACTTACCGTGCGAGCCGACGATTCACTAGCCGGTCGTCAAGTAAGTGAGCCGCGGGAGACGCGGCCCAGCCACGTTTCCGGGAGTCACACCATGTCACAACAGCAGGTCGAGGCCGCGGCGGACCAACCGCCGGCCGCGGGGGCGACCGAGCCCGAGCCGAAGTCGGCACGCGAGATCCGCGTGGTGATGATCGGCCTGGTGATCGCCATGCTGCTGGCGATGCTCGACAACCTGATCATCGGTACGGCGATGCCGACCATCGTCGGCGAGCTCGGCGGCTCGGAGCACCTCGCCTGGGTGGTCACCGCGTACACCCTGGCGACCGCCGTCTCCACCCCGATCTGGGGCAAGCTCGGCGACCTCTACGGCCGCAAGGGCACCTTCCTCACGTCGATCGTGATCTTCCTGGTCGGCTCGGCGCTGTGCGGCGTGTCCGACTCGATGACCCAGCTGATCGCCTTCCGCGCCCTCCAGGGCCTCGGCGCCGGCGGTCTGATGGTCGGCGTGATGTCGATCATGGGTGCGCTGGTCCCGCCGCGTGACCGCGGCAAGTACCAGGGCATGTTCGCCGCCGTCATGGCGCTCGCCACCGTCGGCGGCCCGCTGATCGGCGGATTCCTCACCGACCACCTGAGCTGGCGCTGGACGTTCTACGTCAACCTGCCGCTCGGCGCGGTGGCGCTGGCTTTCATCGTGCTCACCCTGCACCTGCCGAAGATGCGCTCCAAGGCGAAGATCGACTACCTCGGTGCGCTGCTGCTCACCGCGGGCATCACCTCGATGGTCCTGATCACCACCTGGGGCGGCCAGCAGTACGACTGGGGCTCGAAGCAGATCCTGGGCCTCGCCGCGCTCGGCGCCGCCTCGCTGATCGGCTTCTGCTACGTCGAGCAGCGCGCCGAGGAGCCGGTGATCCCGCTCGCCCTGTTCAAGATCCGCAACTTCACGATGGTCTCGATCATCGGCTTCATCGTCGGCTTCGCGATGTTCGGCGCGGTCGCCTACCTGCCGCTGTACCAGCAGATCGTGCAGGGCGCCTCGGCGACCAACTCCGGCCTGCTGCTGATGCCGATGATGTTCGGCATGCTCGCCGTCTCGCTGGTGGTCGGCCAGGCCGTCTCCAAGACCGGCAAGTACCGGATCTACCCGATCATCGGAACGGCCGTGATGGCGGGTGGCTCGCTGCTGCTCTCCACCCTCGGCACCGACACCGGCCGGTTCGCCTCCTCCTGCTACATGGTGGTGCTCGGCGCCGGCATGGGCTTCCTGATGCAGATCACCATGCTGGTCGCCCAGAACAGCGTGGAGCTCAAGGACATGGGCGTCGCGAGCTCCTCCGCGACCCTGTTCCGCACCATCGGCGGCTCCTTCGGTGTGGCCCTGTTCGGCGCCCTGTTCAACAACCGGGTCAAGGACACCCTGACCGAGGCGGCCGCCAAGGCCGCCCAGTCCGGCCAGGGTGGCCAGGGCGCGGGTGGCGGCACTGCCGCCGCGGACAGCGGCCAGCAGGCGCTCGACCCGACCAGCCTGAAGACGGCCACCGCCGCCGTCCAGGACCTGGCGCACCACGCCGTCTCCAACGGCATGCACACCGTGTTCCTTTGGGGCGCCGTGGTCAGCCTGATCGCGGTCGCCGCGGCGATCTTCCTGCGGGAGATCCCGCTGCGCGGCGCCGCGCAGAAGCCCGAACCGCAGCTCGAGGCAGTCTGACGACTGCCGGCGCCGGTACCCCGCGCACCGTGGCGCGCGGACACCTGAGTACCGCGCCGGGTGCCGCAGTACGACGAAGCGAAGGGCCCGTCCGGATCTCCGGGCGGGCCCTTCGGGCGTTGGGCGGGACGTGCGGGTGATGGGAAGTGACCGGGTGAGCGGGGCCGGGGCCGGGGCCGGGGCCGGGGCCGGGGCCGGGGTCGGACGAGGCGAGGGGTCGGGCAGGTGGGAGTCGGGCCCGGCCGGAATCGGAAGGGGTCAGACCGGCAGCCGGTAGACGCCGGGGGCCACCGGCTCCACCAGCCCGTCCGCGACCAGCCCGTCCAAGGCCCGGGCCCGCTGCACCGGTTCGGGCCAGACCGCGTCCAGCCGCGCCTGCGGCACCTCGCCGTGCGCCTCGCGGAGCACGGCCAGCAGCTTGCCGCGCACCTGCCGGTCGGTGCCCTCGTAGGTCTGCCCGCGCCGGGCCGGGCCCTCGTACGGCGGGCGGCCGGCCCGCTGCCACGCGCACTGCCTCAGCAACGGGCACTCGGTGCACTCCGGGCTGCGGGCGGTGCAGACCAGCGCGCCGAGTTCCATCACCGCGACGGCCCAGGTGGCGGCGGTCTCGGCGGTGTGCGGCAGCAGTTCGGTGGCGGTCCGGCGTTCGGCCGCCGTGGTCGCCTGCGCCGGGTACTCGACCCCGGTGACCGCGCGGGCGAACACCCGGCGGACGTTGGTGTCCAGCACCGCGTGCCGCTGCCGGAAGGCGAAGGAGGCCACCGCGGCAGCCGTGTACTCACCGACGCCGGGCAGGGCCAGCAGCGCGGAGTGGTCCTGCGGCACCCGGCCGCCGTGCTGTTCGGTGATCGCCACCGCGGCGGCGTGCAGGCGCAGCGCCCGGCGCGGGTAGCCGAGGCGCCCCCACATCCGGACGGCCTCGCCGGGTGCGTCCGCGGCCAGGTCGGCAGGGGTGGGCCAGCGTTCCATCCAGGCGGCGTAGGCGGGGAGCACCCGCTTGACCGGAGTCTGCTGGAGCATGAACTCGCTGACCATGACGGCCCACGGTGAGGCGTCCGGGGTCCGCCAGGGCAGGTCGCGGGCGTTGGCCTCGTACCAGTCGATGACGGTGGTGTGGAGCAGCGGGGCCGGGGTGACGGCAGTGATGGCAACCATGGCCCTTCGATCCTCCCACGGCCGGGCGGGGCACCGGACCGGACGGTGCGCGCTCGGGCGCTCGGGCGCTCGGGCGCTCGGGCACTGGGGGCCTGGGGGCCTGGGGCACCGACGCACGAGCGCGTCCGGGGTCAGAGGCCGAGGTCGTCCAGTTCCTTGAGCAGGGCGGCGCGGGGGCTGGGGGCGCCCTGGGCGGGTGCGTCGGCGCGGGTGGCGGGCGTCGTCGTACCGGTGGCGGTGGCCGTGGCCGTGGCCGTCGGGGCTGCCTGTGATGCCGGTGGCGCCGCGGCCGCGCGGCGGCCGCGGTCACGTTCACGGTCGCGGAAGATCCACGCGCCGGCCAACCCGCCGAGCAGGCCGCCGAGATGTCCCAGCCAGCTGACACCGGGGGTGCCGGGCACCGCGTTGAGGAGGAGGTACGCGAAGGAGGCGCCCATCACGAGGCCGATCAGACTGTCGATCAGGTTGCGGTCGAACACCCCGCGCAGCACGACGTATCCGAAGTAGCCGTACACCAGCCCGCTGGCGCCGACGGTGTAGACGTGATCGCGCTCGAAGAACCAGATCATCGCACCGCCGGTCAGCACGATCAGCACGGTCAGGCCGAGGAACTTCTTCACTCCCCGGTACGCGGCGAGGAAGCCGAAGACGAAGAGCGGGCCGGAGTTGGCCTCGATGTGCTGCCAGTTGAGGTGGAGGAACTGCGCAGTGAAGATGTCGGGCAGCCGGTCGGTCTCGCGCGGGACGATCGCGTAGTCGCGTGCGAGCTGGTTGTCGTCGGCCCAGTTGGCCAGCTGGAGCAGCCAGATGAGAGCCAGGAACGCGAACATCACGAAGAACGCCCGGCGCGCTTCGGCGATCATGCGGGCCGGATCGAGTGCGGGGCGTGGGTCCGTGGCCATGAGGCCGACTATAGGACCAGCACCCGGGCGTCGTCCGCCCCCTTTCGGCAGCGGGTTCCGCCCCTTGCGGGCCGCCCCGCCGGTTCCCCTGGACCTTCGCGGCCCGGCCCGCCCGATGCTCGTCCGCGCCGCACACCAGGGCCGTCCCGGGAGTTCGCGCAGGACCTCGTATCGCCCGGGCGCAGCCGGCGTTGCCGCCGGATCCGTTCCCCCGACCGGAGCAAATGGCGGATCATGTGAAGGAAGTGACCCCGGTGCAGTGTTGATGCGTCAACGGGTGCACACAGTCTCGTAGAGTTTGCCCGTGCCCTCTCTGCGTCAACCCGTGGGACCGCTGCCGGCGTCGATCTACTGGCGGCGGCGACTTGTCGTCTTCGCCGCACTGATCGGTGTCCTCGCACTGATCTTCTGGCTGACGTCAGGCTCGGACGGCGGCAAGCAGCCCGCCCACAACGCACACCCGGCGCCCGCCCAGTCGATCACGCCCGGTGCGTCACCGACCGGTTCCGCCAACACCGGCCGCCCCGGCGGCAGCGGCGGTTCGGGGACCGGCGGCGCCGGTGGCACGGGCTCCGGCAGCGTCTCCGGCGGCAGCGGCGGCGACGTGAGCCTGACCGGGGGCACCGGCAGCGGGGACTCCACCGGTACGGGCGGCGCCAGCGGTGCGGGCACCACTGGCACGGGTACGGGAGCCGGTTCGAGCGGCAGCGCAGGTGGCACGGGCGGCACGGGTGCCGGCACCGGCGGCGGTACGGGTAGTGCCGGCGGCACCGGCGGACCGCAGGTGAACACCGCCGAGGTACTCGCCCTGCCGGTCTGCACCGCATCGCAGATCACCCTGGAACTGGCCAGCGCGCAGCCCTCGTACCAGCCGAAGGACAAGCCCCGGGTCACCCTGACCGTCCGCAACACCTCCGGCCCGAACTGCCGTGTCGACCTCGGCCGAGCCGCCTCGACCATCACCGTCACGGCCAGCAGCGGCGAGCGGTTCTGGTCGTCCGGCGACTGCCCGACCGACCGTCAGAGCACCTGGGTGCAGGTGTCCTCGGGCAGCGGCCTGACCGAGACCTTCAGCTGGGACCGCAGCCGCAGCAAGCCGCAGTGCGCCTCCACCGACGGCGGCGCGGCCACCCCGGACACCTACCGGGTCCAGGCCGACCTGACCGGCCCGGCCGGGGGCCCCTTGGTGGCCCGCACCTCGATCCGCCTGGACGCCGCCTGACGGTCGGTTCCGCGCCCGCCCTAGGGGCTTGGGCGGGGCAGGCCGGGGCCGGGCAGGCCGGGGCGGGGCAGGGTGCGGGGTCACTGACAGCCGTCGGCCGCCCGGGGCACCCGCCGTTCAGATGGTGAGGACGAGCTTGCCGCGGACCCGGCCGCCCGCACTGATCCGGTGCGCGTCGGCCGCCCGGTCGAGCGGCAGCACCTGCTGGACCTCCACCCGGACCACCCCGGCCGTGATCAGCTCGCCGATGCGGGACAGTGCCGCGCCGTCCGGGGACACCACCACCCGGCGGGCGTCGATGCCGGGCCTGCGGTGGGCCTCGTCGAGCGGCTCGGGCAGCGTGATCAGCGTGCCGCCGGCCCGCAACAGCCCCCAGGACTCCCGCTGGACCCGCCCGCCCACGGCGTCGATCACCAGGTCGACCGGGTCGACGGTCGCGAGGTCGCCGCGGGTGTGGTCGATCGCCTCGTCCACACCCAGATCGCGCAGGAATCCGAGGTTGCGGCCGGAGGCCGTGGCCAACACCCGGGCCCCGCGCGCCTTGGCCAGCTGAACGGCGAAGTGGCCGACCCCGCCGGCACCGCCCTGGACCAGGACCCGCTCACCGCCCTTCACCCCCGCCGCGTCCAGCGCCTGCCAGGCGGTCAGCGCGGCCAGCGGCACGGCCGCCGCCTGCTCGAAGGTCAGCGCCGCGGGCTTCGGGGCGACCGCGGCCGCCGGGACGGTGGTGAACTCCTGGTAGGCCGCGCCGTACGGGAGCGGCAGCATGCCGTACACCTCGTCGCCGACCGCCGGGCCCTCCGGCGCCGCGGAGCCGACCACCACGCCCGCCACGTCCCAGCCGAGGCCCAGCGGGAACGGTCGGCCGGTGCCCACCCAGCCCTCGCGGGCCTTCCAGTCCACCGGGTTGACCCCGGCGGCACGGACCTGCACCAGCACCTCACCCGGCGCCGGACGAGGCACCGGCAACTCGACCGACTCCAACACGCTCTCGTCGCCGAACCGGGAGAACACCACTGCGCGCATCGCCAACACTCCTGAACCTCAGAGCACTTCGAACCCCGCCCCGGCCAGGGGCGGCCGGACGGCGGTGAAGGCCGCCGACCGTCGAACCGCCGGCGAGCCGGGGAGCCGGGGAGCCGGACCGCCGGACCGCCGGACCGCCGGACCGCCGACTGCGGCAACGCTCGAACGACGCCGACGGTCCACGCCGGGCCCTGCACCGGGAACCACCCTCGCCCTCCTCCCCACGGCCGGCCATTCCCCTGCCAGTACCACCCACCCGGGGCGCGTGGGTGGTACTGGCAGGGACAGTCCGAGGCCTGCCATCCGAGGCCCGGCCTGCGCATACTTGACCGACATGGAAAGCACCCACGAGCTCGGCCCGTTCCTGCGCTCCCGGCGGGCCCGGCTGACACCGGAGGACGTCGGCCTGCCCGAGTACGGGCCGCGCCGTGTACCGGGGTTGCGCCGGGAAGAGGTGGCCGCCCTCGCCGGGGTCAGCGCCGTCTACTACATGCGCCTGGAACAGGGCCGGGCGGCCAACCCGTCCGAGGCCGTACTGGACGCCCTGGCCCGGGTCCTGCGGCTGGACCGCACCGAGCGGACCCACCTCCACGACCTCGCCCGGCCCCCGGCCCGCCCGGCCGGCCAACCCCGTCCGGGCACCGGGCCGTACGGCGTCGCACCGCGGGTCCGGCCCGGCCTGCTCAGGCTGCTCGACGCGGTGGGGGCCGTCCCGGCGTACGTGATGGGCCCGGACATGGAGGTACTGGCCGCCAACCGGCTCGCCATCGCGATCATCCTGAACGCGGCCGAGCCGGCCGAGCCCGCCGAGCCGGCCGGTCCAACTCGTCCGGCTGCCCTGCCCGGTGGGCGACTCAACCTGGCCCGACACATCCTGCTCGAGCCGGTGGCCCGCGAGCTGTACCCGGAGTGGGAACAGGTGGCCCGGCAGACCGTCGGCTACCTGCGCTTCTCGGCCGGCCGGTTCGGGGACCTCCCGCGCTTCGCCGCCCTGATCGCCGAACTCGAGGCCGAATGCGAGGAGTTCCCCGCACTGTGGGCCGAACGCCAGGTCCGGGACAAGACGTACGGCACCAAGCGCTTCAGGCACCGCCTGGTCGGCGAGTTCGAACTGCACTACGAGACCGTTGCCCTGCCCGGTGACGAGGGCCAGGCCCTGGTCGTCCTCGCCGCCGACGCCGGCACCCCGGACGACACCGCCCTTCGGCTACTGGGCAGTTGGAGCGCAGCCACCCCGACCCGGAGCGCGGATTCCGGCGCCGGTACGGCCTGACAGACATCCGGCCGATCCGGCCGTAGAACCGGTCCGGACGGTGCGTCACGTCATGGAAGAGCAACGGTTTTCTGACGCGGCACCGGCTCAAGGCCTTGGTGCCCCGTTCCCGGGCCGGGCAGCCCGGTTCCCCATCAGGCCGGCCACCGCGCCCCGCGCAGGGCGCGGCTGCAGGTGGGTGCCACCAGCGCCGCGGCCAGCAGAGCGGCGAACAGGCACAGCGTGGTGCCGGGCGCGAGGTGGTCGAGCAGCACACCGGCGCCGAGGGTCCCGGCCGGGATGCCGAGCATGAAGGCGGTCATGGTGGCCGCGATCACCCGGCCGCGCAGTTCGTCGGGGACCTGCTGGAAGATCAACACGTCGACCATCACCCGCAGCGACGGCACCCCGAGCATCATCACGGCGAGTGTCCCGAACACCGCCACCGGCCCGCCCAGCACGGCAGGGACGAGGAACAGCGGCACGGACACCCAGGCAACCGAGAGCAGCAACCGTCCCGGCCCCATCAGCGAGTGCAGCCGCCGCACCAGCAGCGCACCGAGCAGGCCGCCCACCGCCTCACCGGCGATCGCGAACCCGATCCCGCTGCTCGACGTCCCCCCGTCGCGCAGCAGCACCATCACCGGCAGCACCATCGCGGACCCGGCCAGGTTGAGCAGGAACGGCACCAGCAGGGTCATCCGCAGCTGCTGGTCGGCGAGC
Source organism: Kitasatospora sp. MBT63 (assembly GCF_000710465.2). Classification (GTDB taxonomy): domain Bacteria; phylum Actinomycetota; class Actinomycetes; order Streptomycetales; family Streptomycetaceae; genus Kitasatospora. Next base: position 5,944 of record NZ_JAIZ01000179.1, on the reverse strand, counting down.
AGGTGACGCAGGCCGTCCAGTGCCCCACCGGACCAGGCGGTCCCGGCGGCGCCGGGCTTCGGGCGGCTGTCGAAGCGGACGCTCCACGCCGCGGTCAGCGCGAGCAGCGAGGCCACCACGGTCCCGAGGAACGGGACCGACCGGCCGAGTCCGAGCAGGAAGCCGGCCAGCGGCGGCCCGAGCAGGCTCGCCCCACCGACCCTCAACTCGTCCTGTGCGAGCGCCTGCCGCAACTGCTCCGGCGGCACCACCGCCCTGAGCACCAGCATCCGGACCGGGCCGGAGTACGCCATGGTGGCCCCCAGCACCGCACCGACCAGCAGGGTGTGCACCACCGTCAGGTGATGCAGGTGGAGCGCGACCGGGATGCTCAGCGCCGCGAGCAGCCGCGCCGAGTCGGCCACCAGCAGGATCCGGCGGCGGTCGTAGCGATCGGCGACCGCGCCGCCGTGGATGCCGAGCAACAGCGAGGCGGTGAACTGGACGGCCCCGAAGGCCCCGGCCGTCGACGCGGACCCGGTCATCGCCAGCAGGAGGAGCGGGTACGCGGTGTCCGCGATGCAGGTACCAAGCATCGCGGAGGCCGCACCACCCCAGAGCACCTGGAAGCGCCAGTTGCGGCGCAGCGGTACGAGCGCGCCGGACGTCGGCTCGGGGTTGGGCTCCGACTCCGACTCCGACTCGGGCTCGGTCTCCGTCCCGGTCGCGGGCGGTGGCGATGTCGATGACGGCGTTGCTGCGGCGGACGTCGTGAGGGTGGACGTCGTGAGGGCGGAGGCCGTGGGGGCGGATGGTTGGTCGGCGGGGGCGTGCGCGGGGTCGGCGGGCGCCCCCGAGCGGCCTGCAGCGGACGCGGATGATGCGGATGCGGGGCGGGAGTGGCCCGGTGGGGACTGTTGCGATCCCTCCGGCCGCTCAACCGGCCGCACCGGAGGAGCGATGTGCGGCCCGCCCGCACCCCTCGGCCCGGTCGGCGTTGCCCCGTGCGCCTGATCCGTCTTCATGGCCCCCGCCTTTCACCCAAACGTAGATGCTCACGCAAGCGTGGATGCTCACCAATCTGCAACCATTCACGCTTGCGTGAATGGTTGCAGATGCGAGAATGATTGCGCAAGCGTTGACGTTCTGGGAAGGTGACAACGTGTCTGATCAGGTGAAAGAGCGCGAGGTCAAGGACGTCCAGACCCTGAAGGCTCTGGCGGACCCGGTCCGGTTGGCCATCCTGAACGCCCTCTACAAGCGCGACCCCGGGGCGCTCTCCGTCAAGGAGATCGCCACGGAGCTAGGCGACACCCCGACCAAGCTGTACCGGCACATCAAGCAGCTGGAGCAGGCCGACCTGATCATGGTCGCCGAGACCCGGCTCGTCTCCGGCATCGTCGAGAGCCGGTACCGGACCGCCCAGCGCTCACTCCGCCTGTCACCCGAGGTCTTCGCCTCCGGCAGCTCGGAACGTCCGGAGGCGCTCGCCGCACTCCTCGCCGCGATGGACATGATCCGGTCCGACTTCCAGAACAAGTACCTCAGCCAGGAACTGGAGCCGATCTTCGCCCCGGACGGGACGCCCCGGTACTCGAAGTTCAGCCACTTCGGCATGCGGATCCGCCCCGAGCGGCTGGTCCGACTGCGCAACCAGCTCGGCGGGATCCTGGACGAACTGGCGCAGGAGGGTGACTGCACGGACGAGGACGCCGTCGACGTCACCCTGTTCACCCTGCTCTACGCCGCCCGCCCGCTCGGGAGCAGCACCCCGACCAGCCGGACCACCTGAGCGCCCCCGCGCCCCCACTCACAGCCACCGGCCCACGAACCCACCGGCTGGCTGCCCCGCAGCCCCGGCAGCGCTCCGACCATCCGGCCCGCCGGATCAGACGTAGCGCTCGAGGATGGACGATTCTGCGAGCCGGGACAGCCCCTCGCGTACGGAGCGCGCCCGGGTCTCGCCGACACCCTCCACCGTCTGCAGGTCGTCGATGCTGGCCGCGAGCAGCTTCTGCAGCCCGCCGAAGTGCTCGACCAGCCGCTCGATGACCGTGTTGGGCAGCCGGGGCACCTTGGCCAGCAGGCGGTACCCGCGCGGCGAGACGGCCGAGTCCAGCGACTCCGGCGTGCCGGTGTACCCGAGCGCCTTGGCCACGGTCTGCAGGTCGAGCAGCTCGGCGTGGGTGAGCGCCTCCAGGTCGGCCAGCACCTCGGTGACGGTGCGGCCCTTCTTGGCGGCGCGCTCGGGGAAGTAGTCCCGGGCGACCAGTTCGCGCTCCGGCTCCACGCCCGCGATCAGCTCGTCCAGCTGGAGCGAGAGCAGGCGGCCGTCGGTGCCGAGCTCCAGCACGTAGCCGGCGATCTCGGCCGCGATCAGGCGGACCATCTCCAGCCGCTGGACCACCGCGGAGACGTCCCGCACGGTCACCAGGTCCTCGATCTCCAGCGCGGAGAGCGTGCCGGCCACCTCGTCGAGGCGCAGCTTGTAGCGCTCCAGCGTGGCCAGCGCCTGGTTGGCGCGGGACAGGACGGTGGTGGAGTCCTCCAGCACGCGGCGGCTGCCGTTGACGTACATCGCGATCAGCCGCATCGAGTGCGAGACGGCGACCACCGGGTAGCCGGTCTGGCGGTTTACGCGTTCGGCGGTGCGGTGGCGGGTGCCGGTCTCGTCGGTGGGGATGTTGGCGTCCGGCATCAGGTGGACCCCGGCCCGGACGATCTTGGTGCTGTCCTTGTCGAGGATCACCGCGCCGTCGAGCTTGCACAGCTCGCGCAGGCGGGTGGCGGTGAACTCGACGTCGAGCACGAACCCGCCGGTGCTCAGGGCTTCGACGCTCTTGTCGAAGCCGAGCACCACCAGTCCGCCGGTGTTGGCGCGCAGGACCCGCTCCAGGCCGTCCCGCAGCGCCGTGCCCGGCGCGATCGCGCTGAGGGAGGCCCGCAGCAGGGTCTCCTCGCGGGAGGACTTGTCCGCCCGGTCGCTGCCTGCCACGTGACTCCTCCGGCCGCCCCGGACCGTGTGGCACGGCGCCCGACGGTCTGTCGCTTGGTCTTCGCTCGGTCTTCGCTGGTCTGTCTGCACGGCTCGCCGTACCGCGCGCTCTCGGGCCCGCCGTACCGCTCGTCACCGCTCGTCGATTCCGGAAATAGGCGCAGTACTGCACTTATTGCCAATTAGACAGGGCAAAGTCTAACTGCGTGCGGCATTAACGGGGCATGAGTCAGCGCAGTTCGTCGGAGTCGACCGGCTCCCAGCCCTCCATCAGCTCCTCCGGATAGGCCGGAACGACCGCCGCCACCCCGGCCGCGGCCCCCGCCGGACGGCCCGTCCGGGCGGCCCCGGCAGCCGTGCGGGAGCCTCCGGCGGCGGTCCGCGCGGCCCCGGTGGCCGTCGCGCCGACGGGCGCCTTGGCGTCCTCGGTACGCGGCTTGGCCGGTCCCCGGCGGCGGCCCGGGATGGCACGCAGGGCCTCGCCGATGTCCGCGACCTCGACCACCGTCATCCCCGGCGGCACCTTGCCCGGGTCCGGCGGGACGAGCGCGTGGGTGAAGCCGAGCCGGTGAGCCTCCGCCAGCCGCCGCTGCACCCCGGTGACCCGGCGGACCTCACCGGCCAGGCCGACCTCGCCGATCGCGACCAGGTTGCTCGGCAGCGGGGTGTCGGACGAGGAGCTGGCGACCGCGAGCGCGATGGCCAGGTCGGCGGAGGGCTCGCTGAGCTTCACCCCGCCGACCGTCGCCGTGTAGATGTCCTGCTTGCCGAGCTTGACGCCGCCGTGCCGCTCGACGACGGCGAGGATCATCGCGATCCGGGGCGACTCCAGTCCGGAGGTGGTCCGCCTGGGCGAGGGGATCTGGGAGTCCACCATCAGGGCCTGCACCTCGGCGACCAGCGGGCGCCGGCCCTCCAGGGTGACGGTCAGGCAGGTGCCGGGCACCGGCTTGTCACGCCTGGTCAGGAACAGGCCGGACGGGTCGGCCAGCCCCTCGATCCCCTCGTCGTGCAGCTCGAAGCAGCCGACCTCGTCGGTGGCGCCGTAGCGGTTCTTGACGCCGCGGATGATGCGCAGCCGGGCGTGCCGGTCGCCCTCGAAGCTGAGCACCACGTCGACCAGGTGCTCCAGCAGGCGGGGGCCGGCGATCTGGCCGTCCTTGGTGACGTGGCCGACCAGCAGCGTCGCCATGCCGCGCTCCTTGGACGCCCGGATCAGCGCGCCCGCCACCTCGCGGACCTGGGCCGGGCCGCCGGGGGCACCGTCGAGTTCGGCGGAGGCGATGGTCTGCACCGAGTCGAGGATCAGCAGCCCGGGGTTGACGGCTTCGATGTGCCCGAGCACCGCGCCCAGGTCGGACTCGGCGGCCAGGTAGAGGTGGTCGGAGAGCGCGTTGATCCGGTCGGCCCGGAGCCGGACCTGCCCGGCCGACTCCTCGCCGGTGACGTACAGGGTGCGGTGCCGGTCGCTGGCGGCCTTGGCGGCGACGTCCAGCAGGAGTGTCGACTTGCCGACACCGGGCTCGCCCGCGAGCAGCACCACCGCGCCGGGGACGATGCCGCCGCCGAGCACCCGGTCCAGCTCGGGCACCCCGGTGGTCCTGGCGGTGGCGACCTGGCCGTCGATCTGCCCGATCGGCTTGGCGGGGGAGCTGACCGGTCCGGCGGCGGTGGTCCGGATCGGGACGGCGCCGTACTCCTCGACGGTGCCCCAGGCGTTGCACTCGGGGCACCGGCCGACCCATTTCGGGAGCTGGTTGCCGCACTCGGTGCAGCGGTACGCCGGGCGGGGCTTGGCGGTGGTCTTGGTGCGGGCAGCCATGCGGCCAACCGTAGCGGGTGGGTACGACAGTCCGGCCCGGACCGCGGGCCCGCCCTCCCGCGCCGCCCGCGGCCCCGGCGCCCCACCGTCCCGGCGCCGGGGCGGGCCGGGCGCCGGCCGCGAGGTGCGGCGTGGGCACGACAGCCGTCAGGATCGGGCCGGCCGGTGTCCCGTACACGGCGATCCTGTTACCCGAAAGAAGTACAAGCGCCGGGATTCCGGGGGCCGGCCCGGCCGCTCTCTCTACCGTCGGAACGTGACCACCAGGTTTGCCTCCCCCACCTCCGCCGGTTCCCCGGCAGCCGGCAGCTCCCCCACCCTGCGGGCCTACGGGCGCTGTGTCGACGGGCTTTTCACCTACTGCCTGTCCGTCCTGTGCGACCACGACGCCGCACTCGCCGCCGTCGCCGAGGTCCGGGACCTCGCGCTGCGGCACGGCGGCCGGCTGGCCGACCCCGGCCTCGGGCGGGCCTGGCTGTACGCGCTGGCCCGGCACTGCTGCCTGGAGCAGCTGGAACGCGGTTCCGGCTCGCCCGCCGAGCCCCCCGGCACCGAACTGGCCGACCGGCGGCGCCGGGAACTGGCCTCACTCGCCTGGCCCGAGGCGGCCGGCACCGAACCGGAGCAGCGCGAGGCCCTGGAGCTGGCGGTCCGGCACCGGCTCTCCCCCGAGGAGGTGGCGGCGGTGCTCGGACGGTCCGGCCCGGCCGTGGCGGACCTGCTGGCCACGGCCGGTGCCGAGGTGGGCAGGACCAGGACGGCGCTGCTGGTGCTCGGCGTGGGCAGCTGTCCGGTGCTGGCCAGGCTCGGCGGGGTCGGGGCGGAGAGCTGGCGCGGCTGGGTGCTGGGTCCCGCGCTGCGCCGGGAGCTGGTGCAGCACGTGGTGGACTGCCCGACCTGCCGGGGTACCGCCGAACGGGTGGCCGGGGAGCTGGGTACCGGGCTGGCCGGACTGCCGGGCCTGCCCCTGCTGACCGCGCCGGTGCCGGTACGGCTGGGCGGCACGGCGGCGCAGCTGCCGGACGGGGCCGCGGGGGCCGCGTTCCTGGCGGGCGCGGCAGCCGGGCGGCGGGCGACGGCACCGGTCCGCGGCGGTGCCAGGCAGGGCGCGGGAGCGGGAGCGCGTACGGGCGGGCGCGGCGGGGGAA
>NZ_JAIZ01000178.1 GCF_000710465.2 Kitasatospora sp. MBT63 | reverse complement strand
CCTGCTCGGACTGGCGGACGCGGTCTACTTCCCGACCGGCACGATGGCCCAGCAGGCGGCCCTGCAGTACTGGGCGGACGGCGAGGGCCGGACGGTCGCCATGCACCCGCTGGCCCACCCGGAGGTGCACGAGCAGCGCGCGTACTCGGTGCTGAGCGGGCTGCGGACGGTCTGGCCGACCCGGGCACCGCGGCTGCCCACCCCGGCGGAGCTGCGGGCGCTCGGCGAGCCCTTCACCACGTTGATGCTCGAACTGCCGCTGCGGGACGCCGGCTTCGTGCTGCCCACCTGGCCGGAGCTGACCGCGCTGGTCGAGGCGGCCCGGGAGCTGGGCGCGTACGTCCACCTGGACGGCGCCCGGCTCTGGGAGACGGGGCCGCACTTCGGCCGGACGCTGCCGGAGATCGCCGGGCTCGCCAACTCGGTCTACGTCTCCTGCTACAAGACGCTCGGAGCGACCAGCGGCGCGCTGGTGGCGGGCGACGAGGAGTTCGCGCGGGGCGTACGGGTCTGGCGGCACCGGTACGGGGGCCGGCTGTTCCAGCAGTGGCCGGCGGTGCTCACCGCGCTGTCCGGGCTGGACACCGAACTGCCACGGCTGGGCGCCTACGTGGCCAACGCCAAGGAGGTGGCCGCGGCGCTGGCGGCGACGCCCGGGGGCCGGGTCAACCCGGACCCGCCGCACACCCACCAGTTCCAGTTCTGGCTCCCGTACCCGGCGCACGCCCTGAACCGGGCCAACATCCGGCTCGCCGAGCTGCAGGGCGTCGGCCTGTTCGGCGGCTGGGACGAGCCGGGGGTGCTGCCGGGTTTCTCGATGACCGAGATCACGGCCTCCGAGGCCGCGCTGGACTGGACGCCCAGGGAGATCACCGAGGCGGTCGCCCTCTTCCTGGAGCTCGCCCAGGTGTAGGGCGCGTTGGCGAAGCCCCGCCGTTCCCCCGGAACGCGCCGCGGCCCCGGCGGGGGAACCCGCCGGGGCCGCAGCTGTTCACTGCATCAGCTGACCTGAGGTCACTTCACCGGGTGGACCCGGATGATGGTCTCCAGGTTGTTCCAGCTCTGCCACAGCACGTCGATGCGGGTGTGGGTGTCCGGAACCTGGACGCTGCTGAACGGCGTAGCAGGGTCGTAGTACTTGGTGGTGTGGTCGTTGAAGGAGCTGACGGCCTTCGACGACGGGATCTTCGTGAGCACGTCGGCCTTGTCGAGCTTCAGGCCGTCGGTGCGCTCGAAGCCGAAGGTGGAGTCGTAGCCCTGCAGGCGCGGACGCATGTAGGTGCCGTCGGCCCACTTCAGCGGAGCCGGGTGGGAGTCGATCGGGAGGATCAGACCCTGGCCCGGGTGGTTGGTGACGTTGTTGTCGGACTGCGACTCGTCCCACAGCCAGATCAGAACACCGTTCTGGTTGGCGTAGTGCTCGACCATGTTCGGCTTGGCGGCCGAACCGAAGACGTACGGGCCGGTCTTCAGCATGGTGTCGTACGAGACGTACTGACGGTTCTCCACCAGGTAGTGCTGGGCGTAGTCCTTGGAGAACTTGCCCGTGATGCGGGAGAAGCCGGCCGCGGTCCAGCCGTTGTCGCCGTTCTCGGCACCGTCGGTGAAGACGGCCGCGTTGTCGGCGGTGACCTTCACGTCGTCGATCGCGAGGCCCTTGAGGTGGACACCGCCGTCGGTGACGTTGTGGAAGCGGAACTGGATGCTCTTGCCCGCGTAGGCGTCGAGCGGGAAGACCAGGTCGCCCCAGGTGTTGTTGGTGGTGCCGTTGATCGCCGGGTGGTTCGCACCGTCGACCGGCAGCGCCGCGCCGTTGAAGGTACCGGCGACGGCGGTCCAGTTCTTGCCGCCGTCGGTGGAGACCTCGCCGTAGGCGTAGTCGTAGTCGGTCTCGAGCTCGTACCAGGCCTTGGCCGACAGGCTGGCCGAGGTCTTGCCGGTGAGATCGATGGTGCGGGTCAGCGAGACGTTCAGGTCGTCCGCGCTACCGCTCCACCACTCGTTGCCGCCCGCGAAGGGGGTGTTGATCTCGGTGGTGACGGTCTTCTTCGGCAGGTCCATCACGATGGCCTGCGGCCGCTTCGTGTTGTACTCCACCGGGCCGAGCCAGTGCAGCGAGTCCTTGCCGGCCTGGGCCTTGTCGAACTTCAGCCAGCCGAGCTGCAGCTTGCTCCAGACGTCGAGGTCGGCGGGCTTGTCGCCGATCTCGTTCTTGCCGGTGCCGAGCCAGGAACCGGACGACATCAGCGACCAGAAGCCGACCGAGTTGTCGTTGCCGGAGCCGGAGGTGTCGTAGAGGTCCGGCAGACCGAGGTCGTGGCCGTACTCGTGCGCGAAGACACCGAGGCCGCCGTTCTCCGGCTGCATGGTGTAGTCGCCGACCCAGATGCCGGAGTTGCCGACCGGGGTGCCGCCGAGCTTGTTGGCGTCCGGACCGGCCTGGCCGGACAGCGCGCCGTAGACGTACGAGCGGTGGGCCCACAGGGCGTTGGTGCCCTGGACGCCGCCGCCGGCCGACTGGTCCTCACCGGCGTGCACGATCTGGAAGTGGTCGATGTAACCGTCGGGCTCGTTGAAGTTGCCGTCGTGGTCGTAGTCGTACCGGTCCCACTGGTCGTAGCCGGCGATCGTGGCCTTGATCTGCGCGTCCGTCTGGCCCTTGGCCTTCTGGTCGGCGACCCAGGCGTTGATGCCGTCGCGGATCAGGTCCTGCGCGTTGTTGCAGACGTGCTGGCCGCAGTAGTCCGAGCCGTAACGGGCCTCGTTCCACGGCACCTTGACCCAGTCGGTGACCTGGCCGTCGACCGAGTACCGGCCCGAGGACTGACGCTCGTAGAAGGTCTTCAGCGAGTCGCCGGTCTTCGAGAAGTACAGGTCCTGGTAGTGCTGCTGGTTGTAATCGGCCTGCCAGGCGGTCGAGTTGTTGGTCGCCCGGTCCGGCGCGGCGATCTGGTTGTGCGCCGGGCCGGGGGTGCCGCCGTACTTGACGGTGCCGTCGGGCAGCTTGGTGGTGTTGTCCACCTGGTCGCTGAAGTCGACGAGGATGGTGAAAATCTTGTCCGTGCGCTCGCGACCGAGCTCCACGTACTTGTCACGGCCCAGCTTGATGCTGGTGCCACCGCCGTGCGACTCGATGGTGGCGGTGCCGTTGACCAGCTGGTCGACGGCCGCCTTCTGCTCGGCCTCGACCTTCCCGGAGAGCGGGCCGGGAAGCGAGTCGTCGAGCTTGGTGCTCAGGGCTGCGTCGGCCGGGTCACGGGGGACAGCGTTCGGGGCGGCGACGGCCGTTCCCGGGAGCATCCCCGCACCGAGCGCGGCGACGGCCGCGACGGCAGCGGCGGCCGCGGCGGCCTTCCTGGATATCTTCAACGTGGTGACGTCCTCCCCTTACCGGCACAGCTCTTGGCCAGCCGGTGAACCAATGAAAGACAGGTGGACGACATTTGATCCAAGAGCTAGTAAAAAAGAAAGACCTTGACCATGGCATGGCCACGCCGCTATCCTCCAGGCCGCCCGGATCAGCTGATAGTCAGTCAAATCGGTTGCTAAGCACCGCCGTCAGGGCCCCGTTCGTATCCGTAGGACCGCCGGGATCGTGCTCCAAGGGTGAAAAGTCTGGATTTTCACAGCAATTGGATCCGTAAACAGTTTTGCAACTGAAAACGCCGCGGCCCCGACACTCGGTCGGGGCCGCGGCGCTATTCGGCTGCGGTTACTACTTGGTGAGATCCGGACCCGCGGTGCTCACCGCGGCCGGGGTGTCGGCCACCGCCGACTTCTCCTCGCCGCGGAAGGTGAACTTGGCCTCCTTGCCCTCACCCTCCGTACCGACCACCACGATCTGACCGGCCCGCAGCTCACCGAAGAGGATCTTCTCGGAGAGGTGGTCCTCGATCTCGCGCTGGATGGTCCGGCGCAGCGGACGGGCACCGAGCAGCGGGTCGTAGCCGCGCTTGGCGAGCAGCTTCTTGGCCTCGACGCTGAGCTCCAGGCCCATGTCGCGGTCCTTCAGCCGGCCGTCCACCTTGTCGATCATCAGGTCGACGATCTGGATGATGTCTTCCTCGGACAGCTGGTGGAAGACCACGATGTCGTCGACACGGTTCAGGAACTCGGGCCGGAAGTGCTGCTTGAGCTCCTCGCTGACCTTGGCCTTCATCCGCTCGTACCCGGTCTGGGCGTCACCCGTGGCCGCGAAGCCGAGGTTGAAGCCCTTGGAGATGTCCCGGGTGCCGAGGTTGGTGGTCATGATGATGACCGTGTTCTTGAAGTCGACCACCCGGCCCTGGGAGTCGGTCAGGCGACCGTCCTCCAGGATCTGCAGCAGCGAGTTGAAGATGTCCGGGTGGGCCTTCTCGACCTCGTCGAACAGCACCACCGAGAACGGCTTGCGGCGGACCTTCTCGGTCAGCTGGCCGCCCTCCTCGTAGCCCACGTAACCGGGCGGGGAGCCGAACAGCCGGGAGACCGTGTGCTTCTCGGAGAACTCGGACATGTCGAGCGCGATCAGCGCGTCCTCGTCGCCGAACAGGAACTCCGCCAGCGTCTTGGACAGCTCGGTCTTACCGACACCGGACGGGCCGGCGAAGATGAACGAGCCACCGGGGCGCTTCGGGTCCTTGAGGCCCGCACGGGTGCGCCGGATGGCCTGCGAGAGCGCCTTGATGGCGTCCTTCTGGCCGATGACGCGCTTGTGCAGCTCGTCCTCCATGCGCAGCAGCCGGGAGGACTCCTCCTCGGTGAGCTTGAAGACCGGGATGCCGGTGGCCGTCGCCAGCACCTCGGCGATCAGCTCCTCGTCCACCTCGGCGACGACGTCCATGTCGCCGGCCTTCCACTCCTTCTCCCGCTTGGCCTTGGCCTGCAGGAGCTGCTTCTCGTTGTCGCGCAGGGACGCGGCCTTCTCGAAGTCCTGCGCGTCGATCGCGCTCTCCTTCTCGCGGCGCACGTCGGCGATCTTCTCGTCGAACTCGCGGAGGTCCGGCGGCGCGGTCATCCGGCGGATGCGCATCCGGGAGCCGGCCTCGTCGATCAGGTCGATCGCCTTGTCCGGCAGGAAGCGGTCCGAGATGTACCGGTCGGCCAGGGTCGCGGCGGCGACCAGCGCGGCGTCCGTGATGGACACCCGGTGGTGCGCCTCGTAGCGGTCCCGCAGGCCCTTGAGGATCTCGATGGTGTGCGGCAGCGACGGCTCCGCGACCTGGATCGGCTGGAAGCGGCGCTCCAGCGCGGCGTCCTTCTCCAGGTGCTTGCGGTACTCGTCGAGCGTGGTGGCGCCGATGGTCTGGAGCTCACCGCGGGCCAGCATCGGCTTGAGGATCGACGCGGCGTCGATCGCGCCCTCGGCGGCGCCCGCGCCGACCAGGGTGTGCAGCTCGTCGATGAACAGGATGATGTCGCCGCGGGTGCGGATCTCCTTGAGCACCTTCTTCAGGCGCTCCTCGAAGTCACCGCGGTACCGCGAACCGGCCACCAGGGCGCCCAGGTCCAGCGTGTACAGCTGCTTGTCCTTGAGCGTCTCCGGGACCTCGCCCTTGACGATCGCCTGGGCCAGGCCCTCGACCACGGCGGTCTTGCCGACGCCGGGCTCACCGATCAGCACGGGGTTGTTCTTGGTGCGGCGGGACAGCACCTGCATGACCCGCTCGATCTCCTTCTCGCGCCCGATCACCGGGTCGAGCTTGGCCTCGCGGGCGGCCTGGGTGAGGTTGCGCCCGAACTGGTCCAGGACCAGCGAGGTGGAGGGGGTGCCCTCGGCGGGGCCGCCGGCCGGGGCCGACTCCTTGCTGCCCTGGTAGCCCGAGAGCAGCTGGATGACCTGCTGGCGCACCCGGTTGAGGTCGGCGCCCAGCTTCACCAGGACCTGGGCGGCGACGCCCTCGCCCTCGCGGATCAGGCCGAGCAGGATGTGCTCGGTGCCGATGTAGTTGTGGCCGAGCTGGAGGGCCTCGCGGAGCGACAGCTCCAGGACCTTCTTCGCCCGGGGGGTGAAGGGAATGTGACCGGACGGTGCCTGCTGGCCCTGCCCGATGATCTCCTCGACCTGCTGGCGGACCGCCTCGAGCGAGATCCCGAGGCTCTCCAGCGCCTTGGCGGCGACACCCTCGCCCTCGTGGATCAGGCCCAGGAGAATGTGCTCGGTGCCGATGTAGTTGTGGTTGAGCATCCGGGCTTCTTCCTGAGCCAGGACGACAACCCGCCGCGCGCGGTCGGTGAACCTCTCGAACATCGTTAATCGCTCCTCAGAGCGGTCGGTCAGTTCGGGGTCCGTCCCCGCCCTGTCCTTCCGCATGCTAGTCCCGCTCAGCGGCGCGGCCATGGGCCTCTCCCGCCCGTCGCCGGACGAGAAGAGTCAACCCCACTCGCGTGGGGAATCATGCAGCGCGACCAGCCGACACCAGTCCCAACCTGATGCTGGGAGACGGTGTTCCCACAGGTGGGCCCGATGCACCCGATACCGCTACGCCATCGGCGAACAAGCGCTGCCGAGGGCGGGGCGGCCGGTCTCGCATCCTGCCAGCGGTCGGGGCCGTTCGACCCCTCCCGCCTGCATTCATACCCGGTATTCCGGCGAGTTTCGCGCAGTTTCCCGGGTGGCGGTGTTCGCCTGGCGAGAAGTCCGGCGGCCGATCCGTCCGGCCCGCCGCCGAGCTGACGGCGGCTCGGCCGCCCCGCGAGCCGCGCTCGACCCGGGTGGGGTCCGTCGCGGCGGCCGGACGACCGGCGCCGACTGGGCCGGCCACCCGATCAGGTGCCGTCCGCGTGACCGCTTCGCCCTTACAGCGTTGCACAGCCCGGGACCGTCCCGCCGCTCGTGGCCCGTCCCGGTCCGGACGGCGGACGCTGGGGCCTGCGCCCCGGCGGTCCGTGGCCGGGCGGAACTCCGGCCGCCGCCGTGCGGGCGCCCGGCGGCGCCGGGCCGCGCG
>NZ_JAIZ01000177.1 GCF_000710465.2 Kitasatospora sp. MBT63 | reverse complement strand
GTCTGCTCACCGACAAGGAGACGGTCACCTTCAAGATCGGCGGAACCGCCGTCGATCCGGACCAGGTGACCTGGGAACTCAACCCGACCGACGGCAAAACCGGCACCGCGAAGTTCAGCACCACCGCCCGTGCCGGCACCCAGCTCCACGCCGACTACACCGGCAACACCAACCTCAACAACAGCACCGGCGACCTGACACAGACCGTCACCAAAGCCGACACCAAAACAGTGATCGCCGCCGACCCGCAAAACCCCTCAACAGGCCACCCGGTGACCTACACCGTCACCGTCACCGCCCCCACCGGCCTGGTCCCGGACGGAGAAACCGTCACGCTCACCGACACCGTCCCCCACCACGCGACGACCTCCCAGAACGAGAAACTGACCAAGAGCACCGACCCCGCCACACCCGACCAGGCCACCGCGACGTTCGTCCTCGACCAGCCGATCACCGGCACCCACACCATCACCGCCACCTACGACGGCAACACCAACCTCAACAACAGCAACGACACCCTCACCCAACCCATCGACCTCGCCACCACACACACCACCGTCACCTCACCCGGCAACCCCGCCGAAGCCGGCAAACCCATCACCTACACCGTCCACGTCACCAGCCCCACCGGCTACCTCCCCGAAGGCGGCATCTCCCTCACCGACACCCCCCCGAACGGCACCACCATCACCCGCACCGCCACCCTCACCAAGAACCCCGACCCCACCCAACCGAACGAAGCAATCGCCACCGTCACCCTCGACAACCCCGCCCCCGGATCCCACACCATCACGGCCCACTACGGCCCGACGAACCTGTTCGCCGCAAGCGACAGCGACCCCCTCACCCAACACATCCAGGCCGCGACCACCACCACCCTCGCCAGCAGCCTCAACCCCGCCGCACCCGGCCAGGACATCACCTTCACCGCCACCGTCACCGGACCCGGCGACAAACCGGGCGGCACCGTCACCTTCACCGACGGCGACACCCAACTCGGCGACCCCATCCCCCTCAAGGCCGACGGCACCGCCACCACACCCGCCACCAAGTTCACCACCAACGGCGACCACACCATCACCGCCACCTACACCGGCAACGACACCTACAACGGCGGCAGCAGCCAAACCCTCACCCAACACATCGCCGACCCCACCACCACCCTCACCCTCAAAGCAGACCCCGGCACCGGCGGCACCACCACCACCCTCACCGCCACCACCACCGGCAACCTCGCCACCCCACCCACCGGAACCGTCACCTTCACCGACGGTGACACCCCACTCGGCGACACCACCCTCACCGACGGCACCGCCATCCTCACCTACCACCCCACCACCAGCGGCACCCACCACCTCACCGCCACCTACACCGGCAACGCC
>NZ_JAIZ01000176.1:5351-24761 GCF_000710465.2 Kitasatospora sp. MBT63 | reverse complement strand
CGGCCCGGTGGCCGCGCTGCCCCTGGAACCGTCCGGGGAGCAGGACGGCCCCCGGACCGCCCGGCACTCGGTCCGGCTGGACCGCGCCGCCACCGCGGCGCTGACCGCCGCCGCCGGGACGCCCGGCCCCGACCCGGCCGACCTGCTGCTCACCGCGTTCCTGGACGCCGTCGCCGACTGGACCGGCGCCACCCGGCACCGGGTCGACCTGGAGGGCCGGGTCCGCGGGCCGGTCACGGGACTGCCGGACCTCGCGCGGACCGTCGGGCCGTTCGACGCCACCCACCCGCTCGACCTCGACCTCGGCGCCTCCCCGCGGATCGCCGACCGGCTGGCGGAGGTCCGGCGGCAGCGGGCGGCGGTGCCCGGGCACGGCCTCGGCCACGGTGTCCTGCGGCACCTGCGCAGCGACACCACCTCCCGTACCCTGCGCGCCGCCCGGCCCGCCCAACTCGCCTTCAGCTGCCCGCCGCTGGACCTGACGGCCGGCCCGCAGGGGCCGCAGCTGCGTCCGGACCCGGCCGCCGCGCCCGATCCGGCGGAGGCGGACACCGGCCGGGCGCTGCGGCTGTCCATCCGGCTCGCCGACGGTGAGCCGGTGGCCGACTGGACCTACCGTGCGGACCTGATCCCGTCGGCCACCGTGCACCGGCTGGCGGCCCACTGGCAGGACGCGGTCCACCGCGCCACCGCGGCGGACGGCGGGGGCGTCGCGGACGGCGGGACCGACGAGGGCGTCGGCCCCGCGCGCACGGCGGCCGTCGCCGCCGGCCCCGACGAGGACGACCCGCTGCTGGTCCTGGCCGAACCCTCGCCCACCGCACCCAAGGTGGTCCTGATCCACCCGGTCGCCGGGCACCTGCGCGGATACACCGCCCTGGTACGGCGGCTCGGCGGCACGGTGTCGCTGTACGGCATGCTGGCACCCGGGCTGGCCGGGGAGTGCGCGCCGCTGGAGAGCGTCCCGGCGATGGCCGAGCGATACGTCTCCGCGCTGCACCGCAACGGCATCACCGGCCCGTACCGGCTGGTCGGCTGGTCCTTCGGCGGCCTGGTGGCCTTCGAGATGGCCTCGCAGCTGACCGCGGCCGGCCACCGGGTCGCGCTGACCGCGACCATCGACTCGGCCGCCCCGGCCACCGCGACGATCACCGACGAACGGGCGATCGGCCTGCTGTTCGCCGAGGAGGCGGCCCGGGCGGTGCCCGGCGGCGCGGCGCGGCCGGTGTCGGAGCAGGACCTGGACGGCCTGGACGGCGAGGGGATCGCGCTGCTGGTCGCCCGGATGCTGGCGCACTCGCGCGGCGAGCAGGGCGAGGACTGGCTGCCCGAGGTCCGCAGCCTCTACCAGGTCTACCGGGCCAACATGCTGGCCGCGGCGGCCTACCGGCCCGCCGTCTACCCGGGCGACCTGCTGTCCGTGGTGTGCCCGCCGGGCGAGGACGAGCCCGACCGGACGGCCGACTGGCCGCGGTTCGCCGCCGGGACGGTCTCCCGGCTCGAGATCCCCGGCGACCACCACAGCGTCGTCGAGGAGCCGGATGTCGCGCGGCTCGCGGACATCCTTGTGACCCGTATCGGTGAGTGAACGAGAGAACCCGAGGTGAGATAGCAGTGTGGGCCGACAGCAGTGACGAGGACGACCGGCAGTACAAGGTCGTCGTCAACCAGGAGGAGCAGTACTCGATCTGGCCGAGCGGGAAGGACAACGCCCCCGGCTGGCGGGACGCCGGCAAGGACGGCAGCAAGCAGGAGTGCCTCGCGCACATCCAGGCGGTCTGGACCGACCTCCGGCCGGCCGGCCTGCGGCGGCACCTGGACGCCCTCGCGGAGGAGTGATCGCGGTCCGGTCCGGGCCAGGTCCGAACCCCGCAGCACCTCCGCGGGGCCGGGACCGGGCCCGGACCGACCGGGCGCACCCCACGGCCGGAGGCCGGTGACGACGGCCCGGGCACGGCCGAGCGGCCGAAGCCCGGCGCGGGCACCGCGCACGCCCCACCCGCGAACGGCCGCACGCACCACGGCCGGAGGCCGCTTGCAGCAGGCCGGACTCAACCCGAGCACCCGTTGTCCACCCCACGGCCGGAGGCCGGGGCGTCGGCGGCCCGGGCACAGCCCAACGGCCGAAGCCCGGCGTGGGCACCGCGCACGCCCCACCCGCGAACGGCCGCACGGAGGCCGGGTGGTGGTGGAGGAGGGCGCCTCAGGCGGGCAGGCCGCCCGCGGTGCGATCCCGGCCGGACCGGAGACGTCGGACCCGGTGTCCGGTGCCCGGCGTTCCTCGCCCCGACGGGCCCGGCCCGCGGGCCGACCGTGTGCCGGCCGCGGGCCGGGCTAGCCGATGCCGGTGCTGCTGGCCCAGGCGGCGACCTCGGCCCGTGAGTGCAGGCCGAGCTTGGTACGGACGTGGTCCACATGGGTGTCGACGGTCCGCGGCGAGATCACGAAGGCGCGGGCGATCTTCACACTGGTCATCCCCTTGGCCACCATCCGGACCACCTCCAGCTCGCGGGGGCTGAGCACCGCGGCGCCGGGCGCCGGACGCCGGCGGACCTCGTCCGCGGCGACGTCGAGCGCCTCCCGCTGGGACATGGCCGTCCCGTGCTCCCAGTGCTCCAGGGCCTGGCGCTCGCCGAGCAGCCGCCAGGCGGCGGCCAGTCCCGGGTCCGGGCGCCATCCGGCGGCGCCGGTGTCCGCACGGCCCGGGGCCCGGGCGGCGGCCTGGGCGCCGGCCAGTTCCAGGGCGCGGGCGTGGCGTCCTTCGGCGGCCCGCAGCCGGGCCCTGGCCCCGATCAGCGCGGCGGCCATCGCGTCGTCGCCGCACCCGGCGACCGCCGCGGTGGCCTCGGCGAGCAGCTGACGGCCGGAAGGGTCACCGGTGCGTCCCTCGGCGGCCAGCGCCCGCCAGGCCAGGGCGAAGGCCGCACCGGCCTCGTCGCCGGCCGCGCGGTAGAGCGCCGAGGCGGCGCACAGCTCGGGCTCCGCCGCCTCGTACCCGCCGTCGCCGCCCGCCAGCAGGTGGCTGACGGCCAGCGCGCAGCGGGCGAGCGCCTCCTCGACGGTGCGGGCGGCGGCGGCGAGTTCCGGGACCAGCCGGTTCAGTTCGGCGCGGGCCCGCTCGTGGTCGCCCTCCAGGACGGCGAGGACGGCCGGGGGCAGCGGGCCGGTCCGGGCGGCCGGGTGCTCCAGCCAGTGGCGGGCGGCCCGCAGGTCAGCGGCGTACCGGTCGGCGGGTGCGGGCGGGCGGGTTCCGAAGGGGCGGGTGGCGGTGTAGCGGGCTGCGCTCTCGTGCCGCAGCCAGTACCGGACCATCACCTCGGCGATCCGGGCGGCCCGGGCCGGGTCGGCGTGGGTCGCGCGGCGCAGGGCGGCGGTGAGGTTCTCGCTCTCCTGGCCGAGCAGGGCGAGCGCGGCGAGGTCGTCGCCGCCGTCGAACGCGGCGGCGATCCGCTCCGCGAGCCAGCCGCACCATTCGGTGTGGGTGGCGGCGGCCTCCTCGTGGCCGCCGGTGCGGTGCAGGTTCTCGACCGCGAGGTGGCGCACCGGTGTGGGCAGCCGGAACCAGTCCTGGGTGCGCGTGACCAGGTGCTTGTCGACCAGTTCGGTCAGCAGGTCAACCGGGGAGCGGGTGGTGCCGGGGCGCCGGGCGCACACCACCTCGACCGCCGCCAGGGTGAAGTCACCTGCGAACACCCCGAGTTGGTCGAGCAGTTCGCGGGCGGGGCCGGACAGCAGTGCGAGGCTGTGGTCGAGGCTGGCGCGCAGGCTGTGCTGGTGCGGGCGGGCGGTGCGGTAGCCGCGGGTGAGCAGGTCCAGGCACTGGTCGAGCCGGTCGGCGATGTCCGCGACCGGGAGCACGGCGGTGAGCGAGGCGGCCAGTTCGATGGCGAGCGGGTTGCCGTCCAGGCCGCGGCAGATCCGTACCACGCAGGCGGCGTTGGCGGCGGTCAGGTGCACGCTGCGGCCCGCGCTGCGGGCGCGGTCCAGGAACAGCCGGACGGCGTCCGAGGCGTGCAGCACCTCGAGGTCGGGCAGCCCTTCGGGGACGGGTGGCAGCGGCAGTCCGGCCACCGGGTGGACCAGTTCCCCGCCGGTGCGCAGGGCTTCGCGGCCGGTGGTCAGCAGGTGCAGGCCGGGGTGTTCGGCGAGCAGGGTGGCCGCCAGCCGGGCGCAGGACTGCACGGCGTGCTCGCATCCGTCGACCACCAGCAGGACCGGCCCGCCCGCGGTGCGGGCACCGGCGATCCGGCGGGCGACCTCCGCGGTGTCCGCCAGTTCCTCGGGGGTGAGCAGGCCGGCGAAGGTGAAGCGGCCCTCGGCGAGGCGCCGGGCCACCCGCAGGGCGATCCGGGACTTCCCGGTGCCGCCGACGCCGACGAGGGTCACCAGGGAGCGTGCGGTCACCGCCTGGCAGATCCGCTCGATGTCCTCGTGGCGGCCGAAGAACTCGTCGAGTTCGCCGGCCGTCCCGGCGGGCAGGCTGGGTGCTGTGGGCATCGTCGGCCTCATCTCTTGCTTGCCGCCCGTACGAAGCGCGGCGGCCCGACCGGGTTCGGGTGTGGGGTGATCGGTGGGCGGGGGGTCGGTGCGCCGCGGCGGCGGGTGACCCCGGGCAGGGCGAGGACCGGCCGGTCGACGGCGGTCGACCGGCCGGTGGTGGGGGCCCGGTGCCCGGGCCGTGGTGGGCGGGCCTGCCCGGCGCTGGTGGCGGGCGGGCCGGCGGGGGTCAGGCGGTGGCCACCTTCTCCTGGGCCGCCTCGACGTGCGGGAGTTCGGCGTGCCGCAGGGCGGGCATCCGCCAGGCGATCAGCAGGGCACCGACGATGCACAGCAGGCCGCCGGAGACGATCGAGACCGCCTCGCCGGCGGCGGCGGCGACCGCTCCGGCCTCCGCGTTGCCGAGGGCGGGGGCGCCGTTGGTCTGGGCCAGCCACAGTCCGCTGAGCCGGCCCCGCATGCCGTCCGGGGTGAGCAGTTGGAGCAGGGTGCCGCGGAGGATCTCCGACACCACGTCGGCGATCCCGGCCACCACCAGCAGGGCGAGGGCCAGCGGCAGTGACCTCGCCAGGCCGAACAGGGCAATGGCCGCGCCCCACACGCAGACCGCCCACAGCACGATCGGTCCGGGCCGGCGGACCTTCCCGGTCCAGCCGCTGGCGGCGGCCCCGATCAGGGCGCCGGCGCCGGGGGCCGCGTAGAGCAGGCCGACCGCGACCGAGCCGCCGTGGAACAGTCCGGTGCCGAGCGAGGGGAAGAGGGCCTTGGGCATGCCGAAGACCATCGCGCTCATGTCGATCATGAGCACCGAGCCGACCGCCTTGTTGTCGCGGACGTAGCGCAGGCCCTCGGCCAGCGCCCGCCAGCCGGGCCGGGACGAGCCCTCGCCCGGCCGCTGGGCGGGGAGGGCGAACAGGGTCAGCACGTAGACCCCGAAGGTGGCGGCGTCGATCCAGAACGCCGCGGCGAGGTCGACCTTGGCGATCAAGAGGCCGGCCAGGGCCGGGCCGACCAGGCCTGCGGTGGTGTTCAGGGTGGAGGTGAGCGCCACCGCGGAGGAGTACAGCGCCGGTCCCACCAGCTCCGGGATCATCGCGGTCCGGGCCGGTGCGCCGAGGCCGGTGAGTCCGCCCTGCACCATGGTGAGCAGGTAGATCAGCCACAGCTGGGGGTGGGCGGCGCCGGCGTTCAGGGCCAGTCCGACCGAGAACAGCGCCAGCGGCACCTGGGTCCACAGCAGGACCTTGCGGCGGTCGGCGCCGTCGGCCAGGGTGCCGCCGTACAGCATGCCGGCGACCATCGGGAAGCCGCCGGCGATGCTGATCAGGCCGACCGCGAGGGCCGAGCCGGTGATCGCGTAGACCTGGACCGCGGTACCGACGGTGGTGATGCTGCTGCCCACCACCGACACCAGGCGGCCGACGAACAGATGGCGGAAGCCCTTGTTCCGCCGCAGCGGCGAGCTGTCCAGGACCAACGATCCAAGCTTCATGCGTACTCCCGACCCGACGGTCTCTCAGTGGTGGCTGCGGCTCAGCTGAACTGCCGGAACATCGCGTCCGGGATGATCGGCTGGTGGTAGGTGCACTCCCCCGACAGGACGGTCGAGCCGTGCAGCCGGGAGAGCGGGATGAGCAGCTTGTCGCCGGCGTTCAGCTCTATCTTGTGGGTGACGTTGTTCCAGAAGTGCATCTGGCCGGACTCGATGACCACCAGCCGGTGCTCGTCGTGCACGTGGGTGGTCGAGGTGACCTCCCAGGACTCCACGAAGGTGTCCAGGTCGATCTCCAGGCCCTGGTCGTCGATGTGCTGCTGGATCCGCTCGGCGGTGCGCTGGTGCTGCTCGATGCTGTCGGCCCAGGTCAGCTGTGCGGCGAGGTCCTCGTCCCACTGGCCGGCGAGCCGGGCGGCGTCGGCGAGGCCGGTCTCGGCCTGCTCGATCACGGTGGGCCCGTAGCGCGCGCACAGCGGCGCGAGCAGGGTGTCCACCAGCTCGCCGAGTTCCTGGCGGGTGACCGTGCGCAGCTCCTCGAAGTACCCGGGGCGGGTCCCGAGGGTGTCCTGGAGGGTCTGCGCGTACGGCTCGCGGGTGGCCGCGGTGTCGAGCAGGTGGAACAGCAGCGCGCCGAGGAAGGCGGCCGGCCGCCGCCGGTCGAGGGCCAGGTGGTGCAGGTGGTTCCCGCGGGCGAAGGAGGAGTTGAGGGACAGCTGCCAGTACGCGGCCGGGGCCGGCCGGAGCTCGGCGGCGGCCAGCAGTGCGGCGTACCGGTCGGCGTCCTGGACCCACCGCTGGTGGTGGGAGAGCAGGGCGGTCCGCAGTCCGGGGTGGGCGAGTGTGACCTCGCCGAGGGCGGCGGTGGCCAGCGCGGCGGCGGCGGCCGGTTCGAAGGCGCCGTACTGCAGCAGCAGGAAGGTCCCGGCCTCCCGCCGTCCCCGGGCGGCGCGGGCGGCGGCGAAGGCCGCACCCGGCTCGGCCGAGCGGCGGTCGTACTGCTCCAGGACGCGGGCGCGCAGGGCGTCCAGGGTGGGGCGGCCCGGCTCCGGGCGCTGCTGTTCCAGGTGGGTGAACAGGTGGCGTTCGAGGACCGGCCGGGCCAGTTGGGCCAGCACCCGGCTGCGGGTGGAGTAGTACGCGTCCCGGTCGCGGGTGACCGCGGGGTCCTCCTGCGGGGGCAGCAGCAGCTGGTCGAGGTCGTAGACGTTGCGCAGCATGCGGTGGCCGAGCAGCCCGCTGAGCTTGAGGGCGTTCTCGGCCCGCATCGGCACGCCGTAGTCGAGCCAGCCGAGGTCGTCCGGGCGGACCGGGCGGCGGAAGGGGTTGTCCTCGCAGGTCAGCTCGCTCCACTCGGCGGCCCGGAAGGCCGGGTTCGCGGCGAAGGCCTTGACGACCGCGTTGGGGTCGTTCGGGTCCGGAAGGTCGACGAGGTCGTGCCAGGAGTCGTTCATGCCGAATCTCTCCACTTTCTCGGTAAATGGCCGCCGAATGGCGCCCCGGTGGCGGAACGTCAGTGCTGGAACGGGCAGGTCTCGAACGCCTCGCCGTCGTCCTCGGCGATGAAGTACTGCCGCCATTCGAAGTTCGAAGGATCGCCGTAGTCACCCATCGCCGGGTGCGGCGCCGCGGTGTCCCATTTCCGCAGGCGGTCGCGGATCCGGCGGCGGGCGACGATTCCGCTGGGGGTGCCGCCCTCGATTCCGTGGAAGACGTTCCGCGGCTGGAACAGCAGGACCAGGTTCGCGCCGAGGCTGCGCGACTGGCGGAGTTCGTGGGTCGGCGCCGCGGCGAAGACGAACATCGGGGTGCCGTGGAAGCTGAACTCCCACGCCGGGTCGTCGGTCTTCTCCGGGAGGTCGGCCGGCCAGGGCTCGGTGTCGGCGTCGTGCAACTGCTGCAGCACCGACCAGAACAGCTCGCCGTAGCCCTGGTGGTCGAGCGGGGTGTCCCCGGCGGCGACGAACGCGGCCAGCACCTTCCGGCGCTCCGGGGTGGGCGCGACGTGGTCGAGGAACGCGGCCAGCGGCGCGGCGAGGTCCTTCGGCCGGGCGGGGTCCACCCGGGTGACGAACAGTTCGCGCTGTTCCAGGGCGCGGCGCCCGAAGTGGCACGGGTACTCCCGGGCCCCGACATTCTCCTTGAATACGGCGAGCGCCTTCGTGAACCACTCGGGTTCATCGGAGAAACCGTCGCCGGAGACCGGGTCGAGTATCCGGACGCCCAGTTCCGCGAGGGTTGCAAGCTCATCGGTGCGGGCAGTAGCGGTGGTCGAATTCATCACGCCCCCAGAGTCTCTACGTGACACCGCGAAACGCACGGAAAGGTGCGTTGCAGGCGGTCGGGAAGAGCAATCGCTCTCCGCACGGATTTCGAACGATACTGCAGGCCCGTTCCGGTGAGAAGCAATCACCATTCGGTCCCGGGCCGGCGGGCGGCCATTGTCCCGCCGGCGGGACGGAAAGGCGGTACGCATCCTTCCGGAAAGGTCAGCGGGCGGCCTTGATCCGGTCGGAGGCGCGTTTGTTGTACGCCATCAGCACGGTCACCACGGCGACCAGGGCGATGTCGATGAGGGCCGCGGACTGCATCGCGCGGGCGTAGCTCGCGCCGGAGGTCCCGCCGGTCATCACGGCCGGTCCCGCGATGGCGTAGAAGACCGCCCCCACGATCGAGACACCTGCCGAACTTCCGAACTGCTGGGCGGTGTTGAGCACGCCCGCACCCACCCCGGCCTGCTGCGGCTTGACCGCGACGAGCGAGGCGCCGATCAGCTGCGGCAGCACGGCGCCGTTGCCCGCGCCCGCCAGCATCAGGGCGATCACGATGCCGGCGACCGGCAGGTCCGCGCCGGAGACCGCGAGTTGGACCACCAGGGCGAGCAGGCCGAGCGCCGTGAGCAGACCGCCGGCGACCACCACCTTCAGGCCGTAGCGCGGCACGATCCGGAACGACACCAGCGCACTGGCGGAGAACATCACCGCGCTGGAGGTGACCACCAGGCCCGCGTGCAGCGGCGAGTAGCCGCGGCCGACCTGGAGGAACTGGGACAGCGCGAACATGAAGCTGGCGAAGTAGGCCAGGAAGGCCGCGCCGGCCACCACACCGGAGGTGTACGAGCGCACCCGCAGCAGCGACAGGTCCAGCACCGGGCTGCCGCCGCGCTCGCGCAGCACCCACTGCCAGCGCAGGGTCAGCGCGCCGACCGGCAGCGAGAGCACCATGCAGATCCAGGTCCAGGCCGGCCAGCCGGAGTTGCCGCCCATGGACAGCGGCACCAGCAGCAGGGCGAGGGCGGCGGCGACGCCGAGGGCGCCGAGCGGGTCGAGCCGCTGGCGGCGCGGCGGGGTCAGCACCGGCAGGTGGCGCAGCGCGAGCGGCACGGTGACGGCCGCGACCAGGACGTTGACCAGGAAGATCACCCGCCAGCCGAGCCCCCACAGGTCGGCGTCGAGCATCAGCGCGCCCAGGATGTTGGCGGACAGCGAGCCGAGGCCGCCGGCCACGCCGAACCAGGCCAGTGCCTTCGGGCGGCGCTCGGGCGGGAAGGTCGCGGTGATGGTGGCGAGCACCTGCGGGACCATCAGCGCGGCGGTGAAGCCCTGCAGCAGGCGGGCGGCGACCAGCTGCCAGGGCTCCTGGGCGATCCCGCACAGCAGCGAGGCGGCGGCGAAGGCCACCATGCCCGCCAGGTAGAGCCGCCGGTAGCCGTAGAGGTCACCGAGCCGGCCGCCGGTGATCAGGCCGCTGGCGTAGGCGAAGGCGTAGCCGCCGACGATCAGTTCCAGCATGACGGGCCCGGCGTGCAGGTCCCGGGAGACGGCCGGCGCCGCCACGTTCACCACGAAGAAGTCGAACTGGGCCATGAACAGGGCCACCAGTAAGACGGCCAGCATCGGCCCCGAGCCGGCCGCCGCGACGGACGCCTGGGCCCCTGCGGCCGGCGCCGCGGCCGGACGGGCCGCGTTCGTGCTGCTCATCAGTCACACCCTCTGTTCCTAATCGTGGACACGAGATGTATTGAATATATTGCGGACACTAGTCATCCACAACAGGGCTGTCTAGACTCGGCCCCGTGAAGATGTCGCAAGGAGTCGAGTGGGGCCTGCACTGCGCCACCCTGCTGGCCCAGGTCCCGGACGGCGCACTGGTGCGGCGGGAGAAGCTCGCCCAGCACTACGGGCTGCCCGAGCCGTACCTCGCCAAGCACCTGCAGGCCCTGGTCCGCGCCGACGTGCTGCGCGCGGTGTCCGGCCCGCGCGGCGGCTACGGACTGGCCCGCGCCCCCGAGCTGATCAACGCGCTCGACGTGGTCGAGGCCATCGAGGGCTCGGCGCCCGCGTTCACCTGCAAGGAGATCCGGCAGGCCGGGACCGGCGCGCTCAGCCCCGAACAGTGCCTGCGGCCCTGCGTGATCAACTCGGTGATGACCCAGGCCGACAACGCCTGGCGCTCCTCCCTGCGCTCCGTCACCATCGCCGACCTCACCCACCGGCTGCCGAAGTGGGTCAGGAAGCACAACGTCGACGTGCTGACCGAGGGCGCGTAGCCACAGCCCGGCCGGGATCCCGGCCCACCGGCCGCGTCGGACGCCGCCCGGACACCGTCCGCCGCCGACGCGCGCCCCACCCATGCCCGAAAGGACCTCGACGACCATGCGGATCCCCCCGTGCTAGCCCGCCGCGGCCACGCCGTCGTCATCGGCGCCGGCCCCGCCGGACTGCTGGCGGCCGGGGTGCTGGCCGACTCCTTCGGCTGGGTCACCGTGCTGGAACAGGACCGCGTCCCGGCCGGCCCGACCGGTGTCCGCACCCTGCCCGGAGCACCGCACACCCTGGACCCCGGCTGCCGGGAGGCCCTCGACCGTCTCCTGCCCGGCCTCGTCGAGACCCTCCAGCAGGGCGGCGCCCCGGTCGGCGACATCCTCGGGAACTGCCGCTGGTACCTCGGCGGACGGCGGCTGGAGCCGCGACCTGGCGGACGGCTCGCCCTGACGGTCGGCCCGCAGGCCCTCGACCGCGCACTGCGCCGGCGGCTGCGCGACCTGCCCGGCGTGGGCATCGTCGACAGCTCCACCGTCACCGGACTGCTCACCACCGCCGACCGCCGGCAGGTCACCGGGGTCCGGGTACTCCCCCACGAGGAACGCGAACAGACCGTGGAGGCCGACCTCGTGGTCGACGCCTCCGGCACCGCCGCCCGCAGCCCAGGCTGGCTGTCCGGCCTCGGACTGCCCCAGCCCCGGCCCGTCCGCCCGCCCTGGGGCATCAGCACGGTGAGCCGGCGCTACGGCCTGGCGGCCGCTCCTCCCGGCGCGGAACTCGCCCTGGTGGTGGCACCGACCGGACAGGTCCCCCGCACCGGCACGCTGGCCCGCGAGGAGAACGGCCGCTGGACCCTCACACTCGGCAGCCTGGCCGGCGACCTGCCGCACGGCCCCGACCACGACGCACTGCTGCGCTTCGCCCGCACCCTCGCCGCACCCGACATCTACGAGGCGCTGCGCGGCGCCCGCCCGCTGGCGGACGCCGCCCCGGTCGCCGTCGCGGCGGGCCTGCGCTGGCACCACCGCGGCCTGCACCGCCTCCCGCCGGGACTGCTGCTCCTGCCCCGGGCCGCCGCCCCGCACGGCCCCGGGTACGACCCGGTCAACTCCCGGACGGTGGGCCAGGCCGTCCTGACCGCCCTGGCGCTGCGCCGCTGCCTGGCGGAGCAGGGCACCCGCGCCCTGGCGCAGCGGTTCCGGCGCGAGCTCCGCCGGGCGACCGGCGGCGCGCCGGGCGGATCGGCCGGCTACATCCCGCAGGTCACCGCGGCGCTGCGGCAGCTGCCGCCGGCCACCCGCCTGCGCCACCGGGCGCTGGACCTGGCCCAGCCCGCGGCGGGCTCGGGCGCCGAGGCCGCGCTGCGGTTCCTGTCCAGGTCGGGGCTGTTCCAGGCGGGGGCGGCACCGGCCGCCCCCGCCGCCCCCGGGGAACGCCGAAGGACCGGGCCTCGCGACGCATCCGGTGCGGTCGCGGGGCCCGGTCCCGGGCCGGTCGGGTCAGGACGCCAGCGGGGCGGGGATCCTCCCGGCGGCCGGCACCTGCTCCTCGGTGACCCGGCCCGCCAGCCGCGACCAGTCCCGGGCCGCCTCGCCGAGCAGGCCCAGCTCCGCGTGGCCGAGCGCCTGGGCCGCGTCGCAGCGCGCCGACTCCGGCGAGGAGTGGACATCCACGATCACGCCGTCGGCGCCGACCGCGGCCGCGGCCCGCACCAGCGGCACCACCAGCTCCCGCCGGCCGCCGGCGTGCGACGGGTCGACGATCACCGGCAGGTGCGAGCGCTGCTGGGCGACCACCACGGCCGAGATGTCCAGGGTGTTGCGGGTGGAGTTCTCGAAGGTGCGGATGCCGCGCTCGCACAGCACCACCGAGAGGTTGCCGCGGTGGGCGATGTACTCGGCGGCGAGCAGCCACTCCTCCACCGTCGCGCCCATCCCCCGCTTGAGCAGGATCGGCCGGCCCGTCTCGGCCGCGGCCTCCAGCAGCGCGAAGTTCTGCATGTTCCGGGTGCCGATCTGCAGCATGTCCGCGTACGAGGCGACCAGTTCGACGTCGCGCTGGTCCAGCAGCTCGGTCACCACCGGCAGCCCGGTCTCGGCCCGGACGTCGGCGAGGATCCGCAGCCCCTCCTCCCCCAGGCCCCGGAAGTCGTACGGTGAACTGCGCGGCTTGAAGGCGCCGCCGCGCAGCAGCACCGCGCCGGCCGACCGGGCCATCAGGGCCGACTTGAGCGTCTGGTCGTGGGTCTCGACCGCGCACGGGCCGCCGATCAGGGTGAAGGTCCGCGGGCCGATGGTGACCGGTCCGACCTTCACCTCCGAACGTTCGGCGTAGCTGGGGCGGGCCACCAGCGGGTACGGTGCCTGGACGTCGGCGACGTCCTGCACACCGGGCAGCCCCGACAGGTCCGGCAGCGCGCCGCCGAACAGGGCGATCAGGGTCCGGTCGTCCCCCCGGCTGACGATGGTGCCGGCGCCGGTGCGCGCTGCCGCGGCGACGGCCTGGTCGGTGTCCGCGGCCGAAGCGCCCGCGGCCATCGTGATGACGAACATGTGGGTGTCCCCTCTGAGGTGTCAGCGATCGATCAGGACCGGCCCGCCGCCGCCACCGTGGCGGACGGGCACGAGCAGCCGGTGCACGGCGTCGCCCAGGATCCGTACGCCGTCGCGGGTGAGCACCGATTCGGCGTGGAACTGCAGTGACTGGAAGCCCGGCCCGCGCAGCGCGTACACCTCGCCGGTGCGGGGGTCGCGGGCGACGTCGACCTCGCCCGGCCGGTACGGGCACGGCAGCCGGTCGGCGTCGCTGAGCGCGACGAAGGTGTTGTAGAAGCCGACCCGCTCGGGCCGGCCGAACAGGTCGATCCGCCGGCGCATCCCCTGGCTGGGCCGGTCGCGGCGGACCACCCGCAGCCCGAGCAGGCCGCTCAGCAGCTGGTGGCTGAGGCAGACCGCGAGCAGCGGGGTGCCGTCCGCGAGCAGCGCCGCGAGGGCGGCGTGCACGGTGGCGACCTTGGGGTCCGCCAGCTCCCGCGGGTCGCCCGGGCCGGGGCCGGAGACCACCAGGTCGAAGCCGTCGGCGGTGAGGTCACCGGTGTGGGGGCGGACGGTGACGGCCAGTCCGAGCGAGGCCAGCTGGTGGCGCAGCATCGCGGTGAAGGTGTCGTCCGCGTCCACCACCAGCACCCGGCGGCCCGCCAGTTCCGGCGCGGCGGGCGGCGGGCGGTGGTCGTGGAACCAGAACCGTGCCAGGTCGGCGTTGCGGTCGGCCAGGGCGGCCGCCACCTCGGGGTGGTCGGCGGCGGAGGGGACGTCGGCGGCGGAGGGGGCCCCGGTGCTGCCCGCCGGGCCGGGCGCGGCGGGGCCGGGGTCCGCGGCGGATCCGCCGAAGGCGGCGAGCAGTCCGGCGGCCTTGGCCCTGGTCTCGGCGGCCTCGGCGGCCGGGTCGGAGTCCCGGACCAGGGTGGCGCCCACGTCGATGCGCAGCCGCCCGGCCGGGCCGAGTTCGGCGGTCCGGATCATGATCGCCGAGTCCAGCAGGTGCCGGCCCCGCGGGTCGCGGCCGATCAGCGCCGCGACGCCCGCGTAGTGGCCGCGCCCGGTGGACTCGTACCGGCGGATCACCCGGAAGGCGTTGGCCAGCGGGCTGCCCACCACCGTGGGCGCGAGGAGGGTCCGGCGCAGGATCTCCACCGGTTCGAGCGAGCTGCGGCCGCTGATGAAGTACTCGGTGTGTGCGAGCCGGGACATCTGACGCAGCGCCGGCCCGTGCACCCGGCCGCCGTCCTCGCAGACCTGCGCCATCATCTTGAGCTCCTCGTCGAGCACCATGTAGAGCTCCTCGGTCTCCTTGGTGTCGGCGAGGAAGCCGACCAGACCGGGGATCTCCAGCCCGGACGACGGGTACCGGTAGGTGCCGCTGATCGGGTTCATGGTGGCGACGCCGCCGTCGAGGGTGACGTGCCGCTCGGGGGTGGCGCCGACGAAGGTGCGGGTGCCGGTGTGGACCAGGAAGGTCCAGTACGCGCCCTGCTCCCGCGCCAGCAGGCGGCGGAAGGCGCTCAGTGCGGCCGCCGGGGTGTGGTCGGCCAGGGTGCCGGTGACCGAGCGCCGGATGACGAAGTTGCAGCCCTCGCCGGTGCCGATCTCGTCGGTGAGCACCCGGCCGACGATGTCGGCGTACGCCGCGTC
Source organism: Kitasatospora sp. MBT63 (assembly GCF_000710465.2). Lineage (GTDB taxonomy): Bacteria > Actinomycetota > Actinomycetes > Streptomycetales > Streptomycetaceae > Kitasatospora. The sequence goes on along the minus strand of NZ_JAIZ01000176.1, from coordinate 10,038 downwards.
GTCCGGTTCGAAGCGCTGCCCGTGCAGGTGCAGCGGGCGGTCGGGCAGGACGGCGAGCGCCTCGGCGAGCGGGACCGCGCGGCGCTCGGCGACCGCCATCGCCAGCAGCGGCGCGCCGTCGTCGGCGCAGTCGAAGCCCTGCTCGGCGGCGGCCCGGAACGGGACCAGCAGCAGGGTCTCGCCGCTCTCCCCGGGCCCGGCCGCGAGCTCGGCCAGCGCCTGCAGTTCGCGCACCGGGCCGGTGAGCAGTTCGACCACGCCCGGCGCGGTCTCGGGCCGGTGCAGCAGCGCGAACGGGGCCCGGCCCGGCCCGGCCAGCCCGTCCAGCACGGAGCCGGCCGCATCGGCCGGCTTCACCGGGCCACCGCCGCCGCGCCGAGCTGCTCCAGCACGCCGCGGGTGGAGGCGACCCGGGCGCAGCGTTCGGCCGCGTAGTCCAGGGCCAGCCGGTGGTAGCGGGCGTCGAAGTCGGCGGTCGCGTCCGCGACCAGGAACGGCTCGATGTCGTGGCTGAACGCGTCGCAGGCGGTCATCAGGCAGCCGACGTGGGCGTAGACACCGCAGATGACCAGCTGGTCGCGGCCGGCCCGCCGCATGTCCGCCAGCAGGGAGGTGCGGTGGAAGGCGCTGTAGCGCCACTTGGTCAGCACCAGGTCGGACCCGGCCGGTTCGAGCGGGGGGACGATGGCCCGCTGCTCGGGGGTGGCGTCCATCCCGGAGCCCCAGACGTCCTTCAGCAGGCCGCGGTCCCGGTCGCTCATGTCACCGGGCTGCGCGGTGTACGCGACCGGGACGCCGAGGCGCCGACAGGCGGCGAGCAGGGCGGCGATGTTGGACACCAGCTCCGCGGCGGGCGAGGCGTCGGCGGTGAACGGCCGCAGGAAGTACTGCTGCATGTCGTGGACCAGGAGCATCGCCCTGGCCGGGTCGGGCCGCCAGCCGGCCGGGCCGGCCGGCAGCTCGTCCTCGCGGGGCATCGGGTAGGGGTCGATGTGGGGAATGCCCATCTGCATCACTTTCCGCTGGGGTCCTGCCCGGGTCACGGGGTCCGTGCTCAGGCGCCGAGGGATGCGCCGCCGTCGACGCAGAGCTCGTGCATGGTGATGTGGCCGGCCCGGTCGGACAGCAGGAAGGCCACCGCCTCGGCCACGTCGGAGGGCTGCGCCAGCTTGCCGAGCGGGATACCGACCTTGAACCGGTCCGGGTCGCCCGCGACGGTGCTCCGGGCGTCCCCGCCGCCGGACCACATCCCGCGCAGCATCGGCGTGTCGGTGGAGCCGGGGTTGACCACGTTGCAGCGGATCCCGTACGGCGCCAGCTCGACCGCGAGCGACTTGGTGAAGGCGGCCGACGCCGCCTTGGACGCGGCGTAGCCGGTCATCAGGGCGCGGGGCACCCGGGCGGCGTTGGAGGCCACCGTGACGATCGCGCCGCGTCGGCGCGGCACCATCCGGCGGGCCACCGCCCGGCTGCAGTGGAAGACACCGTCGGTGTTGACGGCGAACATCGCGCGCCAGTCCTCGTCGGTGAGGTCCAGCGCGGGGCCGGTGCGCAGCACCCCGGCGACGTTCACCAGCAGGTCGAGGGGTCCGGCCTCCCGCTCGGCGGCCTCGACGATCCGCTCGACCTCGGCGGCGTCGGCCACGTCGGCGGGCAGGGCGAGGCCACCCGCCCCGGCCGCGGACAGCTCGTCGGCGAGCCGGTGGACGGCGTCGGCGTCCCGGTCGACTGCGACCACGGTGGCGCCCGCCTCGGCCAGCAGACGGGCGACGGCCCGCCCGATGCCCCGGCCGGCGCCGGTGACCAGCGCCGTCCTGCCGTCGAATTCCTTCTCGTTCACTGGTTCTCCCCCATGGAGGTGTCGGCCGGCCCCGGCCCGCGCGGGCCGGGGCCGGCCGGGTCGGGTTCAGCAGGTGAGGACCGCGGCGTCCCAGTCCTCGTCGGCGGCGAACAGCCTGCGCGGCTTCATCGCGTCGAGCCGGTTGGAGAGCAGCTCCAGCGGCACCAGGGTCCCGACCGGAACGGTCTCGACCCGGACCGGCACCCCGAGCGCCTCCGGTGCGTGGGCGGCCAGCGCGGCCCGGGCGTCGGCGGCGAACGGCGGCGCGGCCTCGATCTGCACGGTGAGGGCGTCCGCCCCGGCGCGGGCCCGCCAGAACATCACCCCGTACTCGGCGGGGAGCCCGAACACCGCGTCCTCGACCTGGCGCGACGTCACCGAGCCGCCGGCCACCGGGATGTCGCTCCCGGCCCGGCCGAGCACCCGGATCGTCGGCAGGTACCAGCCGCAGGGGCAGTCCTGCGAACGCAGCTCGACCAGGTCCTCCAGGTCGTAGCGCAGCAGCGGCATCGCCTCCCGGAACAGCGGGGTGAGCACCAGCTGTCCGACGCCCTCGGCGGAGATCTCGCCGGTGGCCGGGTCGCGGACCTCGGCCAGCACCCGGTCCGCCCACAGGTGCATCCGCCCCTGCGGGCAGGTGCCGGCCAGCGAGCCGATCTCGGTGCAGCCGTACTCCTCGACCACCGGCACGCCCCAGATCGCGGCGATCCGCTCCCGCCGGACCGGCCCGAGCGGCTCGCCGCCGACGTACAGCGCGCGCAGCGCCGGGAAGTCCTCGGCGGGCCGGTAGCCCGCGAGCTGCGCGCCGGCCGCCCACACCAGGGTGTCGCTCGGTGTGGACCAGGTGAGGCTGACGTCCAGGTCGTGCAGGGCGCGGACGATCCGCGAGTACGGGGCGGCCAGCGAGCGGCAGTCCCCGGCGACCACGGTGGCGCCGGTGGCCAGTGCGGCCTGGTGGGCCAGGTGGCCGGCCAGCACCAGGGCGTACGGGATCCGCACCAGCAGGGTGTCGTCGGCCGTCATGGGGACCGACTTGCGGGCGAAGCGGTCGGTGAGGTCCGTCCACTCGGCCGCGGTGTAGTACGAGGGGGTGGGAACGCCGCTGCTGCCACTGGACTCGTGATAGGTGGCGAGCTCCCGGCGCTCCACGGCGAGCATCCCGAACGGGTAGCCGGCGCGCAGGTCGTCCTTGCGGGTGACCCCGAGGTCGGCCAGGGCGGAGGGCTGACGGCCCGCGAGGCGCTCCCGGTAGAACGGGGAGCGCATGGCCCGCTCCAGGACGGTGTCGAGTTGCTTGGACTGGATCCGGCCGAGCTCCTCGAAGCTGGTCCAGTCGCCGATCTGCGGCAGTGGGGCGGGCATCGCCGGCCTCCTCCTTCGTTCGGGTCGGGCGCGCGCGTTCGGCGCGCCGTTCAGCTCGCCGGGTGCGGCGCGCTCGCGGGGGCCGCCGCTGCGAAGGCGCGGCCCGGCAGGGCCGGCAGGCCGGCCAGGTCGGCGTACCGCTCCCGCAGCACGCGCTTGAGCACCTTGCCGGTCGCGCCGACCGGCAGGTCCTGCTCGGCGGCGCACTCCAGCAGGGCGAGTTCCGGCTGGCCCGCCGCGCGCAGGGCCTTGCCGGCCCGGGCCAGCAGGCCGTCCGCGGTGTGAATCGCGTCGACCACCCGGTCGACGTGGAAGAAGTCGCCCTCGGCGTCCCGCCGGACCAGGTCCCCGGACAGGAACCAGGTGCCGATCCGGCTGCGGTAGGTGGTGTCGGAGTCGTTCCAGTAGCCGGGCGTCACCGCGGGGCTGTCCACGCCGAGCATGCCGACCTCGTCCGGCCCGGCCTCGCTGCCGTCCGGGCGCAGCACCGCGACCCGGGCGGGCGGTACCACCCGGCCGAGGTGGCGCGGGCGTGGCGGCGAGTCCGGGGTGAAGACCCGGCCCAGGGCGTTCCAGCCGAGTTCGGAGGAGCCCAGGCCGTCGCCGAAGAACGAGCCGGGGCGCCGTTCGCCGTCCGCGAGGTGGTACCCGAGCCGCATCAGGGTGCGCACGTGCCGGTCGTGCGCGGCGTCACCCATGTTGATCCAGTAGCGCACCGAGGCGAAGTCCTCCTCGCGCAGTTCCGTGGTGGCCAGCGCCGCGTGGGTCTGGTTGAACGCCAGCACCAGGGTGGGCCGGTAGCGGGCGACCGCCGCCGCCACCTCGGGGCCGCCGGGCCGGGACAGCGCGATCAGCGGGACCCCGGCGAGCAGGCAGTAGAGGGTGAACGCGGTCGCCCCGGCGTGCGACTGCGGTGCGGCGGACAGGATCCGCACGTCCGGCGCCTCGGCCCGCTCGGCGAGCCGGGCCCGCAGGCCGGCCACGCTCTGGGCGTGGGTGTGGACGACCGGCTTGGGGTCGCCGGTGGTGCCCGAGGAGTGGCAGATCAGCACCGGGTCGTCGGGGGCGTGCCGGTAGCAGGCCGCGTCCGGGAGCGGTCGGTGCGTCAGTCCGGTGGCGTCCTCGGCGGTGCGGGTCCAGGCGACGCCGGCCCCGGCCTGCCGCCCGGCCAGCTCCGCCAGGTGGGCGCGGTCGGTGTACAGGCCGACCGGGGCGGTGCGGCGGATCAGGCCCAGCGCGGTGTCGACCGGCATCCGGCCGTTGACCAGGACGGCGATGGCGCCGATCCGGGACAGCGCGGCCAGGTGCAGCTGGTCCTCGAACGAGTCGTCCAGGTACACCGCGACCCGGTCGCGTGGCCGGACCCCGAGGTCGAGGTACCAGCCGGACCACGCCTGGGCGAGGTCGTCCAGTTCGGCGATGCTGAACTCGGCCTGCAGGCGGCCGTCCAGGCCGGTCAGCGGCCGGTCGGCGAGCAGCACCTTG
>NZ_JAIZ01000176.1:0-5256 GCF_000710465.2 Kitasatospora sp. MBT63 | reverse complement strand
CGGCGGGCGGCGGCCCAGGCGTTGCCGCCGCCGATCCCCTGGTCCGCGGCGAGCCGCCGGCGGTGCTCCAGGTCGAGCAGGGCGTCCGTGCTCAGTACCATGACCGCCCCTCAGGCCGCGACGCGCGCGGCGTCGGTGAGTGCGCCGGTCCGGATCAGCTCGACCACGGCGGCGATGTCCTGGTCCATCCGGCGGTCGTGCCCGACGAACGGCGCGTGCTTGCGGACCAGGTCGTACACCGCCCGGGTGCGCGGGCCGGCCAGCTCGGGACCGCGCAGGTCGAGGGCCTGGCAGGCGGCCAGCAGGTGGATCGCGGCGGCCTCGCGGACCAGCTCGACGACGGTGTTGGCCTCGCGGGCGGCGATCGCGGACATCGAGACCTTGTCCTGGTTGTGCGCCTCGGTGGACCGGGAGAACACGCTCATCGGCCCGGAGGTCTTCAGTGCCTCCGCGGTCAGCGCGGAGCAGGCGATCTGCATGCCCTTGAAGCCGTGGTGCAGCCCGGCGTTCCAGTCGTCGTCGGCGAACCGGGGGATCAGGTTCGGGGTCAGGCCGTTGTTGAACTTCTCGTCGACCATCAGCTCCAGCTGGCGGTCCAGCAGGTCGGCGATGTTGGCGACGGCGACCTTGAGCGAGTCCATCGCCTGCACCACGTGGCCGCCGTAGAAGTTGCCGCCGCTGTGCACGGTGCGGGCCTCGACGTCGAACAGCGGGTTGTCGTTGGAGGAGTTGATCTCGGTCTCGACCCACTGCCGGGACCAGTCGAGGGTGTCCCGCAGCACGCCGGTGACGTGCGGGGCGCAGCGGATCGAGTAGCGGTCCTGGATGCTGCGGCGCAGCTGCTGGAAGCCCCGGTCGGCGAGGTCGTCGTTGAGGTCGACCACCTGGCTGTGCGAGCGGGCCAGCTCCGATCCCTCCAGCAGGTCGCCGATGGTGCGGGCGCTGGTCAGCTGGCCGGGGTGCGGCTTCTGCTCGTGGATGAAGGCCGCGAAGTGGCCGCGGTTGCCGAGCAGCGCCTCGCTGGCCAGCGCGGTGCAGATGTCGGCGACCTCGGCGAGTTCGGCGGCGTCGGACCAGGCCCGCACGGACCAGGCGGAGCTGAAGGAGGTGCCGTTGATCAGCGCGAGGCCGTCCTTGGCCTCCGGCCGCACCGGCTCCAGGCCGAGTTCGGTGAAGACCTCGGCGGCGTCGCGCAGGGCGCCGTCGTGGCGGACCAGGCCCTCGCCGATCAGGGTCGAGGCGACGTAGCACAGCGGGACGAGGTCGCCGCTGGCGCCGACCGAGCCGCGGGAGGGGATCTGCGGCAGCACGTCGTGGCGGATCAGGTCGAGCAGCCGGGCGACGATCTCCGGGGTCACCCCGGAGCGGCCGCGGGCCAGGCAGTTGCCGCGGATCAGCAGGGTGGCCCGGACCACGTCGTCGGGGGCCGGCGCACCGGTGCCGTTGAGGTGGTAGCGGATCATGTTGTACTGCAGCTCGACGGCCTTCTCCGGGGAGATCTGGCGGGTGACGCTGTCGCCGAAGCCGGTGGTGACGCCGTAGATGGGCTTGCGGTCCGCGATCAGCTCGTGCTTGAGCTCGCGGGAGGCGGCCATCGCCCGGGCCGCCTCCTCGGCCACCCGGAAGTCGGTGCCGGGGTTGCGCATGGCGTGGACGACGTCCTCGATGGTCAGCGTCCGGCCGTCGATGGCGCGCCGGGTGTCCGGGCCGGCCGGGGCCGGCTCGCTGCGGGTGATTTCAGAAATGGTCATGACAGAGAGCTCCTCGACGGTGGAACGGGACAGGCGGGTGTGACGGGGTGGGTGCGGCCGGGCGCGGCCGCCGTACGGACGGCGGGGCCGCGGCCGCGGGTCAGGCGTCGAACCGTCCGCGGTGGAAGACCAGGGGCCGGGCCGGCCGCCGGGTGAGGCCGACCACCCGCCCCACCACCAGTACGTGGTCGCCGACCGTGACGCAGCGGTCCAGCTCGCACTCGATCACCCCGGGCGCGTCCGGCAGGGTCAGGCAGCCGGTGGCCGCCCCCTGGACCCAGCCGGTGACCAGCTCCGGGCCGGGCCGCCGGTCCGCGGGCAGCGCCAGCGTGCGGGCCACCGGGCCGCTGCCCTCCGGCAGGATCGACGCGGCCCACACCCCGGTCGCGGACAGCGAGCGCAGGAAGGACGAGTCCTCCCGCAGGTACATCGAGACCAGCTGCGGGCGGAGCGAGACCGAGGTCAGCGAGTTGACCACGATCGCGTCGTGGCCGGCGTCGGGGCCGCGGCCGGCCCGGGTGGTCACCGCGCAGACCCCGGTCACCAGCTCGCCCATCACCTCGCGGAAGGCCTGCTCGCCGCCGTCGGTGCGCGGGTCGGGGCCGCGCCGCTCGACCCGGGTGCCGCTCACGGCTTGCCGGCCCGGCGGCCGGCCGCGGGCCCGGCCACCACGACGGCCTCCGGGTCGGTGAGGTCGTCCGCCCGCCAGCCGGTGACGTCGTACTCGGCCAGGCACGCGTCCACCAGTGCCTTGCACTCGTCCAGGCCGCCGGTCGCCCGGTAGCGCTGGAACGCCTCGATCCGGATGTTCTCGTGGTTGCCCGCGTAGTTCATCTCGTACAGCTCCCAGCGGCCGCCGAAGTCACTGCCGACCGAGTCCCAGATGAGCTTCATCAGCTTCACCCGGTCGATCGCCTCGACGCCGTGCCGGCCCCGGATGTAGCGGTCGAGGTACGGCCGCAGTTCGGGCGTGGCCCAGTCGCTGGCGTGCGAGTTGTTGTAGATCAGGGCGCTGCCGAGGTCGCGGAAGAAGATCTCCCGGATCTTCGGGTAGACCGTGGAGGCGAACATCCGGTACGCCAGCGCGCTCTCGCTGTTGGGCATCACCGAGCCGTCCGGACGGACCACCGGATTGTGCACCATCGAGTCGACCAGCCCCCACAGGACGTGCCGGTAGCCGAGCAGTTCGCCGAGCCTGGTCTGCACCCCGCGGAACTCGATCGCGCCGGTGGTGTCCAGACCCTTGGTCAGCAGCCCGGTGAGGAAATCGAGTTTGACGGCCAGCCGGACGCAGCCGTGCAGCATCGAACGGAAATAGAAGCCGGAGCCGGTGAAGAACCGATTCGCCTTCTCCACGTCGTAGCAGAACACGTTCTCCCAGGGCACCAGCACCTCGTCGAACACCAGGATTCCGTCGTTCTCGTCCATCCTGCTGCTCAGCGGCTGGTCGAACGGACTGCCCGCCACCGTGGCCTGGTACTCGTACGAGGCCCGCGAGATGATCTTCACGCCCGGCGTGTTGGTCGGCACCATGAAGTAGCAGGAGAGGTCCTTGGCCCCCTCGGGGACCTGACCGTAGTTGGCGACGAAGATGTACTGGGTCAGCGCCGCACTGGTGCCGACCACCTTCGCCCCCGACACCACCAGGCCCGCGTCGGTCTCCCGGCACACCGACAGGTGGACGTCCCGGAGTTCGGTGACGTCCCGGTCCCGGTCGACCGGCGGGTTGACGATCCCGTGACCGATGAAGATGACCTTCTCCTGGGCCTCGCGGTACCAGCGCGCCGCGTTCGCCTCGAACGGCGCGTAGTGCTGCGGATCCGCACCCAGGGTCGCCAGGAAGGCCGCCTTGAAATCCGGTGTGCGCCCCAGCCAGCCGTACGACATCCGCGCCCACTCGGCCATCGCGCCGACACCGGTGCGCAGGTCCTCGGCCGAGCGCGGCACCTTGTAGTAGGGGTGCGTGAAGCCGCCGTTCCCGCTGTCGGTGGGGACCGTCAGCCGCCCGCGGCGCTCCGGGTCGTGCAGGGCGTCGTACAGCCGGGCCACCATGCGCGCGTTGTTCCGGAACGCCGGATGGGTCGTCACATCCTTGACCCGCTCGCCGTACGCCCACACCTCGCGCCCGTCGCGGAGGCTCTCCAGATACTCGTCCCCCGTGTACGGCCGGACCGAATTCTGTGCCTCGTCCGCCATTTTCACGCCTTCCCGATCATTCTGCCGGAATTTCCTCGCGCCCGAGGACCGCGGATCAGCGGTCCACGGGAAATCGGGTCCGCCGCGGCCGCACCGGATCCGGCGGCCCATTCGCATTTCCTCTGCGGCTCCCTCGCCGACGGAAACTAATATTCGGCGTCGAAGGGTGTCAAGGAATCCGCGGACCGGCCCTGCGCAGGCAACCCGACAACCGGGCACCGGTCCTGACGGTCAGTCCGGGCACCTCTCCGGCTGTCCCGCCGGCAGGACAGGCGGAGCGCGGTGACGGCCTCGCCGACCCGCGGCCGACCCGCTCCGACCCGCTCCGACCAGCGCCGCGGCACCCGGGACCGGGCCGCCGGGCGGACCGTTTCCCTGTTTCCCGGTGGAGTCAACCGGTCAACACTGGTCACGCCCTCCGGCCGGGGCCATTCTGGCTGCGGGGGCCGGCGCTTCGCACCAACACGAAGGAGCGTCCGGGAGCGGGGGAAACGACAACTCCCACCGCCGTCCCTGCTCAGGTGGAAGACGACGGACGGATGAGAAACGTGAGCACCACCAGGACCGAACCAACAACGGGACAACGTCACCCCCTCGACCGCACCACCCGCCGGACGGCCCCCCACGGCCCCACCCGGCACCTGCCCGCCGCCGAACCCCGGACCCACCGCGGACAGCAGATCCTCACCACCCGGGTCGGCCTGCGGTTCCCGGCCGCACTCGCCTTCGAGACCTGGGAGCAGGCCGGCGCCAAGCTGTTCGAGACCGCCGACTCGTTCGCCTGGTGCCTCGGCGACTGGCTGGTCTACGGGCAGGACAAGTACGGCGACCGCTACCGCCGGGCGATCGACACGGCCGGCCTCGACTACCAGACGCTGCGCAACTACGCCTGGGTGGCCCGGAAGTTCACCATGGAGCGACGGCACCCGGAGCTCAGCTTCCAGCACCACGCCGAAGTCGCCCCGCTCGACCACGCCGGGCAGGACCTCTGGCTCGCCCGCGCCCACGAGAACCGCTGGTCCAAGAGCGAGCTGCGCCGCCGGCTGCGCGCCGCCCGCAACCCCGTCCCGGTGAGCGCCCCGGCGAAGCTCCCCGACCTGACCCTTCCCGCGCAGGCCATGGACCGCTGGCAGGCCGCGGCCGGCCGGGCCGGCGTACCGCTCGACGACTGGATCATCACCACGCTGGAGCAGGCCGCGGCGGCCGCGGCGCAACCGGTACCGGGCCCCTGACCCGGCTGTCCCAGACCGGCCGACCCGGCGCCGCCCGCGCCACCCGCGCAGCCCGCACCGGCCGCACCGGCGCCGCC
>NZ_JAIZ01000175.1:2129-6001 GCF_000710465.2 Kitasatospora sp. MBT63 | reverse complement strand
GGGTGGCCGAGCGGCAGGCGGCCCCGCGCCGGGCGGCGGCGGCCCTGCTCAACCTCGGGGACCTGCAGGCGGCCGAGGGCCACTGGGCCAGGGCCGAGGAGCACTACCGGGCGGCCCTCGAGCACGCCCGCACCGCCGGTGACGAGAGCGCCTGCGCCCGCGCCCTGGAGGGCACCGGCGGCTGCCACCGGGCGCTCGGCGACCCGGTCAGGGCCGCCGACTGGTACGGCCGGGCGCTGGCGTTGCGGCAGGGTCTCGGCGACCAGCGGGCCGAGGCCCGGCTGCTGGTGCGCACCGCCGAGGCGCACGCCGCGCAGCGGCGCTTCGACGAGGCGGTGCGCGAGTACCGGGCGGCGGCAGCGGTGCTGCGCAGGCTCGGCGAGGACACGGCCGCGGCGGCCCTGGCGCAGGCCGTGGAGCGGCTGCGGCGGCTGGTCGACGGTGAGGGGTATCTGCTGGTTTCGGAGTAGTGTCGATTAAGGGCGTTTCACCCCACATTGACACCTAGATCGTGATGCAAGCCTACGAAACTGCCAACGTGTCCGGCAGATTTATTCAGTTTGGAAGGCTGACGGATCCACTGGGCTTCATTACACTCGACTCCAGTCGCGCAGCGATCCGTGCCCCGGCCTGTCCCGGAGGCTTCCCCGTGCGCGTCACCCGCCGGTCTTCCCCGGCCGGGACCCCCAGGTAAGAGGGACGTGTTTAGCCGTGAAGGTCGGCATCCCCCGCGAGGTCAAGAACCACGAGTACCGCGTGGCCATCACGCCTGCCGGCGTGCATGAGCTGGTCCGCAACGGCCACGAGGTCTACATCGAGGACAACGCCGGCATCGGCTCCTCGATCCCGAACGAGGAGTACGTGGCGGCCGGTGCCGCCATCCTCCCCACCGCCGACGAGGTGTGGGCCACCGCCGACCTGCTGCTGAAGGTCAAGGAGCCCATCGCGCAGGAGTACCACCGCCTGCGCAAGGGTCAGACCCTCTTCACGTACCTCCACCTGGCGGCCGACCGGGCCGGGACCGACGCGCTGATCGCCTCCGGCACCACCGCCATCGCGTACGAGACCGTGCAGCTCGCCAACGGCGCCCTGCCGCTGCTCGCCCCGATGTCCGAGGTCGCGGGCCGGCTGGCCCCGCAGGTCGGTTCGTACCACCTGATGCGCCCGGCCGGCGGCCGCGGCACCCTGCCCGGCGGTGTGCCCGGCACCCACCCGGCGAAGGCCGTCGTCATCGGCGGTGGCGTCTCCGGCTGGCACGCGGCCACCATCGCCATCGGCATGGGCTACGAGGTGACCCTGCTCGACCGCGACATCAACAAGCTGCGCGAGGCCGACAAGATCTTCGGCACGAAGATCAAGGCCATCATGTCCAACAGCTTCGAGCTGGAGAAGGCCGTCCTGGAGGCGGACCTGGTGATCGGCGCCGTGCTGATCCCGGGCGCCAAGGCCCCCAAGCTGGTCACCAACGAGCTGGTCTCCCGGATGAAGCCGGGCTCCGTGCTGGTCGACATCGCGATCGACCAGGGCGGCTGCTTCGAGGACTCCCGCGCCACCACGCACGCCGAGCCGACCTTCGAGGTCCACAACTCGGTCTTCTACTGCGTGGCCAACATGCCGGGCGCCGTCCCGAACACCTCCACCTACGCGCTGACCAACGCGACGCTGCCGTACGTCGTCGAGCTGGCCAACCGCGGGTGGAAGGAGGCGCTGCGCCGGGACGCCTCGCTCGCCAAGGGCCTGAACGTGCACGAGGGCCAGATCACCTACGGTGCGGTCGCCGAGGCCTTCGGCCTGGAGTCCGTCTCCCTGGACAGCGTCCTCGCCTGACGCCGCCCCCGTCCGTACGCCCCCGGCCCGCTTCCCTCGGGCCGGGGGCGTTCGGCATGCCCACGGCCGGGGTGGCCGGGTGGTGACCCCGGGATGTCAATTTATGTGCATCATGTCACCCGCCCTGTGGACCGGGTGTTCTGACCGGCCCTCGGGAAGTGCCCGGGGTCCGCAGAAACGTTAGGGTCACAAGCCCTGCCATCCCTTGACAGATACCTGGTCGGCCGCCGACACATCCGGCCCACTACCGTGGATTGTGTTGCTGCGAACGCCCGAAACGGCCTAGAGTCGCAAACCGTCGGCTAGCTGCCACGCTGACGAATCGACTTAGAGTCCTGGAAACCCAAGGAGGTAAGACGACTTGTGAATGAGTCGACATTTGCTCCCGGGGGTGGTCAGCCAGGACTGGCGGAGCACGCAGCCGGACAGTCGAACGAGGAGCTCACCGCCCGGCAGGCCGCGGTGGGCACGGTGGAGGTCGGCTCGGTGGCGGTCCGCACCTTCGAGGCGCGTCAGCACACCGCCCCCTCCGCCACCCCCGCCGACCTGGACGCCGAGTTCGCCGCCTACGGGCTGGCCTACAACGAGCTCGGCTACGGCCCGTACGACGACCCGGACGCCGAGTACGAGCCGGACCCCGAGTACGCCGCCACCCTGGCCCCCGACGCCGCCCGCCAGCGCCGCGAGCGGGTCGGCCCGACCGGCCGCCCGCTGCCGTACTTCCCGATCCCGGCGCCGCTGGCCGAGCACGGCCCCGCGCAGATCATCGCGATGTGCAACCAGAAGGGCGGGGTCGGCAAGACCACCTCGACCATCAACCTGGGCGCCGCCCTCGCCGAGTACGGCCGCCGGGTCCTGCTGGTCGACTTCGACCCGCAGGGCGCGCTCTCGGTGGGCCTGGGCGTCAACCCGATGGAACTCGACGTCACGGTCTACAACCTGCTCATGGAGCGGGGTCTGACGGCCGATGAGGTGCTGCTGAAGACCGCCGTCCCCGGCATGGACCTGCTGCCCTCCAACATCGACCTGTCGGCCGCCGAGGTGCAGCTGGTCAGCGAGGTGGCCCGGGAGTCCGCGCTGGCGCGGGCGCTCAAGCCGCTGCTGCCGGACTACGACTACGTCATCATCGACTGCCAGCCCTCGCTGGGCCTGCTGACGGTCAATGCCCTGACGGCCGCTCACAGCGTCATCGTGCCGCTGGAGTGCGAGTTCTTCGCGCTGCGCGGGGTCGCGCTGCTCACCGAGACCATCGAGAAGGTCTGCGAGCGGCTCAACCCGGAGCTGCGCCTGGACGGCATCCTGGCCACCATGTACGACTCCCGCACCGTGCACAGCCGCGAGGTGCTGGCGCGCGTGGTCGAGGCCTTCGGGGAGCACGTCTTCCACACCGTCATCGGCCGGACCGTGCGGTTCCCGGAGACCACCGTGGCCGGCGAGCCGATCACCACGTACGCCACCAACTCGGTCGGTGCCGCCGCCTACCGTCAGCTCGCCAGGGAGGTGCTCGACCGGTGCCGCCCCGTCGAGTGAGTCTCCCGGGGGCCGACGAGCTGTTCCGGGCCACCGGGGGGATGGCCCTGTCGCCCTCCCTCAGGTCGGCCGAGGCGTCGGCGGCCCGAGCGGAGACCGCCCGAGCGGCCGAGGCGGCCAGGAAGGCCGATCAGGCCTCCGGGGCACCCGAGGTACCGGCGGCCCGTCCCGAGCCGCACAGCGGCCCCGCGGACGCCTCCTCGGCGGCCGTACGGCACGCCGGCGGCGAGGAGCAGGCGGCCGAGGCCGCCCGGCGGCCCCGCCAGCGCGGCCGCGGCGCCCGCCGGCCGACCGGCCGGGAGCGGCACGACGAGAAGATCACCGTGTACGTCTCCGCCGAGGAACTGATGGACCTCGAGCACGCCCGCCTGGTGCTGCGCGGCGAGCACGGCCTCGCGGTCGACCGCGGCCGGGTGGTCCGCGAGGCCATCTCGGTGGTGCTGGCCGACCTGGAGCAGCGCGGCGAGGCGAGCATCCTGGTCCGGCGGCTGCGCGGGCGCTGACGCCCGCCGTCC
>NZ_JAIZ01000175.1:0-2043 GCF_000710465.2 Kitasatospora sp. MBT63 | reverse complement strand
CGGGGCCCGCGCGAAGATGGACGTCCATGTCCAGCACCGCCCACCCCCCGGTCAGCACCGCCACCCCGCCCGCCGAGGCCGACGGGCGCGGTGGCTTCCAGGTGCGGCTGGACAACTTCGAGGGCCCGTTCGACCTGCTGCTCAGCCTGATCGCCAAGCACAAACTGGACGTCACCGAGGTGACGCTGTCCAGGGTCACCGACGAGTTCGTCGCCCACATCCGGGCGATGGGCCCGGACTGGGACCTGGACGCGGCCACCGAGTTCCTGGTGGTCGCGGCCACCCTGCTCGACCTGAAGGCGGCCCGGCTGCTGCCCGCCGCCGAGATCGAGGACGAGGAGGACCTGGCCCTGCTGGAGGCCAGGGACCTGCTGTTCGCCCGGCTCCTGCAGTACCGCGCGTACAAGGAGGCGGCGGCGGTCCTCGCCGCGCGCTGGGCCGCCGAACTGCGGCAGCGGCCCCGGACGGTCGGCCTGGAGCCGCACCACGCCGCACTGCTGCCCGAGGTGGTGCTCACCGTCGGCCCGGCCCGGCTCGCCGAACTCGCGGCGCGGGCGATGACGCCCAGGCCGGAGCCGGCCGTCTACGTCGACCACATCCACACCCCGGCGGTCAGCGTCCGCGAGCAGGCCGCGGTGGTGGTCGACCGGCTCACCGCGCTCGGCGAGGCCACCTTCGGCCGGCTGGTCGACGACGCCGGGAACACCCTGGTGGTGGTCGCCCGCTTCCTGGCCCTGCTGGAGCTCTACCGGGAGAAGGTGCTGGACTTCGACCAGCCCGAGGCGCTCGGTGAGCTGCTGGTGCGCTGGATCGCCGAGGCGGACCGGCAGGTCGAGGTCACCGACGAGTTCGACCGCCCGCCCGGGGAGCCGGAACAGCGGGACACGGCACCGGACACCGCACGGGACACGGGACGGGACACGGCGCAGAAGGACGGTGGGCAGCGGTGAGCGACGAACGGTCCGGGCAGCCCCGGCGGGCGCTCGGCCTGCCCGGCCAGGCGCGGCCCGAGGAGTGGCAGGAGTCCGCCCACGAGGCGGAGGAGCGCGCCGAGGCGCTCGCCCGCCTCGCGCAGCAGGCGGCCGCGGAGGCCGCTGCCGGGGAGGCCGAGAACGCCAGGGAGGCCGGACAGGCTGCCCCGGCGCCCGGGGCGGTGGAGGTGCCCGCGCAGGCCGTGGCGCCCGCGGCGGCGGACGGGCCGGACCCCGACGCCCCCCGGGTGCCGCTGCGGGCCGCGCTGGAGGCGGTGCTGATGATCGCCGACCAGCCGGTGCCGGAGGGCCACCTGGCCTCCGTGCTGGAGCGTTCCCGGGCCGAGGTGGCCGCCACGCTGCGCGAACTGGCCGCCGAGTACACCTTCCAGGGCCGCGGCTTCGACCTGCGGCAGGTGGCCGGGGGCTGGCGGTTCTACACCCGGGCCGACTGCGCGCCGGCCGTCGACCGCTTCGTGCTGGACGGCCAGCAGGCCCGGCTCACCCAGGCCGCACTGGAGACGCTGGCGGTCGTCGCCTACCGGCAGCCGGTGTCGCGCGGCAGGGTCTCAGCGGTACGTGGTGTGAACTGTGACGGCGTGATGCGTACCCTGGTACAGCGAGGACTGGTGGAAGAAGCCGGCTCCGAGCCCGAAACAGGTGCGATCCTGTATCGGACGACGAACTACTTCCTGGAACGGATGGGGCTGCGCGGCTTGCACGAGCTGCCGGAGCTTGCGCCCTTTCTGCCCGAGGTCGACGACGTGGAAGCGGAGTCCCTCGAAGGCACGGTGATCGCGGAGGCGGTCGCGGCCGCGCAAGCGGCGGGCGACCGCGACGAGGCGGGTCGGGAAGTGCGGTGAGGTCGGCCGGCACGACTTGCACATCCCAAGACGGAACACGACGTACGGACATTTGATGCGTAGCAGTGGCAACGGCAGGAACAGCAGCGGCGGCGGCCAGGGCGGCCGCAGCGGCGGTCAGGGGCGGGGCGGCCAGGGGCAGGGCGGCGGCGGTCGCAGCGGCGGCTCGTCGTACGGCGGCGGCAGCGGCCGTCCCGGCTCCGGTGGCG
>NZ_JAIZ01000174.1 GCF_000710465.2 Kitasatospora sp. MBT63 | reverse complement strand
GCGCGTGGCGGCGGTGACCGTCTCGGTCGGCTGGTCGGGGTGCAGCCCGAGCGGGCGCAGCGCCGCCGCGCGGACCCGGAGCGAGTACCAGCCGACCCAGTGGCCGTCGGGCCCGATCCCGCAGGCCAGGTGGCAAAGGACGTCCTGCGGGGCGATCGGCGACCAGTCGATGCCGCGGTCCCGCAGTCAGGCGTGCAGGGCGGCCTGGGGCGCGGGGCGGCCGGGCAGGTTCGGGTACTCGAGGATGGTGATCCACTCGTCGTCGGCCTGGGTGCTCATGGTGGTCATCCTGCCCGACCGCCTGGCCTCGCGCCGGGGGATTTCCCGTCCGTCCGCGGCGGCCGTCAGCACTACGGCCGTCACCACTGCGGGCGCCCCGCCCGGCCGGCCTCCGCCTCCGCGATCAGCCAGGCCGCGTTGATCAGGCCGATGTGGCTGAAGGCCTGCGGGAAGTTGCCCAGCACCTCGCCGGTGTCCGGGTCGATCTCCTCGGCGAGCAGGCCGACGTCGTTGACCGCGCCGGCCGCCCGCTCGAAGTAGCCCCGGGCGGCCTCGGTGTCGCCCGCCAGGGCCAGGGCCTGCGCCAGCCAGAAGGTGCACAGCAGGAAGGTGCCTTCGTCGCCGGGGAGGCCGTCGTCGGTGGTGAGGTAGCGGAAGACCAGGCCGGCCGGGCTGGTGAGCCGCTCGCGGACGGCGTCGATGGTGGCCCGCATCCGGGGCGATCCCGCGGGGGTGAAGCCGACCACCGGCATCACCAGCACCGAGGCGTCGAGCTGGTCCGAGCCGAAGGCCTGGGTGTAGGCGCCCACCCGCTCGTTCCAGCCCTGCTCCTCGATGGCGGCCCGGATCTCCGCCCGGGCGGTCGCCCAGGCCGGGATCCGGTCGGTCGCCTCCAGGTCCGGCGCCAGGTCGATCGCACGGTCCAGGGCCACCCAGCACATCAGCTTGGAGTAGACGAAGTGCTGCGGGCCGCTGCGCACCTCCCAGATGCCCTGGTCGGGTTCGGCCCACCGGTCGGCGGCCGCGTCGGCCAGGCCGGCGAGGAACTGCTTGGTGGGCCGGTCCAGACCGCCGAGCTGGTCGCGGAGCCGGTGTGCGGCGCCCAGCAGTTCGCCGTAGACGTCGAGTTGGCGCTGCTGCCAGGCGGCGTTGCCGACCCGTACCGGGCGGCTGCCCCGCCAGCCGGAGAGGTGGTCCAGTTCGCGTTCGGTCAGCTCGCGTTCGCCGCGGATGCCGAACATGATCTGCAGGTCGTGGCCGTGCCCGGGGGCGTTGGCGGCGGCCTGCGCCATCCATGCGAAGAACGACTGCGCCTCGTCCGGGCAGGCCGCCACCCAGAGCGCGTCCAGGGTGAACGAGGCGTCCCGTACCCAGGTGAAGCGGTAGTCCCAGTTGCGGACGCCGCCGACCGCCTCCGGCAGCGAGGTGGTCGGGGCCGCGACGATCGCGCCGGTCGGCTGGAAGGTGAGGGCCTGCAGCACCCGCCCGCTGTGGTGGACCAGGTCCCGCCAGGGCCCCTGGTACGCCTGGTGCAGGTCGGACCAGGAGCGCCAGGCGGTGACGGTGTCGTCCAGGCGCGCCGCGATCCCGTCCTGCGACCACAGCTGCGGTTCGCCGCCGGCGTGGGCGTGCTGGAGGGCGAAGGCCGCCCGCTGGCCGCCGCGCAGCAGCAGCCGGCTGCGGGCACCGTCGGTGATCTCGAACGGTACCGGCGAGGAGAGCCCCAGCGTGTCCGGGCCGCCGTGGCAGCGCAGCCCGCCGTCGACCGGGATCAGCAGCGGCCGGATCCGGCCGTACTCGGGTCTCGGGGCGAACTCCACGGCCACCTCGACCGTGCCCTCGGTGCACTCCGCCACCCTGAGCAGCAGGTGGGGGGCGTCCTTGCCGAGGTCGTGCCCGCGCCGGTCGAGGCCGAGGGCGAGCGCGTCGGTGAGCACCAGGGTGCCGGTGGGCGTACGGAACTCGGTGCGCAGCGCCATCGTGCGGTCCAGGTACCGCCTGGTGGTGGCGGCGTCGCCGACCGGGCGGATCGACCAGTGGCCGGCCTGCGGGTCGAGCAGGCGGCCGAGCACCGACCGGTCGTCGAAGGAGGGCAGGCACAGCCAGTCGACCGAGCCGCCGGAACTGACCAGCGCGGCGGTCCGGCAGTCGGACAGCAGCGCGTAGTCCGAGATCGGTAAGTCGCTCACACCGGGCACCTCCGCCCAGACCGCGGGCCCCTCTCGATTGTGCGCCGGCCGCCTCGGCTCCGCAGGCCCTTTTCTGTGGCGACCCCTTGACTGCGGGCACCACGACTGCGAGCGTTTGCTCGAAATTGCTCGAAGCAACCCCCCAATGAGCAGTTCGAGTCATCTCCTCCCGCATCGGAGCACCCCATGAGATGGAACCAACGGCTGGCCGGGCTCGGGTCCGCGGCCGTCATCGCCGCCGCCGCCTTCGCCGCCACGGCACCCACCGCGGCCGTCGCGGACACCGTCGCCGCGAACACCGACACCCCGATCGGCGACCGGCCGATGATGGGCTTCAACAACTGGGCGCGCTTCACCTGCGCCGCACAGGCCCGCCTCGACGGCACCCGCGACGGCTACTCCTTCCAGCAGTTCATGCAGGACCAGGCCAAGGCGATGAAGGACACCGGCCTGGTCGCGGCGGGTTACACCAACCTCACGGTCGACGACTGCTGGATGCAGCGCACCGGCGCCGGGTACCTGCACGGCGCCGCCGCCTGGGGCGGCAGCGGCCAGCCCGGCTTCGACTGGGAGCTGACCGACTACGCCGCCTACGTCCACGCCCAGGGCATGCAGGTCGGCCTCTACAGCACCTCCGGCGTCAACACCTGCCAGGGCGTGCCGGGCGGGGTGATGGGCCACGAGCAGGCCGACGCCACCTCGCTCGCGTACTGGGGTGCGGACTCGCTCAAGCTGGACAACTGCGGCACCGACTGGACCAACCGCCGGTCGGAGTTCACCACCACGGCGGGCGCCCTGAAAGCGGCGACCGCCTCCGACCCCCGCAAGATCCTGTTCAACGAGTCCGCGCCGGCCGGTGCGAGCCCCGCCTCCGCCACCAAGTACCAGGCGATGGACTGGGTCCGCACCCTCGGCCAGATGTGGCGGGTCAGCCCCGACATCAACGTCTGGCACAACACCACCCCGGTCGCCTCCGCCTGGGACTCCCCGCACGGCGCCGACTGGTACGAGGGCGGGGTGCTGCAGAACTTCGCCGACACCGTCGCACTGGCCCGCTACAACGGCTCCGGCAACCACAACGACGCCGACATGCTGCTGATCGGCGACAACAACCAGCTCACCCTGGCCGAGCAGCGCAGCCAGTTCGCCCTGTGGTCGGCGATGGGCTCGCCCCTGATGGTGAGCACCGACGTCCGGCGGATGGCCGCCGACCCGGCCGGCTACGCGCCCCAGCTGAACATCCTCAAGAACGCCGACATCATCGCCGTCGACCAGGACACCACCGCCGGCGGCTACCTCGCCTCCCGCCAGGGCGCCACCAACTCCTCCGGCGTCGACGTGGTCGTCAAGCCGCTCGCCGACGGCTCGCGCGCGGTCGTCGTCCTCAACAAGAACGCCTCGGCCACCAGTTACACCCTGGACCTCGCCCGGGTGGGCTTCGGCAACCTCGGCTGCACCCGCACGGCCAAGGACCTGTGGAGCCACACCACCGCCGCGGTGACCGGATCGATCACCACCACCATCGGCGCCCACGACAATGCGATGTACACCATCGCCCCCGGCGGCTGCGGCGGCACCGTGCCGGTCGGCCAGATCCAGGCCGCCCAGTCCGGGTTCCAGGCCTTCGCCTTCTGCCTGGACGCCTACGGCGGCGCCACCGCCGGCGCGACCGTCGGCCTCTACACCTGCACCGGCAACGGCAACCAGCAGTGGCAGCGCCGCTCCGACGGCCTGATCTCCTCGCTGGCCGCTCCGGGTCTGTGCGTCTCCGGTGAGAGCACCGGCCTCAAGCTGCGCACCTGCAGCGGCACCGACCCCAAGCAGACCTGGACCTACACCCGGGCCGGTCAGCTCAGGGCGGACGGCAGGTGCGCCGACATCGCGGGCGGGTCGCTCACCGACATGAACGCCACGGTCGCCACCTACGCCTGCGGCAGCTACCAGCCGAACCAGACCTGGAGCGCGCCCTTCGCCACCCCGCCGGCGCCGTAGGACCTGCCGCCGGGGCCACGCGCCCGGTACTCCGGCCCGGCGGGCCGCGGTACCGGGCGTCGCGCCTGCCCGGGGCCGGTCAGCTCCGGGCGGCGGACGGCTGGGGCGCCCGGGCGGTGCGGCGGTGGGCGGGGAGTTCGACGACCCGGGTACCGGCCGCCACGAGGAAGCCCGCGACCGCGTCGGCCGTGCCCTGATCCAGGGAGAACACCCAACGCCCCGGCACCAGGACGGTGTCGACGGCTTCGAGCGAGGCCAGCGCCAGCAGCACCCGCAGCTGCGGCTGGACACTCCGGCAGGAGACCCCGTTGTCGAGGAAGAGCCGGGGGGTGTCGAGGCCGAGCAGCCCGGCGTGCTCCTCCAGGGCGCGGACGTGCGGTGCCATCCGCCAGCTGTCGTACGGGTAGCACCGCAGGTAGGCGGCGGTGCGCAGGGCACGGGTGGCGGTCATGGTCGCTCCTCGTCGAGCGGGCCCGACCGGCCGTGACGTCCGGTGGGCGGCTCTGCTGCGAAGGGTGGGAGGGCAGGGCGGGGCCGGGCGGGCCCCGCGGCGGTGGGCGACCTGGGCCGGACGGGGTGACCGCGGTTCGGACCGGGAGGCGGATCGGGTGGTCGTCCCATCGTGGCCCGGACCCCCGAGCATGTCTAGACCAATAGCGCCCGGACCCGGTCACCGCGGGTGACCGGGTCCGGGTCGCCGCGGACCGTCAGCCGACCGTCCAGCGCTGCAGCGCCGAGCCGGTGTCGGCCTGCTGGGTCACCGCGGCGCCGTCGGCGGCGGACGCGGTGGTGAGCAGCAGTCCGCTGCGCTGGGAGGCGATCCTGTAGCCGCCGGTGGCGGCGGTGACCAGCCAGCGCTGGTTGGTGCCCCCGGTGCAGGTCCACTGGATCACCTGGCCGCCGGCGGCGGTGGAGCCGCCGCTGACGTCCATGCACAGGCCGGAGAGGCCGTTGGTGATCTGGTAGCTGCCGTCGGACTGCGCGGTGAAGACCCAGTTCTGGTTGGTTCCCCCGTTGGGGGTCCAGGTGATGAGCTGGGTGCCGGCAGTGGTCGAGTGGTCGGGGTCGTCGAGCGCCTTGCCGGAGGCCGTCAGGGTGTGGGTGCCGCTGAGCGCCGGGTTGACGGCCCAGGTGAAGGTCGTCGTGCCGGTGGCGGTGCCCGAGGAGGCGGCGACCGTGACGGTGGAGCTGCCCACGGTGGTGGGGGTGCCGGAGATCAGGCCGGCGGCGCTGATCGTCAGGCCGGCGGGAAGGCCGGTGGCGGAGTACGTGAGCGGCTTGCCCGCCGAGTCGTCGGCGCCGATCTGGAGCGAGGCCGCGACGCCGACCTTGCCGGACCGGTTGCCGGGGTTGGTGACGGTGACGGTCTCCGGGGACGCGCCGACGGGGGTCAGGGTGAGGGTCTGCTCGGCGGCGGTGCGCGCGCCGCCGACGGCGTTGCCGGTGGTGTTGGTCCAGCTGCGGGCGGGGGTGGTCTCGGCGAGCCGGGCGGAGTCCGCGGACAGGCCGATCACCAGGCCGCTGTAGCGGTTGACCAGCCGGTGGCCGCCCCCGCCGGGGATCACGAACCACTGCTGGCCGACGCTCGGGCCGCCCGTCCCGGCGGCGGTGACGGTGGGCTTGGCGCCCCAGGCGCGGCCCGCGGTGGTGGTGGGGTCGACGCCGAGCAGCCGGCCGGTGGCGGAGTTGACGATCCGGTAGGAGCCGTCGCCGTTGGCGGCGAACACCCAGGACTCCAGGGCGGATCCGGTGGCGGCCGGCACCGAGGTGGTGGCGGAGCCGCCGGTGACCTGGGCGAGGACGCGGCCGCCGCCGCCGGAGATCCGGTATGCCTTGGTCGGGTCGACCGGCGGCGCGGCCGGGGCGGCGGAGGTGACGGTGAGGTCGACGTACTCGCCGGAGGCGCCGTTCGAGCAGCCGAACGAGCAGTAGGAGCGGAAGGACTTGCCGACGACGGCGGAGCTGGTCCGGTTGGCGCTGTCGAGGAACCAGCGGTACCAGGACGCGGTGTGGTAGCCGCCGGTGTCGCCGATCGGGTACCACTTCTGGGTGGTGAGGTCGTCGGTGGCGTAGAGGTGCTGGGGTTCGGTCCCGCTCTGGTTCACGGCCTGGGGTTCGCCGATGTACAGCCCCAGGTAGGCGTTGTAGGTGATGTCCATGACGAACAGCGGCGAGGTCGCGGGCATCGTGCCCGCCGCGATCTGCTGGGCGGCGGTACCGGTGTTGGCCGGGTCGTACTCGCCGGAGACCGGCGTGTAGCCGGTGGTGCTGCCGGCGTCGACCGGCACCATGTTGCTCTCCAGGCCGCCCACGCCCGGCTGGTTCCAGGCGCCGTCGTACCACTTCTGCCAGGAGCCGGGCGCCATCTTCGCGGACATCGGCGCGCGGGCCACGTGCTCGTAGAAGGCCTTCCAGCCACCGCTCTTGTCGACGATCCGCGAGCCGTAGTAGACGTAGAAGTACCCGGACGCGGTGTCCGCGTACAGCCGCTGGTCGCCGTCGCCGTAGGAGTACGTCTGGTTCGGGAACGCGGCGGTGTCACCGCGCTTGGTGCTGTAGGGCGACGTGATGACGTGGTTCCTGATGGTCCAGGTCCGGCCCTGGTCGGTGGAGACGGCGTAGTCGATCGCGTCGAAGTGCAGCCCGTCCCCGAAGGGTTGCGGGGTGAACTCGTTGTGCACCAGCCCGTACCAGTCGCCGGTGTCCGGGTCGACCCAGACGCCGGCGAGGTCGCAGAAGTTCCGCTGGGAGTAGCCGGATCCGGCCGGGGCGGCGGTCGCCTCCAGGCCGGTGGGGCTGTTGTTGCACCGCCAGGTGGTGTCGTTGTTCCTGTCCGCGGGGTTGGCGGGGTTCACCGCGTTGCTGATCGCACTCGACCGGGTGGCGCTGTCGAAGTCCGTCCCCGTGAAGAAGTCCCAGTACCGGGGCTCGGTCGAGCCATACAGGGCGGCGGACTGCTGGAAGTAGAACGTCCCGTCCTTGTCGAGGTACGGGGTCGCCTGGGTGTCGGTCGGGTGCGCGTACGCGACCGGCGACCCGACGGTGACGGTGTATCCGGTGGTGGGCGGCGTCGCGGACGCCGGCGCGGCCACCGGGCCGGCCAGGGTCAGGACGGCCGCCGCGAACGCTGCGGCGAACGCTCTACGCGGAGGAGAGGACACGGGGACTCCTTCTGGGGCAACGCGCCGTGGTGGGGGTCGGCGTGGGCGAGGGAGGGGGGCGTTCGCGCACGCCGTGGGGCTTGGTGTTTCAAGATGCTCGGTTTTGTGTGAACGTGAGCAACTTTGAGCACACGTTGGCAGCAGTAACCGGCGGAGTCAAGACATCGTTCGCCCCGGGTTCGCCCGGCCGCACCCGGGGACAGCACGACAGGGGCGCCGGGGGCGACCCCGGCGCCCCTGGTCGGGTGGCGCGTTCCGCAGGACCGGCGGTCAGCCCGGCCGGTGCGCGGCGAACTGGTCGAGCAGCCCCCGGGGGGCGTCCGCGGCGAAGATGACGTCGAGGCTCGCGGCCGACTCGGCGGCGGCGGCCTCGCTGCGCGGGAAGAGCAGGTGCTCGTACGCGGCGAGGGCCGCCTCGGGGTCGCCCGGGTGAGCGGCGAGGGCCCGCCCGAGTTCGGCGCCGTCGAGCATGGCGAGGTTGGCGCCCTCCCCGGCGAACGGCGACATCAGGTGCGCGGCGTCACC
Organism: Kitasatospora sp. MBT63; assembly: GCF_000710465.2. Classification (GTDB taxonomy): domain Bacteria; phylum Actinomycetota; class Actinomycetes; order Streptomycetales; family Streptomycetaceae; genus Kitasatospora. The sequence goes on along the minus strand of NZ_JAIZ01000174.1, from coordinate 8,139 downwards.
GAGCAGGGTCACCCCGGGCACCCGCTCCCAGCGGTGGCCGACCGGCAGGGCGTGGATCGGGCGCGGCACCAGCGGCCCGTCCGCGTCGGCGACCAGCGCCCGCAGGCTCGGGTGCCAGCCGGTGAAGTGCTCCAGCACGGCCGCCTTGGCGGCGACGGGGTCGGTGAAGTCCGTGCCGCCCGCCCAGGACTCGGCGATCCGCAGCGCGGTGTAGACGTGCAGGCTGCGGTCGGGCTCGCGGTGGGCGAGGAAGCCCCTGCCCGCACCGAGCGCGAACAGCATGCCCCCGCCGACCACGGCCGCACCGGCGGGGTGCCGGAGGTCCGCGTCCAGCAGGTCGGACTCCACGAAGGAGACGCCGCTGTACTGCGGCACGGCGTCGGACAGCAGCGGGCGGATCCGCGACCACGCGCCGTCCGCGCCGACCAGCAGGCCGGTGGTGAACACGCCTCCGTCGGCGAGGGTCACCTCGTGGCGGCCGCCGCCCAGCGGGCGCGCCCCGGTGACCTTCGCCCCCCAGCGGACGGTGCCCGCGGGCAGCGCCCCGAGCAGCAGGTCACGCAGCCGGCCGCGGTCCACCTCGGGGCGGCCGCCGGAGCCGTCGTCGGACTCCTCCATCCGGACCACGGCGTGCCGGTCGAGGATCCGCATGGCCTGGCCACCCGGGTGGATCAGGGCGCGGAACTCCTCGTACAGTCCGGCGGCGCGCAGCGCGGCCTGGCCGGACTCCTCGTGGATGTCGAGCATGCCACCCTGCGTGCGGGCGCCGGGCGAGGCGTCGAGGTCGAAGACGGCGGCCTCGATGCCGTGGACGTGCAGGACCCGGGCGAGGGTGAGTCCGCCGAGGCCCGCGCCGATGACGGCGATCGGGTGGTGCACGGTCATGGGGTACCTCTTCCGTTGGTTTCCGGTCGGCGGGTGGCCGCTCAGGCCTGCGGCGGCCTGGGGGTGTCCAGTGCGCCGTTGATCAGGACGTGGAAGCCCCAGCGCAGCCGGTCCTCGGGGGCACCGGAGAGCAGGTCGGCGCCGAGGCCGGCGAGGTGCGGGTGCCGGGTGCGGGAGGCGCCGAGGAGCGCGGCGGACAGGGCGTCCCAGGAGCGCCGGTCGGCCTCGGCCTCGGCCGCGCCGTCCCGGTCGGCGTGTTCGGCCGCGGTCGCGGTGGCGTGCTGGAGCAGCAGGTCGAGCGCCCAGGCGGCGCGGTCCGCCGGGACCCCGCCCTCGTCCAGCAGGGCGAGCAGCACCTCCATCAGGTCCAGGTGGTGCACCCCGGACGGGCGCGCCACCAGCGCGGACTTGGCGAGGCCGGGCTGCTCGAACAGCACGGTGGTGTACGAGACCAGGACCCGGACCAGACGCTCGCGCCAGTCCCCGGCGCCCTCGGCGGCGCCCAGGTCGACCGTGCCGACCAGTTCGTCGAGGATCGCCGCGTGCAGCTCGGCGGTGTTGCGGACGTACACGTAGAGCGAGGCGGGGCCGGTGTCGAGCTCCTGCGCGAGGCGGCGCATGGTGACCTTCTGGAGCCCTTCGGCCCGGGTCAGGCGGACCGCGGTCGAGATGATCCCGTCCTGGGTGAGGGCGGGCTTGGCGGGCCGCTCGCGGCGACTCGGCCGTCCTGAGAGGTGCGCTGTCATGGCTCCACGATAACGAACATGTTCGTTACGAACAAGTTCGTCGCAGGGTGCGGGAGTCCTCGGCGCCGATCAGGCCGGGAGGACAGGGAGGGCCGTGAGGGCCGGCGCATGGCGAGGGCGGAGCCGGGCGCGGTGCTCCGCACCGCTGTCGGCTCCGCCCGGGGCGGCCCGTCCGGACCGGGTCAGGCGTGCGCGGCCGCGCACTCCGGGTGGCCCCAGCTGCCGCCGACCTTGGTGATCTTGTCGCCCTTGGCATACGGGCGGGTGCACGGGCAGGTGCCGGGGAACCGCGCCGAGAGGGTCGGCGCACCGCCCGAGGACTTCCGCTTGGGCGCGGCGGCACCGGACCCGGACGCCGACGGCGACGGACGGCCTCCGCGGGACGACGAGGCCGGGACCGGGTCGGGGACCGGCAGGTCCGCCGAGGTGCCGCCCGCGGCCTGCTGGGTGCGGGCCGCGTCGCTGGCGGCCTTGTCGGCGATCGCGTTGAGCGGGTCACCGTTCACCTGGTGGGCGGGCACGTACACGAAGGTGACCTCGCGGCCGTCGAGCAGGGCGTCGATGCGCTGGATCAGCTCCCGGTTGGCCACCGGCTTCCCGGCGGCGGTCTTCCAGCCGTTGCGCTTCCACGCGGCGAGCCACTTGGTGGCCGCGTCCCGGGTGTAGGTGCTGTCGAGGCGGACCTCCAGCGGCACGGCGGCGTCCGTCGCGGTCAGCACCTGCTCCAGCGCCGTCAGTTCACCCACGTTGTTGGTGCTGTGCCCGAGCGGACCGGCCTGCCAGCGCTGCGGGACCCCGGCGCTGTCCGCGACCACGTAGGCCCAGGCGGCTGGACCCGGGTTGCCTTTGGCTGCTCCGTCACAGGCTGCGATGACTCGTTCGACCATGCATCGATCATGCCAGGCCGGAAGGGCCTCCCGGGACCACCGCCGGCGGATAGGGTCGGGCCCTTCCGCCGGACCACCGCACCCCGCCCCCGGGGCACCGAGGAGCAGCCGATGACCACGCCCGACACCCGCCGACCGCGGTCCCGGTACGCCCGGCGCCGCGCCGCCTACGGGAGTGTCGCCACCCGGCTCTCCCTGCTCGGCGACCGCCGGCTCGGCGAGCTGGTGGCCGCGGCCGAACCGCTCGGGTCGGGCGTCGGCGGCCGCTGGGCGCGGCTGGAGGTCGCCGGGGCCCCGGTCTTCGTCAAGCGGGTGCCGCTGACGGACCTGGAGCTGCGCCCGGAGAACGTCCGCTCGACGGCCAACCTCTTCGGGCTGCCGACGTTCTACCAGTACGGCCTGGGCTCCTCGGGTTTCGGCGCCTGGCGCGAGCTCGCCGTCCACACGATGACCACTCACTGGGTGCTCACCGAGGAGTACGAGGGCTTCCCGCTGATGTACCACTGGCGGGGGCTGCCCGACGTCCCCCCGGACCGGCTTCGCCGATGTGCACGGCGGGATCGACGGGGCGGTCCGGCACTGGGAGGGTTCCCCGGCGGTGCGCGGGCGGCTGGAGGCGATCGGCCGGTCCTCGTCGAGCCTGGTGCTCTTCCTGGAGCACGTACCGCAGACCCTCGCCGCGTTCCTGGACGGACGGCGGGACGCGGCGCCGCTGCCGTGGGTGGAGGAGTCCCTGGCGCGCGGCGCGGCCTTCCTGCGCTCGCGCGGCCTGGTCCACTTCGACGCCCACTTCCACAACGTCCTCACCGACGGGCAGGCGCTCTACTTCGCGGACTTCGGGCTCGCCCTCAGCGCGGACTTCGAACTCTCGGCGGCCGAGGCCGAGTTCCTCTCCGGCCACCTCGCCTACGACCGCGGCCACACCTCCCGGCACGTGCTCCGCCACCACCTGCTCGCCGTCCCGGACGCCACGGCCGGGTACGAGGAGTTCCTGCAGCGTTGGATCGCCGGCACCCGGCCGGAGGGCGTGCGGCCCGAGCTCGCCGCCCTGCTCGACCGGCACGCGCCGGTCGCGGCCGTCATGAACGAGTTCCGCCGTCGGATGCTCACCGGGACCAAGCTGACGCCCTTCCCGGCCGCCGAGCTCGAACTCGCCCTGACCCCGGCGTAGGTGCCGGGCCCAGGGTCCGGCGCGCCGGTCGTGCGCCCGGGGGCCGGGTCAGGGCGGCGTGAGGATGCGGGGGCCGTCCTCGGTGATGGCGATGGTGTGCTGGAGGTGGGCGGCCCGGCTGCCGTCGGAGGTGCGCAGGGTCCATCCGTCGGGGTCGGTGCGGTACTCGTCGTGCCCTCGGACCGTGGCGCAGCGGGTAGCTGCGGCCGCCGAAGCCGGTCGGCCTGCCGCCGGTCAGGGCCGGACGGTCAGGGCCGGACGATCAGGTCCTCGATCCGCTGGGCGGGCCGCAGCAGTTCGAACCGTACGGTGCCGTCGGCGGTGACGGTGGCGCCGTGGACCGCGGGCTCGGGCAGGCTGTTGTAGTGGTACGGGGTGGAGAAGAAGTAGGCGCCGGTGTCGAGCAGGGCCACGAGGTCGCCCGGCGCGAGCAGCGGCAACGGGCGGGCCCTGGCGATCAGGTCACCGGCGAAGCAGCACGGCCCGGCGATGTCCTGGGGCACCGGCGGGCCGGTCCTGGCCGTGCCGGTGGGGTCGTGCGCGCTGATCCGCAGCGGCCAGGTGTCCGGCAGGAACACCGTCCGCGCGGCGACCTGCGCCCCGGCGTGGGTGATCGCGATGGGCCGCCCGCCGGCGGTCTTGGTGTACTCGACGTACGCGGCGGTGAAGCCGTTCTTGGCGAGCAGGGCCCGCCCGAACTCGGTGACCAGCCGGTACCCGCCGTCGAACAGGGCCGGGACGCGGGCCCGCAGACAGGCCACGTACGCGTCGAACCCGGGTGACGTCCGGTCGTCGTCGAAGTTCACCGGCAGTCCCCCGCCGAGGTCGAGGCCTTCCACCCGGTGCCGGCCGAGCTCGCCGTTGACCCGGTCGGCGAAGGCGGCGGCCTTGCCGATGCCTTCGGCGATGAGCTCCAGCGGGCAGCCCTGGGAGCCGACGTGCGCGTGCACCCAGGTGAGCCAGGGCCACTGCCGGAAGGCGTGCAGCAGCCGTTCGGCGTTCCCCTCGTCGTCCAGGGCGATGCCGAACTTGGCGGTGGCAGTCGCGGTGCTCATCGCCGCGATGGACCCGACGCCGACCTGCGGGTTGACCCGGACGCCGATCCGGGAGCGGGTGCGCAGGGTGGTGAGGATCGCGGCGATCCGGTCCAGTTCCTGGAAGCTGTCCGCGTTGACGGCGATGCCGAGTTCCAGCGCCCGGCGGAGCTCGGGGCGGGTCTTGGCCGGGGAGTCGAGGACGATCCGCTCGGGCGCGAACCCGGCCGCCAGCGCCTGGGCGAGTTCCCCGGGGCCGGCCACCTCGCAGCCCATGCCCAGGCGGCGCAGCCGTTCCAGCACGGGGACCAGGCAGTTCGCCTTGGCGGCGAAGGTGTGGGTGACGGCGGCCGGGTCAGGGAACGCGCGGTGCAGGGCGGCGACGCTCGCCGCGACGCCGTCCAGGTCGACGAAGGCCGCCAGCACCGCGTCCTCGGGGTGCAGCAGTCCCCGGCGGACCGCCGCGCGCAGGACCAGTTCGCGCCGCTCGGCCGCCTGGAAGCCGGTCATGGGTGCCACTCCGCTGGTCGTCGGACGGCGCCGGGAACCCGTCCCGGGCCGTACCACCAGCCTGCCAGCGACCCGGCCGCACCGCCGCCGGCGCCGCGGCCCGCCCGCACCGGAACGGCCCGCATGCCGCGCACGCCCGGGAACGCCGGCGACCCGGCACCCACGCGGGGTGCCGGGTCGCCGGTGCGGGCGCGGGGATCCGGGTGATCAGACCGCCGGGGCCGGGTAGGTCGGGTACTCCACGCCGGAGACGTACTGCACGACCCGGATGACCTGGCACGAGTAGCCGAACTCGTTGTCATACCACAGGTACAGGATCGCGTTGTCGCCGTCGACCTTGGTCGCGCCGGCGTCGACGATCGAGGCGTGCCGCGAGCCGATGAAGTCGCTGGAGACCGCGTCGGGGGCGGTGATGAAGTCGATCTGGCGCTTGAGCGGCGAGGTCAGCGAGACGTTGCGGAGGTGGTCGAGGACCTCCTCGCGGGTGGTCTCGCGGGCGAGCTGAAGGTTGAGGATCGCGATCGAGACGTCCGGCACCGGGACGCGGATCGAGCTGCCCGTGATGGTCGCCTTCAGGTCGGGCAGCGCCTTGGCCACGGCGGAGGCCGCGCCGGTCTCGGTGATGACCATGTTCAGCGCCGCCGACCGGCCGCGCCGGTCGGAGCTGTGGTAGTTGTCCAGCAGGTTCTGGTCGTTGGTGTACGAGTGGACGGTCTCCACGTGGCCGCGCAGGACGCCGTACTCGTCGGCCATCGCCTTCAGCGGCGGGACGATCGCGTTGGTGGTGCAGGACGCGCAGGAGAGGATCTGCTCGTCCGGCTTGATGGTGTCGTGGTTGACGCCGTGCACGATGTTGGGCACGTCGCCCTTGCCCGGGGCGGTGAGCACGACCTTGGCGATGCCGGGGCGCAGGTGCTTGGACAGGCCCTCGCGGTCGCGCCAGCGGCCGGTGTTGTCGATGAGGATGGCGTCGTCGATGCCGTACGCCGTGTAGTCGACCGTCGTCGGGTCGTCCGAGTAGATCACGGTGATCTCGTGGCCGTTGGCGACGATCTTGTTGTTCGCCTCGTCGACGGTGATCGTGCCGTGGAACTGGCCGTGGATGGAGTCACGCCGCAGCAGCGAGGCGCGCTTCACCAGGTCCTCACCACCGCTGTTGCGCACCACGATGGCGCGCAGCCGCAGGCCGTTGCCGGAGCCGGCCTTCTCGATCAGCAGACGGGCCAGCAGGCGGCCGATCCGGCCGAAGCCGTACAGCACGACGTCCCGCGAGTCGCGGCGCTCCAGCTTGTTGGCACCGGTGGCACCGGCGACGGCGCCGGCGGTGAACTCCTCGACGCTCAGGCCGTGGTCGCCGGCCTTGTAGGTCGCGGCCAGCATGCCGATGTCGATCTGGGAAGGGCCGAGGTCCAGCGCGGTGAGCGCCTGGAGGAAGGGCATCGTCTCGGTGACCGAGAGCTCCTCGCCGGCGATCTGGCGGGCGAAGCGGTGGGTCTTGAGAATGCTGACGACCGACTTGTTGACCAAAGAACGGCTGTGCAGCAGGACGGTGACGTCCCTCTCCCGGTGCAGCCTGCCGATGATCGGAATCATCGACTCCGCGATCTCCTCGCGGTTCTTCCAGTCCGTGAACACGTCCTCATTGACAGTCACAAGTTCATCTTTCGAGTTAGGCGACGTTTACATATTAGCTTTCGGCCATCGCGCCCTCTCGCCCGGACCCTCCTGAGCAGCGAGGTCTCCGCCACACCCGCGACCGGGCCGGTCCCGGGCCCGCGCCGCCCGGCCGGTTCGGGCCCGTCCGCACCGGGCCCGAACCGCCGCGTCCCGTCCCGCTACGGGACCGGCTGCGGCTGGGTCACGCAGTGCACGCCTCCGCCGCCCGCGCCGAGGCTGTCGATGTCGAGCTGCTCGATCGCCCGGCCCGGGAAGATCCCCGCCAGCGTCGCCCTGGCGGCGGCGTCGGCCCTGGTGTCCCCGAACTGGGCGCAGATGACCGCGCCGTTGCACAGGTAGTAGTTGGCGTAGGAGCCGACGAAGTTCGGGTCGGAGGAGCGGATCAGGTTGTAGTCGGGGCCCTGGATCCGGGAGACCGTGAGCGGGTGGCCCTGGGCGTCCGTCGAGGTGGAGAGCGTCTGGTACTGCTGGCGCTCGTCGTTGGACCAGACGTCGGTGTCGGCCGGCAGCGGCGCCTGGACCACGGCGGTGGCGTCGGCGAGGAAGCGGGAGGTCGCGTCGACGTGGTCGCCGGTGATGTCCTGGCCGGTCACCCCGGGGAACCAGATGACCTTCGTCGCGCCGTAGGCGGTGCGCATCGCGGCCTCGATCTGGGCGAGCGTCCTGCTGCCGTTGCGGCGGGAGTCGAGCAGGCTGCTCCTGGTCGCCATCAGCAGGCCGTCACCGTCCGTCTCGATGGCGCCGCCCTCCCCCACGAACCCGGCCGCGGTGAAGGGCACTCCGGCGTAGGCCGCGACCTTGGCCGCGACCAGCGCGTCCTTGGCGTGGGTCTGCCGGTTGCCCCAGCCGTTGAAGTTCAGGCCGACGGCGTCCAGCCCGCCGGCGCCGTCGGTGCGGAACACCGGGCCGGAGTCGCGCATCCAGCAGTCGTCCACCGGGATGGTCCCGATGACGGTGACGGCGGAGCCGCACGCGGAGCGCGCCTTGGTGACGCCGGCGGAGTTGGCGCACATGACGACCGGCTCGTACTTCGCGACGGTCCTGGCGATCAGCGCGATGTCGGCCTGGACCCCGGCGAGCCGGCGGCCCCAGATGGCCGAGCTGTCGGGCCAGGCCATCCAGGTCCTGGTGTGCCGGACGGTGTCGATCGGGACCGCGTAGCCGGCGGCCACCGCCGGCCCGGCGGGGGCGGCCGCCGGCTGCGGCCGGCGTCCGGCGGCGTGCGCGGG
>NZ_JAIZ01000173.1 GCF_000710465.2 Kitasatospora sp. MBT63 | reverse complement strand
CGCTTCGCCGCCAGCGCCTCCGCCGACGGCGCCGCCAGCAGCGACATCAACAACGCCAGCAGGCTGGCCATACCCAGCCATCGATGACGCCCCCACAACCATCTACCGATTGGCGTTCGTGCTCGCCAAGCCCCCACGAAAAACTCCCCATGATGGATCAACAGATACCGACAATCCGCACAGACGGGCGAATGCCAAGGAGACCCTA
>NZ_JAIZ01000172.1 GCF_000710465.2 Kitasatospora sp. MBT63 | reverse complement strand
GGATGGTGACCTTCTCGTCGCCCTTGGCGACGACCTCGCCGACGACATCGGCGAAGGCGGCCAGAACGGCGTCGGCGTCCTTGCGGGTCACCTCGGCGCGCTCCGAGACGGCGGCCACCAGTTCACTGCGGTTCATGAGGCTACTTCTTCCGATCGACAGTCAGTGACCGACATGCTGCCAGGCCACCGGCACGAAGCCCGCATCGCTCCCAGGTCTCGCATGTCGCCACCCCCCGGGCACAGAGCTGCCCGCACACGAGCCCCACTGACCATTACGCCGACAGAGGCGACACACCGCGGGCACCAGACGGCTGGCGTCAATCCCACGCCCCCGCCGCCACCCGATGCGGTGCACAATGACCCCAAAAATATGTACCGCACTGATAGAGTGTGCGGTACGGCGGATCCGCCGCTCGAACCCTGACGCCGTGGGAGGCCTCACCGTGCCCGCCAACGCCCCCAGTCCGGACCCGGCCGCGCGGCTCGCGGTCGTCCGCACCGTCCAGGCGCGCGACGCGAGACCGCAGTTGCCCGCCCTCATCAGGGAGACGACCCGCGGCCCCGTTCGCCTCGAACGCGGCGAGGACGCCGCCTGGCTCATCTCACCGGCCCTGGCCGACGAGCTCGCCCTCGCGCTGGCCGATGCGCCGGTGCACGGGATCGCCGAAGCACGCCCGGTCCTGGCGACCCTGGTACAGAACGCTGCGGCCGGTCAGCCCCAGGTACTCCGGCGCCACAAGGCCACCGTCGCGGTCCTCACCGCGGTACCGGCCACCGCGTCCCCGGAACCGGCCGCCCCCGTCTCGGCCGAGCCCGCCGACGACTTCGCCGAGCTGGCGCACGGCGTCGTCCGCGATCGTGCCGTGATGGCCCTCACCTCCCCGGACCCGGCGAGCGCGCAAGCCGCCCTCACCGCGCCCCTTGATCCGGCGGCCGTCGTCCGGGTCTCCCCCGAGGCGTCGAAGACCCGCTCGGCGCTGCTGAACCCGCTCTTCGCCGCACTGCACCCCGGCCGGACCCAGGCTCGCCCGCGCTCGCTCGCCGACACCACGGCCCTCATCGCCGCCGCCCTCAAGCGCCGCTCGCCCCTGGTGGTCGTCCTGGACGCGCACCGCCTGCCCACCGAGGCGCTGGAAGCCGCGTACACCCTGTGGGCCGCAGACCCCTTCCCGCTGGTGCTCACCGGAACCACCCACCTCGACGGCGTCCTCGACCGCCCCGCGCTGGCGAGCCTGAAGTCGCAGCTCCTGCGCCACACGATGGACGCCCCCGGCACGCCCCAGCCGTCCGCCGGCCCGCCTGAGCCGGCGGACGACACCGGCGCGTCCGCTCCGGCCGCGGAGCCGCACGAGCCGCAGCAGAGCCCGGTTGTGCCCGCACCGGCCGTCCCGTCCACCGAGCCGGCCACCGCTGCGGCCTCGGCCACCGAAGTGGCACCGACCCCGTCGGGCCGGCGGCGGATCACTCCCCTCGGCGACGCGCTCGAAGCCCTGCTCACCGTGGCCACCACGGACGAGGCAGAGCGGGCTGTCACCGGAGCCGGGCTGCCGACCGGCATCGCGGTCCTGGACTCGGTGCTGGGCGGGCTCCAGCCCGGCCGGTTCCACCTGGTCGCGGGCGAGCCGGGCACCGGTTCCAGCCTGATCGCCACCGCGGCCGCCCGCGCCAGCGCCCTCACCCTCGGGCACCCCGTCCTCTACGCCGCCTCCGGGCTCACCCGGGCCGACGTCGCCGCCCGGGTGATCGCCGCCCAGACGCCGGTCGACTACCGCCGCCTGCGCGCCGGCGCCTTGGACGACGCCGAGCGCGGGGCCGTCGCCGAGACCGCCCGGCTCTTGTCCTCGGCGCAGTTGCTGATCGACGACGGGAGCGGCCTGGACGCCGCCGCCATCACCGAGACCGCCGCCGACTTCCCCGGCCTCGCCCTGGTGATCGTCGACCGTCTCCAGGCTGCCCGCGACCCGCGCCTTCCCCTGTCCGGTCCGCCTGCCCTCCGCGACGCCGTTCAGGCCCTGACCCACCTGGCGCGCACCCACGGCATCCCGGTCCTGGCCGCGCTCGACACAGACGATGCGGCCCTGCTGCGGGCGCTGGCGGCGGACGTCACCTTGCTTCTCGAACGTCACCACACCCGGGGCGCCGGCGACCAGGTCCGGGTGACCGTCGCCGAGCGGGACCTCGGCGAGCAGGCCACGGTGGTCCTGCGGGCGGACTTCGCTCACGCCCGCCTGACCGACCCCAGCCCCGCTTCCGCCGCTCCCGCCCCGGCGCAGGCGTCCGTTGTGGACGATCCCGCCGTACCACCGGCCGAAACGGCTGTCGAACCGCCGTCCGTCCCGGAGCAGGAGCCCGCAGCTGGATCCGGCCCGGCGGCCGGAGAGGAGCCGACGGTGGATGGTGGCGGATCCGGCTTCCCCACGGACCTGACATCCCCGGACGCCTGGCGTCCGCTGCCGGGGGGTAGCCCGGGTGCCTCCCGGGCCCGCGGTCGCCGAGCGGGCGCGGGCTCGTCGCCCGACGGCGCGCGCTACGGCGGGCGCGACTACGACCACTTCCTCCGCGTGATCCGTCATGCTGCCGCCGAGGTGAAGGAGCAGTACGGCACGGGCAAGGAGGCGATCGAGGCGGCGAAGCTTCGGGGCATCCCCGATGGCATGGCGCTGTTCGAGGCCACCCGGGTCGGGGCGACCTACGAGCACACCGTGTACCCGGAGCAGTGGGAGTTCCTGAGCAAGAAGACCCAGAGCGGCGCCGACGAGGTGTGGGAGGGCCGCCACAACTGGACGAACCGGCCATTCATGTCCGGGCTCCGGGCCGACGCCCCGGTCACCGTCGACGGGCTCGACACCAACGCCGCCTACATGAGCGCGTTGAAGACACATCTGCCGATCGGCGCGCTGGAGCACAACCGCAACGGGGGCTTCCACCGCAAGCAGTCGGGCATCTACCTGCTGCCCAAGCGGCCGATCTGGCAGCACCCGCACCTGCCCGACCCGATCGGAAACCGGCAGGAGCCGGGGGCCGTGCTGCTGGACGACGCCACTGTGCGGCTGCTGATCCGCTGCCACAAGCTCGACTACTACGCCGACCCGCCGCACATCACCGAGTCGTGGGTCTCCGGGGCGAGCGAGGACCTGCTGGAGAAGTTCCGGCGCGTCCTGAACATCGCCCGCGACGAGTTCATCGCCGCCGGTGACGGCGTGGGCGAGGAGTATGTGAAGGCGATGTACTCCAAGTTCGTGTCCACGATCGGCGAGTCCACCTTCAACAGAGGCATCCGGCGGCCCGACTGGATGCACATCCTGAGGAGCCAGGCGTTCGCCAACCTCTGGTACAAGGCCGAGGCCGCCCATCAGTCCGGCCTGACGATCGTGCGGCTCAAGGGCACGGACGAGCTCCACGTCACCGGCGGCGAGTGGCGTCGCCTTCCGGGCCAGTCCGGCGGCGTGTTCGTCGAGGGCCGCGGTGCGGCCCAGATGAAGCTCAAGAAGCAGTACATCCTCCCCGAGAACTACGAGAAGGCTGCCTGAGAACGTGTCGACCGACGGATGGAAGAACTTCGGCAAGTACGGGGCCGCGGGCGATCCTGGCAACGTCCACGGGAAGATCGCCCTGGGCGCCGCCCTGGAGGACGCCCTGGAGCGGATGATCGTCGAAGGCGGCATCAAGTCGCCCGTGACGACCCGGCGCGGGATGAAGGCCCGCGTGCGCTACCTGACCAGCGTCAGCGGCGGCCCGGCCGCGATGGCCGAGGCCGGCATCACCGCCGTCCCGGACACCGTCAAGGCCTGGGCCAAGGGCAAGCAGATGCCGCGCCCCGAGAATCTGGAGAAGATCGACACCGCCTACTGGAACCTGCGCGCGGCGAACATCATGTCCAACCCCGGCCCGTTCAAGCAGCACCTGGACAACGGCGGCAAGGGCACGCGGGTGGAGATCCACCCGATCAACCAGGAACCGGTCCTGCCCAGCAGGCGCCGCGACAACCTGCGCGTGCGCAAGGTCCAGGTCCGCTACGTCTGGGGTGCCGCTGTCGACGCCATGGTGGCCGGGGACGCCTCCGAGCTGGCAAAGGTCTGGGACGACATCATCTCCGGGCTCGACTCCGACTGGGGCGCCTACCTCTACGTCCGCCACGTCGGCCTCGGTGCCTGACCTCCCGGCCCCGGATCAGGCCACCGTGCCACCGGGGCCGGGCTCTTCTGCTTCCAGCTGCGCGTACAGCCCGCTCGGGTAGAGCAGGGTGCGCAGCGCGATCTCCAGCAGCAGGACTGTGTGCGTGGCCGGCAGGCGCTTGCCCTGCAGAGTGTCGAGGACGGTCGGGTGGGTCGTCCCCAAGCCGGCCTGCCTGGCCGCTTCCCGGGCACTGATGCCCCGGGTGTCCATCGCGGCCTTGAGCGCGCGGGCGATCGCGATCCCCAGGTGCGCCCCGGGTGGAGCACCCATCGTCACGAAGGAACTCAAGAAAGCCGGGATCGGCCAGGCCGACCTCGTCACCCCCCCGGCCGGACGGCGACCACAGCTCCCGAGTCCCTGCCCGGCCCGGCCGGCGACCCGGTGCCGAGCCCCGGGCGGTTGAGCAGACGGCCGGCCGGAGCCCGGGTGCGGCAGGCGGCAGCATCGCGGCGGCCGGCTGCTGGGCCTACCGGGCGTTGCCGCCTTCTTCCTGGATGGCCTTCTCACAGGCGCTCGGGCCGGTATGCCAGTGCCGGAGCTGGTCGGTTCCGGCCTCGCCGGGAAGAGGAAGATCCGACAGGCACGGGCCGGTGATCACCAACCCGCAGTCAGCGCACCGCGGTCGGCCGGACTCGTCGAGCCTGTGGGCGACCAAGCACCCGACGTTGGCGCAGTCGAGATCGGGATGGGCGTCGTCGTGGCCGAGGAGTGCGCAGGCGTCGCAGTGGCCGGACAGGCCGGCCGCACGGCGTTCGGGTTCGGGAGCGCCGATGAAGCGGGCGGTACCGGCGGGCGGAAGGGGTGGCCGGCTCACCGGAGGGCCTCTGTCGTGGTCGTGAGGGTAAGAAGCCGGGCGGCGAGGCCGGTCAGGGTCCGCGGACTCTTGACGCTCGTGATGACCTCGGCGACCTCGGCCGCACGGACGTACTCGGCGAGGACGTAGACCGGCGTCCGCAGCTCGCCGACGGCCAGGTGTGGGGCTCTGGTGGCCACCACCACGGCCTCCGGCTTCGGCAAGGTTCGTGGATCGCCGCTGCTAGGGGCGGCAATGGTGATCGTCCATTCCTGACCGCTGTTGTCGTGGGCCCGGCACTCGTCGCCTCCAAAGGGCGCCGGCCCGCCCTCGCCCCGCCGGAGCTCGTCGAGCCGGGTCTGCTGAAGACCGGGGTAGAGGGCCGGGTTCACTGCAGGTCGTCCGACGTCGCGAGCACGGCGCCGAAGGCCGCGCGAGCCTGTGCGAGAACGTCCTCCGGCGGCCCGCCCGGCCCGCACCAGGCCGCGAGGTCGTCCGCTTCGACAAGGTAGCGGCCGGAGCCGACCTCGGTGACGGTCCAGCCGGCCAGGTCCTGCACGTGGTCCAGGTGGGCCCGGGTGAGCAACTGCAGGGCGTAGACATCGGGGAGGCGGCGCTCCCAGAGCGGGTGGTTGTGGCGGATCTCGTGGGGGGCGACGGCCGGTGGCTGGCGGCCGGTCTGCTCCCAGCCGTAGGACCACATCGGGGTCATGGTGGCGAACGCGAGCCGGGTGCGGGCGGCGTTGGCCACGATCGCGTCCCGGGCTCGGGCCACCAGAGCGGCGGTCGGCGCGGCCGGGTCGTAGCTCTGGAAAACGGCCAGGCCGTCCTGCTGCACTCGCACCCTGGCGGCCCGGGGGGTTGTGGGGTCGATGTAGGTGAGGATGCCGTGGCCGGCGGTGCGCAGGGTCCGGGCGAGATGCTGCGGGACCTGGTCCGTGGTGTCGTGCTGGAGCACCGGTCCGGCGTGGAGGAGGGCGTGGCTGCCCCCGTGCCGGGCCCAGTCGGCGGTCTCGGCGCACCAGCGGGCGGTGTGGTCCGCGTCGGTGAGGGGGCGGTCCAGGGCGATGAATGCCCCGGCGCGGGGGGTGTAGTCGTGCCACAGCCACCGCGGCGGCCCCACGAGCGAGGTGGCGGTGAGCCGGCCGGTGAACCCGCGCTGTTCCAGGGCGTGCGCGAAGGAGCGGAGCCACGTGGTGAGGGAGTTGGGGCCCCAGTAGCTCTTGAGGGACACACCGACGCCGTCGAGGGTGAAGGACGGCTGCTGCCCGAACATCACGTAGTCGGCCCCGTCGCCGTCGTTGGCGGCGCCCAACGCCTCCTCCGCTGCATCCAGGACATCGGTCTCCTCGTCCACGGCGAACGGGCTGGTGGGCACCAACTCCACGCCGCAGCCGTCGTGACCGTTGGCTTCCAATGCCTGTTCGATCGACGCCAGGTCGATCCGGATTCCCCCCGAACTGATCATGGGTGGACTGTACCGACGGTTCTCCCCTCCCCCGGCGCGAGGGAGACGATCGCCGGTACAGCACCCCGGACGACTCGGTGTCCGGGCAGGCCGGGGCCACTTAGACCCTGGTCACACCGCTGTGGGCACGCCGGCGCGGACGGCGAAGTCCCGCACCCCGGGCAGGCGCCGGTCAAGCCGCAGCAGCCCGACCGCGAGGTCGCGGACCGCACCGCGGCGCACCTCCTGGGGGGCGGCCTGCTCGGCGGCGAGCAGGGCCCGGTAGCACTGCTCCGGCTTGCCCCACTTGTCGAAGGCGTGGGCCACATCGGTGAAGAACCGGGCCTGCCGTTCGGCGGTCGGCAGTGCCGCCGGGTCGACGGTGCGGGCGTACTCGATCGCCCGGCCGGCGTCGCCGAGCTCGTAGTGCACCGACACTTCGTGCAGCGCCACCCCCTGCACTCCGTCGACCAGGCCGGAGGAGCGTCCGGCCGCGGCGGCGCTGTCGGCGGCCTCGGTGATCAGGGCGTGTGCGTATCCCCGGTCACCGCTCTTGGCGGCAGTGTAGGCGGCGGTCGCGTACAGGTCGCCGCGCAGTGCCAGACGCTGGGCCTCGGGCACCGTGGTGTCGGCCAGCAGTTCCTCGGCGGCGACGACCACGATGTCGGTCGCGCGTGCCAGCGAGCCCTGCCGGCGCCAGGAGCTGGAGACCATCCGCTGGGCCTCGGCGAGCACCAGCGGGTCGCCGCCGGCGCGGGCGGCGGTCAGCGCCCGGTCGGCGGTGACCGCCACCAGGTTGTTGTCGCCGACCTTGATGCACAGCCGTACCGCCACGTTGTAGAGCGCGGCGGTGCTGACGGCCTGTTGGTCGGGGGTGCCGAACAGCTGTGCGGCGGCGATCCGGGCGGGCAGCGCCGCGGCGAGCCGGTCGTAGCGGGCGTCGCGGAACTCCTGGCGCGAGGCGGTTAGCGCCGCCGCCACCGATTCGGCGGTGGGTTCCCGGCGGGGCGCAGGCACGCGGCCGGTGCGGTACAGGAGCAGGTCCTCGAGTCCGGACAGCGGCCCGGCGGCGTGGGCGTCCTGCTGGAGGGCGGCCGGGGCGAGCACCGCCGCGGCCAGACCCAGGAACGGGCGGCGTCGCACATCGTCCTCCAACTCGCCGGACCGTCATCCTGATCACGCACCGGCTTGGCTCCACCCAGCACGCCGATCGCATCATCGTCCTCGACCACGGCCACGTCCGGGAGGAGGGAACGCACCAGGAGCTCCTGGCCGCTGACGGGGAGTACGCGGCGATGTGGACCACCCAGGCGCGCGCCTACGCCCCCGTCCTGTAGCCCTGGAACGTTGCCTGCGGCGCGCCGGCGAAGCGGTGGGCGGTCCTACACACCTGCTCGCGGCGTCGTGGGGGTTGAGCGCGGCCGCCCCCACTGGCTGGCGTCGATGGTCCACTGGCTCGCCGCGGTCCTGGGAGCAGGGCTGACGGCTATCGGCGCCAGCGCGCGAGCAGGCCGGGTCGAGCCGGGATCGGCCCGGCGCCCGGCTCGGTGGGCTCCGTCAGCCGTATCTGGGCATGCTCGACCGGCCGCACCTCGGTGGTGTCGCCGAAGACGGCGTGCCGCACGGACTCCCAGTCCTCCCGCCGCCACCACTCGAACAGGCGGGTACTGCCGATCACCGGCACGGTCAGCGCGTCGGCGAACGCCCGGTCGGTGTAGACCTCGGCATCCCGCCGGGCGGGCGGCAGCTTGATCTGGTGGTTGACGACCAGGACGCCGCCGTCGACCGGCTCGGCCCCGTCCAGGTTCGGCCAGGTGGCCAGGTGCTT
The DNA here is from genome assembly GCF_000710465.2 of Kitasatospora sp. MBT63. Lineage (GTDB taxonomy): Bacteria > Actinomycetota > Actinomycetes > Streptomycetales > Streptomycetaceae > Kitasatospora. The sequence goes on along the minus strand of NZ_JAIZ01000172.1, from coordinate 2,655 downwards.
GAGGAGCTTGTCGGGGAGGTTCTGCGGCGGCCGATTGCCTGCAGACTTCACCTCGACCAGGCGTCGGAGGCCGCAGTACTCGGCCAGCAGGTCCGCCGACTCGGGGCCGTAGACGTCGTCCAGGCGGGTCACCGTGGCACCCGCCGCCACGAGGACGTCCTGCACCGCGTCCTCCAACTGGCGGCCGGTACCGAACAGCAGGCCGTCGCGCAGCGGGTCGGCCACGGCCTGCAGCGCCGCGAGCTCCTGCTGCAGCTCGGCTTGTCGTTCCTCGTGGTCGCGCCGTTCCTGGGCGATCGCCTCGATCAGGCGCGTCTCGGCGTCGGTGGCGAACGCCGGGTCGCGCACTAGGGTCGAGCGGGCGCGGGTCAGCGCGCCGGGCACGTACGCGGGCAGCGCGTGCTGAACCACCCACTCCGCCAGCAGCCTCTGGTCGGTGCCGTGCGGGACGACGAACCAGCGGGCACTCCTGTCGGCCGGCACCCATACCCCCGCGATCGGGTTGCCGAGGCCGTCGACCAGGATTGGGCGCAGCACCGCCTCCTTCGGCTTCGGTGCGATCACCGCGCTCCCGGCCCGCCCCGAGTGCGTGATCGCCTGTAGGAGCTTCAGGCCGAACCAGGTGTTCGGGGGGCTGTTGAGCAGCCGGGCGCCCAGTTCGTGTTCGGCGTGGTCCAGGTTGTCGGCGAGCTCGGGGCGCACCCCGTTGGGGAGCGGGTTGGCGGTGATCTGGCCGTAGGCGCCGGGCAGGTGGATGCCGGGGGCGACCGTGCCCGAGAAGACGTTGTAGCTGCGCTCGCCCGCGCCGGTGCAGGCCACGACGAGCACGCTCTCGCCGCGCCGCTGGGCACCCGCGGCGTACCGGGTGTACTCCTCGGCGCCGGTCGCGGGCCCGAGGACGGGGGAGAGGATCGCTGCGCAGTCGCTCGTCTCCTGGTCCTTCCAGCGCAGCTCGATGCCGAGCGCCGCCCAGTCGGGCCCGGTGGGCTTCGGGGCCGGGGAGGGCCGGTTGTGCGGGCCGGCGGCCGAGCCGATCACCGTGGGAGCGAAGGGCGCAGGTGGCGGCGGCGCTTCGATGGCGATGTGCAGCGGGACCGGGGCGGCGGACGGCGAGGTCGTGCTCATGGTGGACACGGTAACCGGCCCGGGAACGCGGGCCGACTCATTTCCCCTTCCCCTTAATACCAGCGCTGCCCCACTGCCGGGGCTGGGAGCCGCTGCGCCTGCACGTAGAGTCCGGCCCCGCCGACGCGCCCGCAATGCACACTCTGTTCGGCAACCCCGAGGACTGGGATCCCCGTCGCGGCGTCCTGCGCTTCCGCCCGGTGGATGGCCACCGCGCCCTCGCCGTGGCGCAGCACCGGATCATCGGCCTGAGCGGGGTGCGTTACCGGCGGGGCGCCGGCCAGGCCGGGCTGTGGGAGGACTACCGGCCGCCAGCCGCACGGCGCGCCTGGTGACCGCCCGGGACGCGCACGCTCCTCCGTCCGGACGAAGGCCGGGTTAGGCACCCGTACATGGCGGGCACAGCATCCGTCATGACGACCTCCACCCGCCGCCGCCGGCAGCCAGCCGCCGCCCGACCGCCAAGGCAGGACACCGCGCCCACTCTGCACCGGGCCGGATGCTGCCGGACCCGGTCCAGCGAGCACCTCTCCCCGGGCGGCATGGTCGTACGCACCACCTGGCACGAACCCTCCTGCCCGACGTGGGGAGCACCGTGACGGCCGCCGCCCCGGCAGCCCCGGCCCCCTTCGCCTGCGGCACCACGGTGGTGCGCCGGGACGTTCACCTCGGCAGGGTCTGGTCCGCCCAGCCCCATCGGGCCCTCTCCGACAGCGGTACCCTGCTGGAGATCGGCTACTGGCCCGGCATCCGAGCTCTGGCCCCCACCACGTGGACGACGGCGCTGCGCACCGGCGACGACTCCTCCCGCAAGGACGGACTGGAGCATCTCGCTTCAGGTTCATGGGAGTTGGAGCCCTGGGCCTGGCGCGACACTGTTCTGCGCTCGCGTTTCGAGACCGGCAGCTGGTTCTCCCTGCACCACTTCCAGTCCCCGGCGGGCGAGCCGCTGCGCCTCTACGTCAACTTCGAGCGGCCCGCGGTGCGGACCCGGATCGGGATCGACACCTTGGACCTGCTCGTCGACCTGGTGGTCGATCCCGACCTGTCCTCCTGGCGGTGGAAGGACGAGGACGAGTACGCCCACGGCCGCCGCCTCGGCCTGGTCACCGAGGCTGACCACCGGGCCGTCGACCACGCCCGCGAGCACGCCATCGGCCTGTTGCAGGAGCGGCGCGGCCCCTTCGGCTTCCCGTGGCCCGCCTGGGCCCCGGACCCGGCCTGGCCACTGCCCATCCTGCCCCCGGGCGCCCAGCAGGCGGCGCTATAGAGTCAAAGGATGCACACGCACCACCCTGGCGATCAGCCTGAACAGCCCCTCTCCCCCGCCACCGGCGAACCCGGCGACGACGACCGGGCGCTGTGGAACGCAACGGCCGATGCTCTCGCGGCCGTCGGCATCGACATCGTCCAGGCCGGGGACGGACGCCCCGGGGCGGTGCTCCGGCTCGGCCCCCGCGGTCTAGCCGTGGCGGTGGCCTGGCAACCCACCGAGCAGCACCCGCTGCCCGGCGGCGTCCTGGCCGTCAA